>JBQTIV010000109.1:0-18867 GCA_052387775.1 Betaproteobacteria bacterium
TCGAGCAGCAAGCGGGAGGGATCTTCGAGTGCGTCCTTGATCGCCACCAGGATCAGCACGGCCTCGCGGCCGTCGATGATGCGGTGATCATAGGAAACCGCCATATAGTTCATCGGCCGGATTACGATCTGCCCGTTTTCCACCACCGGTCGTTCCTTGGTCGCGTGAATTCCCAGGATGGCGCTTTGCGGCGGGTTGATGATAGGCGTGGAAAGCATCGAGCCGAATACCCCGCCATTGGAAATCGAGAACGTTCCGCCGGTCAGCTCTTCGATGGTGAGCTTGCCGTCCTGGGCACGTTTGCCGAAGTCGGCGATTGCCTTCTCGATTTCGGCGAAAGACAGCTGGTCACAGTTGCGCACGATCGGCACGACCAGCCCGCGCGGGCTGCCCACGGCGATGCCGATGTCGAAATAGCCGTGGTAAACGATGTCGGTGCCGTCCACCGACGCGTTGACCACCGGATACTTTTTCAGCGCGTGGACCGCCGCCTTGACGAAGAAAGACATGAAGCCGAGCTTGATGCCGTATTCCTTCTCGAACTTGTCCTTGTAGCGGTTGCGCAGTTCCACTACCGGCTGCATGTTGACTTCGTTGAACGTGGTGAGGATAGCCGCAGTGGATTGCGACTGCACCAGGCGTTCCGCCACGCGCTGGCGCAGCCGAGACATCGGCACTCGCTGCTCGGGACGGTCGCCCAGCATCTGCTCCATGTTCACCGGTGAGGGTAAGGGCGTCGCCGGCCTGGGCGCCTGCGGCGCCTGCAGCTTCATCACCACGTCTTCCTTGGTGACGCGGCCGCCTCGTCCGCTGCCGCCGATCTGCGAGGCGTCGAGATCGTTGTCCGCGGCGATTTTCCTGGCGGAAGGCATGACCGCGGGCGACTGCGCCTTGGCGGCAGTCACCGGTGGCGATGCCGGTTTTCCGGCGGCCTTGACGACGGGCGCCGCCGCTACGGTAGTTGCGGATGCCGCCGCCCCGGCAACCGCCTTGGCCTCGGTGTCGATCGTGGCAATGATCTCATTGCCTACCACGGTGCTGCCATCGCCCTTGATCACATTGGCGAGCACACCGGAATCCGGCGCCGGCAACTCCAGCACCACCTTGTCGGTTTCGACATCGATCAGATTCTCGTCGCGCCTGACAAACTCGCCCGGCTTCTTGTGCCAGGACAGTAACGTCGCCTCCGCAACCGATTCCGAGAGTTGTGGCACTTTGACTTCAATCAGCATGCTGGTGTCCCATCGTCAGTTCAGTAGCTTTCCCGTGGCTAACGTGCGGCCCTGCCCGTGCCCTGTACCGGGACAACGAGGTTGCTGGTGATTTCCCTGAAGGCTGCATTGACCACTTCCTTCTGCTGCTCGTTGTGCAACGACAGATAGCCAACCGCCGGCGACGCCGACGAGGGCCGCAAGGCGTATCCCAAAACCTGGTCGGCGCGCATGTGGCGCAGCAGATAATGCTGGATTCGGTGCCACGCGCCCTGATTGCCCGGCTCTTCCTGGCACCACAGGACCTCGCGGGCATTGCCGTAAAGATTGATTTGCTCCTGAAAATCGTCGTGCGGGAACGGATAGAGCTGAGCAATGCGCACGATGGCTACGTCGCTGATGCCGCGCTCCTGGCGTGCGGCGCGCAGGTCAAAGAAAACCTTCCCGGCGCAGAAGATCACTCGTTTGACGGTGTCCGGCTTGATGTCCGCATCCCACTCGGCGTTTACCGGCTTGAACTTGCTCTGCGCGAACTCGTCCAGCGGCGACACCGATTCCTTGTGACGCAGCAGGCTCTTTGGCGTAAATATCACCAGCGGCTTGCGGTACGGGCGGATCATCTGGCGGCGTAGCAAGAAAAACATCTGCACCGGGGTCGCGGGCACGCACACCTGGATGTTGTAGTCCGCGCACAGTTGCAGGTAGCGCTCGAGCCGCGCGGAAGAATGCTCCGGCCCCTGCCCTTCGTAGCCATGCGGCAGCAACAACACCAAGCCGCAGATGCGGCCCCACTTGACCTCGCCGGAGGCGATGAACTGGTCGATCACCACCTGGGCGCCGTTGGCGAAGTCGCCGAATTGCGCTTCCCAAACCACCAGCTCATTGGGATCCGAAGTGGAATAGCCGTACTCGAAACCGAGCACGGCTTCTTCGGAAAGCAGAGAGTCGACGACAAGGAAATCGCCCTGGTTGGGCGCGATGTGCTGCAACGGCGGGTAGGTTCCGGAATCCCATTTTTCCCGGTTCTGATCGTGCAGTACCGCGTGGCGGTGGAAGAAGGTGCCGCGGCCCGAGTCCTGACCGGAGATGCGCACCGAAAAGCCGTCCTTGAGAAGCGAGGCATAGGCAAGGTTTTCCGCCATGCCCCAGTCCACCGGCATTTTGCCTTGCCCCATCAGACGGCGGTCGGCGATGATTTTCTCCACCCGCGGGTGAAGCTTGAAGTTCGGCGGGATGGACGTCAGCTTCTCCGCCAGCACCTGCAGGTCGGCAAGCGGCAGCGTGGTGTCGTCGTTTTCGTTCCACCTGGTATTTCTGTACGGACTCCAATTCACTGCGAACGGGGGCTTGTAGTTCGACAGAATGGTCGTGTTGGTGTGATAACCCGCCTCGAGCGCCTGCCGGTAGGTCGCCATCATCTGCTCCGCATCGTCCGGGCCGATTACGCCCTGGGCCAGAAGCTTGTCGGCGTAAAGTTTGCGCGTCCCCGAGTGCTCGTTGATGATCTTGTACATCAGCGGCTGCGTGACCATCGGCTCGTCCTGCTCGTTGTGGCCGAGCTTGCGGAAGCACACCAGGTCGACGACCACGTCTTTCTTGAACTTCGTCCGGTAGTCCAGCGCCAGTTCGATAACCATGATCACGGCCTCGGGATCGTCACCGTTGACGTGGATGATCGGCGCTTCGACCATTTTTGCAACGTCGGTGCAGTACAACGTCGAACGGCTGTCGCGCGGATCGGACGTGGTGAATCCGATTTGATTGTTGACAACGATGTGAACCGTGCCTGCGGTGCCGTAGCCGCGCGTCTGCGAAAGGTTCAACGTCTCCATTACCACGCCCTGGCCGGCAAATGCGGCATCGCCGTGAATCAATACCGGCAGCACTTCCTGGCCCTGCCGGTCCTTGCGGCGGTGCTGGCGCGCGCGTACCGAGCCTTCGACAACCGGATTCACGATCTCCAGATGCGACGGATTGAATGCCAGTGTCAGGTGCATCGGGCCACCCGGGGTCATGATGTCGGAGGAGAATCCCTGGTGATACTTGACGTCGCCCGCACGCAGCGCGTCGTCGTGCTTGCCCTCGAATTCGGAGAACAGGTCCTTGGGCATTTTCCCCAGCGTATTCACCAGCACGTTCAGCCGCCCTCGGTGCGCCATGCCGATCACCAGTTCCTGCACGCCCGCCTCGCCCGCGCGTTGAAGGAGGTTGTCGAGCATGGGAATCAGCATGTCGCTGCCTTCGAGCGAGAAGCGTTTCTGCCCGACATAGCGGGTATGCAGGTGTCTTTCCAGACCCTCGGCCGCGGTGAGGCGCTCGAGGATATGCCGCTTGTAATCGGGGGAGAAAGAGGGCTTGGCCCGAACGGGCTCAAGACGTTCCTGTATCCAGCGCTTCTCCACCCGGCTGCTCAGGTACATGTACTCGATGCCGACGGTCCCGCAGTAGGTCTCCTGCAGCGCCTTGATGATTTCACGCAGCGTCGCCTGCTCGGGGCCGATCAGCGAGCCGGGGTTGAACAACGTGTCCATGTCGGCCTCGGTCAGGTCGTAGTACCCGGGTTCCAGCTCGGCGATATGTGGTCGTTCGCGCCGCTTGAGCGGGTCCAGTTGCGCGAGGAGCACGCCGCGGAAACGATACTCGGCGACCAACTGGATCACGGAAACCTGCTTGCGGTCGAGCTTGGCCGGCGAAACCGCTATGCGCGGTGCCCCGCTGCGCGCGCGCTGCACGAACGATTCGACAATCGGCGCGTGCGCTACGTCGCGCGCACCCGGCAACTGCTGCATCTGGTCGAAATAGCGCCGCCACTCCGGCGTAACCGCATCAGGATTTCGCAGGTAGGCCTCGTACAAATCCTCGATGAAGGGGGCGTTGCCGCCGAACAGGTAAGAGCTGCCGAGGAATTCCTTCATCATCACAGTCACCTTTTAGGATAGTGAATCGGTGATTAAGTAATTGGGTGATTGAGTGAGTGAGTAATTGAGTGATGGAGTAATTGAGTAATTGAGTGATTGAGTAATCAGATTCTTAATCACCTAATCACTGGTTTTCCCAATGACCGCTTCTCGATCGGGACCACGGAACGCAGGGCCGGGCCTGTGTAGAGCTGGCGCGGCCGCCCGATCTTCTGCTCCGGGTCGCTGACCATTTCGTTCCACTGTGCCACCCAGCCGACGGTGCGGGCGAGCGCGAAAATGCAGGTGAACATGTTGTTGGGGATGCCCAGTGCGCGCTGCACGATTCCGGAGTAGAAATCGACATTGGGATAAAGCTTGCGCTGAACGAAATAGTCGTCCTCGGTGGCGATTTTTTCCAGCGCTATTGCCAGCTTGAACAGGCGATCGTCGCGCAGGCCCAGTTCGCTCAGCACCTCATGGCAGGTTTCCCGCATCAGCTTCGCGCGCGGATCGTAATTCTTGTACACGCGATGCCCGAAGCCCATCAGGCGGAAGCCGGAATTCTTGTCCTTGGCCTTCTTGATGTACTCGCCGACCCGCGACACGTCGCCAATTTCCTCGAGCATACTCAGGCAGGCCTCGTTGGCGCCGCCGTGCGCCGGGCCCCACAGGCAGGCGATTCCCGATGAGATGCAGGCGAACGGGTTGGCGCCCGAAGATCCGGCCAGGCGTACCGTCGAAGTCGAGGCGTTCTGTTCGAGATCGGCGTGCAGGATGAAGATCCGGTCGAGCGCCTTGACCAGCACCGGTCTGAGCTGATATTCCTCGGCCGGTACCGCGAACATCATGCGCATGAAATTGGCCGAGTAGGACAGCGTATTCAGCGGATAGATGAACGGCTGGCCGACGGAGTACTTGAAGGCCATCGCTACGATGGTCGGCATTTTCGCGATCAGCCTGAACGCCGATATCTTGCGGTGCTCCGGGTTATTCAGGTCGAGCGAATCGTGATAGAACGCCGACAAGGCTCCCACCACGCCCACCAATACCGCCATCGGATGCGAGTCGCGGCGAAAGCCGGTATAAAAACGCGCCAGTTGCTCGTGCACCATGGTGTGACGCATAACCGTGGCGCTGAATTCCTGCAGTTGCTTCTTGTCGGGCAATTCCCCGAAAAGCAACAAATAGCAGACTTCGAGAAAGTCGCATTTCTCGGCAAGTTGCTCGATCGGATAGCCGCGGTACAGCAGTACGCCGGCATCGCCATCGATGTAGGTAATTTCCGAGCGGCAACTCGCGGTGGAGAGAAATCCTGGATCGTAGGTGAACTTGCCAGTCTTGCCATGCAAGGCCCGGATATCCACCACGTCCTGCCCCACGGTGCCGGAAAGGACAGGGAACTCGACGGGAGCGGTACCGTCGTCGAAGGAAATTGTTGCGGTGCGCTGCTTTTCCATGCCCTCGCTCGCCTCGCCAGCTCGATAAGGCTTTAAGTTTAGCAGCTTCTCGCCACCAGGGGAGGCCGGGCTGCAGTGCAATAAGGATCAGTCAAATAAGTTGATGATGCGGGCTGTAACCGCGTCGGGCGGTGGTTGTTTGCCGGTCACAAAATCCCACAGTTCGTTGTCCGGATAGTCCAACAGGCGCCTGAAGGCCTCACGCTGCTGCAGGGACAGTTTCTCGAAGTGGCGGTCCAGAAACCGGGTCAATACCACGTCCAGTTCCAGCAATCCTCGCCGGCATTGCCAGCGGAGGCGTTCTATTTCTGCCATCGCTGCTCAGACAGTGCGCTTGACCATCAGATCCTTGATCTTGCCGATCGCCCGCGTCGGATTGAGCCCCTTCGGACAAGCGTCCACGCAGTTCATGATCGAGTGACAGCGGAACAGGCGGTACGAGTCCTTGAGGTCATCGAGGCGCTCGCCGGCGGCACGATCCCGGGAATCGGCAAGAAAACGGTAGGCCTGCAGCAATCCGGCCGGCCCGACGAACTTGTCCGGGTTCCACCAAAATGAAGGGCAGGCGGTCGAACAGCAGGCGCACAGGATGCATTCGTACAGTCCGTCGAGTTGCGCACGCTGCGGCTGGGACTGCAACCTCTCTTTTTCGGGCGGCGGCTCACTGTTCAGCAGATAGGGTTTCACCGAGTGGTACTGCTTGAAAAACTGCGACATGTCCACGATCAGGTCGCGGATCACCGGCAGTCCGGGCAGCGGGCGAACCTCGACCGGCTCCTTGAGGTCGGCCAGCCGTGTAATGCACGCAAGTCCATTCTTGCCGTTGACGTTCATCGCATCCGAGCCGCACACGCCCTCGCGGCAGGAACGGCGCAGCGACAGGCTGTCGTCCATCGACTTGATGCGTATCAACGCATCGAGCAGCATCGGTTCGGTGGGCGGCACCTGGACGTCGTAGTCCTGCATGTAGGGCTGGGCGCCCTTGTCCGGGTCGTAGCGATAAATCCTGAATCTCATTGGTTAGCCTTAAAGAACGTTTCCGGCGTCGGGTTTCGGGTGTTGCGCCTCTCGCCTCACGCCTCACCCATCAATATGTTCTCACCTTCGGTTCGATCGTCTGCGCGGTCAGCGGCTTCATATGCACCGGCTTGTATTCGAGCCGGCGGCTGTCCTTGTACCACAGCGTGTGCTTGAGCCAGTTGACATCGTCGCGCTGTGGATGGTCAGCGCGATCATGAGCCCCCCGGCTCTCCGTGCGCGCCTCGGCCGAGACCAGTGTGGCGACCGCGACCTCTATCAGATTATCGAGCTCAAGCGCCTCGACGCGCGCAGTGTTGAATACCCTGCTCTTGTCCTTGATCGCGGTGCGGCCGACGCGCAAAGCGGTTTCCCTTATTTTCCTGACACCGTCTGCCAGCAGATCCGGGAAACGGAACACGCCGCAGTGCGCCTGCATGATCCGGCGAATTTCCGCGCCGACTTCATGCACGCTCTCGCCGTCTATCTGGTTGTCCAGGCGCGCCAGTCGTGCCATTGTCGCGTCCGACGCATCGGCCGGCAGATCCTTGTGTGTGGAATTCTGTTGCAGGAAACGGATCATGGTGTCGCCAGCGGATTTTCCGAACACCAGCAGGTCGGTGAGCGAATTGGTGCCAAGCCGGTTCGCTCCATGCACTGACGCGCAGGCGCACTCGCCTGCAGCGAAGAAACCCGGCACGACCGCTTCCGGATTCCCACCCTGGGGCGCAACCACCTCACCGCGGTAATTGGTGGGAATCCCGCCCATCTGGTAGTGGCAGGTCGGGACGACAGGGATCGGATCCCTGACCGGATCAACGTTGGCGAATTTTCTGGCGATCTCGCGGATGCCGGGCAGCTTGCTCTCGATCAATTCCACGCCCAAATGATCAAGCTTGAGCAAAAGGTAATCGCCATCGGGCCCGCACCCGCGCCCCTCCTTGATCTCGGTCGCCATTGCCCGCGCCACCACGTCACGGCTCGCAAGGTCCTTGGCGTTAGGCGCGTAGCGCTCCATGAACCGCTCGCCATTCTTGTTCAGCAGGTAGCCACCCTCGCCACGCACGCCCTCGGTGACCAGCACCCCCACACCGGCCACGCCGGTCGGATGGAACTGCCAGAATTCCATGTCTTCGAGCGGAATTCCGGCGCGCGCCGCCATGCCCAATCCGTCGCCGGTGTTGATGAAGGCGTTGGTGCTGGCGGAATAGATTCTCCCGGCGCCCCCGGTGGCGAACAGCACCGCGCGCGCTTGCAGCACCGATACCGCGCCGGTCTCCATTTCCATTGCGGTCACGCCCAAAACCTGTCCTGAGGCATCGCGGATCAAATCCAGTGCCATCCACTCGACCAGAAACAGGGTGCTGGCGCGCGCGTTGCGCTGGTACAACGTGTGCAGCATCGCATGGCCAGTGCGGTCCGCCGCGCAGCAGGAACGCTGCACCGCCGGTCCGGCGCCGAAGTGCTGCATGTGTCCACCGAACGGGCGCTGGTACATCGTGCCGTCGGGGTTGCGGTCGAAGGGCATGCCGAAATGCTCGAGTTCGATTACCACTTTGGGCGCCTCGCGGCAAAGGAACTCGATGGCATCCTGGTCGCCAAGCCAATCCGAACCCTTGATGGTGTCGTACATGTGCCACAGCCAGTTGTCCTCGCCCATGTTGCCGAGCGCGGCACCGATTCCGCCCTGTGCCGCCACCGTATGCGAGCGGGTCGGAAAAACTTTCGACACCACGGCGACCCTGAAACCGGCCTCGGCTAGTTGCAACGACGCGCGCATTCCGGCGCCGCCCGCACCGACGATCACCGCATCGAATTTTCTTGCCGGGATCGCCATTGGAGTTTCCTTAGAGGTTCCAAAGAATCAGAACCGCCCAGCCGGTATAAGCGCCCAGGAGCACAGCAACCACGATTTCAAGACCAAGCCTTAGCGACAGGGCATTGATGTAGTCCAAGAGGATGTCGCGCATGCCGATCCAGGCGTGCCAGAAAAGGCTGACGAAGAGCAGCAATGTCGCAACGCGCATCGGCTGGTTTTCGAAAAGAGCGCGCCACTCCCCGTAGTGCTGCGGCGGGCAGATCAGCAGAATGCCGACGAACACGACCGTGTAGATCGCCATCAGCACTGCGGTTACGCGTTGAATCAGCCAGTCCCTGAGCCCGCCCTGCGCGACGCCGACGTTCTTTACCATAGGCATACTCCCGCGACCATCGTCAGCACGAGACTTGTCCCCAGCACGCCCCAACTCATCGCCCGCGTGGTCCCGAGTTCGGAACCGATGTCCACATCCAGCAGCAAAAAGCGCAGCCCGGCGAAGAAATGATGAAGAAAGGCCCACAGCATGCCGGTCAGGAACAGCTTCGCCAGCCAATGGTCGGCAAGCGCGCGCAAACGCACATAACTTTCCGCCGAGGCCAGACTCTCCTGGAACAGATACAACAGCACGCCCGCGAACAGGAAAAGCGCCGCGCCGCTGATGCGATGGAGAATCGATACGAAACCCGGCACCGGGAGCCGGATCTTCATAAGGTCGAGGAATTTCGGTCGCGGGCTGGCGTTCATCAGCAGGTTCCGGTGGCCGGACGCGCAGCTTCGCGGTTGCGCGGGCGGTCAGACGATGCGATTACGGTAATGGTGCTCCTGGGTGTTACAGAAACTGCGGCGCAACTCGACCGGCTTGTCCGCATAAGTGTAGGCGACGCGCTCGATCGCCAATAATGGCGCACCTTTGCCGACGCCGAGGCGCCTGGCAGGCAATCCCTCCGCCGCGACGGCCCTGAGCTGCTCGTCGACGTGCAGGATGCGGACTTCGAACTCGGACTCGTACATGCTGTAGAGCATGCAGTGGTGGCGCTCGATGGTTTCCACCGTCAGTCCCCTGAATTGGGTGGCGGGAAGGCGAATCTCCTCGTACAGCGCGTTCTTTCCGCAGATCGCCAGCACGCGCGTAATCAGGAATGCGCCAGCGCCCGGGGCAAGATCGAGCTTCTTCGCGGAGGCTTTGTCCAGTTTCACCTTGCGGCAATCAATCAGGGTCGCCGCGAGCGAATCGAGGGCGCCGCGGTCCGGCGATATGCTCAGATAGGGAAAGCGGCTGCGCTCCTCGGAGTGGGACGCGACAAAAGTGCCCTTGCCCTGCTGGCGCACCAGCAGGTTTTCGCCGGCAAGCTCGCCTACGGCCTTGCGTACCGTGCCCTGGCTCACGCTGAAGCGGCCGGCAAGCTCGATTTCGCTGGGAATCAGTTGACCGGGGCGCCACTCTCCCGTTACCAGGCTCTGGGTGATCAGGCTCTTGATCTGCCGGTACAGCGGTTGAAAGGCGGGCGCGTTGGCTGCCTGTTTCATGTGTCCGCGCGTCTTAAGCACCATTGTCCTTCGGCCATCCACGAGAACAGATGTCTTCTATAAGATACATGACTACATTGACATTGTCGAGTCCGAATCGCTATGATGCTGGGCAAGAATGACCCGGCTTGAGGACTGACCGAAAATCCCGGCGGGCCCGCCGGGCGTGCTTGCCAGGCGAGGTTAAAAGCCTGATTTGTTTCAAGAAGCCTCACAACGCGCAGGAGCCCCCAGTCATGAAATCGCCCCTCCGAGTCGCCGTTACGGGTGCCGCAGGCCAGATCGGTTACAGCATCCTGTTCCGCATCGTCAGCGGCGAAATGCTGGGCAAGGAGCAGCCCGTCATCCTGCAGATGCTCGAGATCCCGGACGACAAGGCGCAGGCTGCGCTGAAGGGCGTGATGATGGAATTGGAGGACTGCGCGTTCCCGTTGCTCGCCGGCATGGTCGCGGCCTCCGAAGCGAGAGTCGCCTTCAAGGACGCCGACGTGGCGCTGCTGGTGGGCGCCCGGCCCCGTTCCAAGGGCATGGAACGCAAGGACCTGCTGGAAGCCAATGGCACGATCTTCACCGGACAGGGACGGGCATTGAACGAGGTGGCCAGCCGCAACGTGAAGGTGCTGGTGGTCGGCAATCCGGCCAATACCAACGCCTGGATCGCGATGAACAGCGCGCCGGATTTGCCGCGCGAAAATTTCACCGCAATGCTGCGTCTGGATCACAACCGCGCGCTGTCGCAGCTTGCGGCCAAGACCGGTAAGGCGGTCGATACCATCGAGAAAATGATCGTATGGGGAAACCACTCCCCTACCATGTACCCGGACTACCGCTTCGCCACCGTCGGCGGCCAGCCGGCTCCCAAGGTCGTCAACGATGAGGCGTGGTACCGCAACGTCTTCATTCCCACGGTGGGCAAGCGCGGCGCGGCGGTCATCGAGGCGCGCGGGCTTTCCTCCGCGGCCTCGGCCGCCAATGCCGCTATCGGCCATATGCGCGACTGGTTGCTCGGCACCAACGGCAAATGGGTCACCATGGGCGTTGCCTCCGACGGCTCATACGGCATTCCCAACGGCATGATCTACGGTTTCCCGGTGAGTTGCTCCGCGGGCAGGTATCAGGTGATCAAGGGCTTGGAGATCGACGAGTTCAGTCGCAGCAGAATGAACGCCACGCTCAAGGAACTGGAAGAAGAGCGCGACGCGATCAAGCACCTGCTTGAATGAAAACTCCTACCGCAGAGTACGCGGAGGACGCAGAGGAAAACAAAAGACGAATTGCGGATCGACGCGATGTGACTGTTCGTGATACTCAGCCGCCAATTTCGACTTTGTGCGCGCATGCGCCAAATTGAGCTTTTTACACTCGTTGGGTTTTTGCCCTTGTCCATCCTCCGCGTTCTCTGCGTCCTCCGCGTTAAGCGCTTATAAAGGATAGAGAGCCATGAGCAGCCTCATGACAGCCGGCGCAAGATTCCGCGCTGCAGTAGCAACGGAAAAGCCGTTGCAGGTGATCGGCGCGATCAACGCCTACCATGCCCGCCTCGCCGAGCGCACCGGGTACAAGGCCATCTACCTGTCCGGCGGCGGGGTCGCCGCCGGCTCCCTGGGCGTGCCGGACCTGGGCATCACCACGCTGGACGATTTGCTCACCGACGTGCGCCGCATCACCGACACATGCGCCCTGCCGCTGCTGGTGGATGCGGACACCGGTTTTGGCGGCGCCTTCAACATCGCCCGCACCGTTAAGTCTCTGATCAACTTCGGCGCCGGCGCGATGCACATCGAGGACCAGGTCCAGTCCAAGCGCTGCGGCCACCGGCCCGGCAAGGAAATCGTGTCCCGCGACGAGATGGTGGACCGCATCAAGGCAGCAGTGGATGCGCGCACCGATCCGCAGTTCGTGATCATGGCCCGCACCGACGCGCTCGCCGTCGAGGGCTTGGAGTCCGCAATCGAGCGAGCGAGCGCCTGCGTGGAAGCCGGTGCCGACATGATCTTCCCGGAGGCGATGACGGAACTGTCGATGTACAGGAAGTTTGCCGATGCAGTAAAGGTTCCGGTGCTTGCCAACATCACCGAGTTTGGCGCCACGCCGCTTTTCAGCGTGGAAGAATTGCGCGGCGCAAACGTCGCGCTGGTGCTTTATCCGCTGTCGGCCTTCCGTGCGATGAACAAGGCGGCGCTCAGGGTCTACGAGACCGTCCGCCGCGAGGGTACGCAGAAGAACGTCGTCGGTATCATGCAGACCCGCGACGAGCTTTACGATTACCTCGATTACCACCGGTTCGAGTCGAAACTGGACCAACTTTTCGTCAAGGAAAAGGCCAAATGAGCGAAGCGACCCAGCTTACCCCCAAGCCGAAGAAGTCGGTGGCGCTCTCCGGAGTACCTGCCGGCAACACCGCGTTGTGCACCGTCGGCCGCACTGGCAACGACCTTCACTATCGCGGTTACGACATCCTGGATTTCGCCGAGGAAGCCGAGTTCGAGGAGATCGCCTACCTCCTGGTGTACGGGAAGTTGCCGACGGTCGCTGAACTGGCGGCTTACAAGCGTAAGCTCAAGGCGCTGCGCGGCCTTCCCGCATCGGTTCAGGACATCCTCGAGTGCATCCCGGCAAACACGCATCCGATGGATGTGCTGCGAACCGGCTGCTCCGCCCTGGGCGCGGCAATTCCGGAACACCAGGACCACAAGCTCAGCGAGGCGCGCGACATCGCTGATCGGATGATGGCTAGTTTCGGTTCGATGCTGCTCTACTGGCATCACTTTTCACATTCGGGGCGGCGCATCGATATCCAGACCGACGAGGATTCGATCGGCGGTCATTTCCTGCACCTCCTGCACGGCAAGAAACCATCGGCGCTTTGGGAACGGGCGATGCATACCTCGCTGATCCTCTACGCCGAGCACGAGTTCAACGCGTCCACGTTTACCGCGCGCGTCATCGCCGGCACGGGTTCTGACATGTATTCGGCGGTAGGCGGCGCGATCGGTGCGCTCAAGGGACCGAAGCACGGCGGCGCCAATGAGTTCGCCTTCGACACCATCGGGCGCTATGACAACCCGGACGAAGCAGAGGCCGACATCGTCAAACGCATTGCCGAGAAGCAAATCATCATCGGCTTCGGCCATCCGGTGTACACCACTGGCGACCCGCGCAACCAGGTGATCAAGGAAGTGGCACGGCGGCTTTCCAAGGACGCTGGCGACATGAAGCTGTTCGACATCTCGGAGCGCGTGGAGCAGGTCATGTGGCGAGAGAAGAAGATGTTCCCGAACCTGGACTGGTACAGCGCCACCAGCTATCACGCCATGGGAGTACCGACCGCGATGTTCACGCCCATCTTCGTCATCAGCCGCACTGCCGGCTGGACCGCCCATGTGATCGAGCAGCGCATTGACGGCAAGATCATCCGCCCGAGCGCCAATTACATCGGCCCCGAAAATCTGACGTGGGTACCGATTGGAAAGAGAACGTAAAGACGTGAAGGGTGAAGGGGTGAATGAGTGAAGGGTGAAACCCGAAACCCGTTGTCGACCACCCGCCTTTCACCCATTCACTCGTTCACCCTTCACGCCTTACCCCACTAGCCTCGCACCTCTAGCCTCTCGCCTCTAGCCTCTAGCCTTCTTAAAGATCCATACACCGGTAAATCTGCATGACCGCACCCATCTCCAACGTCCGTCCCCAGCCCGACAAGGTCCTGGTCGACATCGCCGACTACGTGACCAAGTACAGGATCAAGAGCCGGGAGGCGTACGAAACCGCGCGTTACTGCCTGATGGATACGCTGGGCTGCGGCTTCGAGGCACTCGAGTATCCCGCCTGCACCAAGCTGCTGGGGCCGATTGTCCGCGGCACCATCGTGCCCAACGGCGCCAAGGTGCCCGGAACCCAATTCCAGCTCGACCCGGTGCAGGCCGCATTCAACATCGGCGTCATGATCCGCTGGTTGGACTTCAACGACACCTGGCTGGCAGCGGAATGGGGGCACCCGTCGGACAACCTTGGCGGCATTCTCGCCACCGCCGATTGGCTATCGCGCAATGCCGTAACCGCCGGCAGGATGCCGCTCACAGTGCAGGACGTGCTGACAGCGATGATCAAGGCGCATGAAATCCAGGGCTGCCTGGCGCTGGAAAACAGCTTCAACAAGGTCGGCCTTGACCACGTGGTGCTGGTCAAGGTGGCCTCCACCGCGGTGCTGGCGGGCATGCTCGACCTGTCGAGGGAAGAGATCATCAATGCGGTCTCGCTGGCGTGGGTGGACGGCCAAAGCCTGCGCACCTATCGCCATGCTCCCAACACCGGCTCGCGCAAGAGCTGGGCGGCGGGGGATGCCACCAGCCGCGCCGTCAGGCTGGCGCTGATAGCGGCAACCGGTGAGATGGGCTACCCGTCGGTCCTTACGGCGAAGACCTGGGGTTTCTACGACGTGCTTTTCAAGGGCAAGGACTTCAGGTTCCAGCGCTCATACGGTTCGTACGTCATGGAAAACGTGCTGTTCAAGATTTCCTTCCCCGCGGAATTCCATGCGCAGACCGCGGTCGAAAGTGCCATGCAGCTGCATCCACAGTTGAAGGATCGCCTCGACGACATCAAGACAATCACCATTCGCACCCACGAAGCGGCAATGCGCATCATCGACAAGAAGGGTCCATTGAACAATCCGGCCGATCGCGACCACTGCATCCAGTACATGGTGGCGGTTCCGCTGATTTTCGGGCGGCTGACCGCCGCGGACTACGAAGACGATGTAGCAAGCGATTCGCGCATCGACAAACTGCGCGACAAAATAACCTGCGTCGAGGACAAACGGTTCACCCGTGATTACCACAACCCCGACCGGCGCTCGATCGCCAACGGCATTACCGTCGAGTTCAAGGATGGAAGCCGCCTCAAGGAAGTGGTGGTCGAATACCCGATCGGCCATAGGCGCCGCCGCAAGGAAGGCATGCCGGTCCTGGTCGAGAAATTCAAGACCAACCTGGCACGCCGCTTCCCGGCGAGGCAGCAAACGGCGGTGCTGGCTCTGTGCCTGGATGCGAAGAAGCTCGCCGCAACACCGATCAATGAATTCGTGGATATGATGGTTATCTGATGAAACAAATACGGCCCGCGATCGCTCTTTTTCTTGCCGTCGTGTTCTTCTCGCCGGCGCGAGCGGACTCCAATCCCATGCAACCAGGCACCTGGGAGTTCACGCGCTCAGGCGGCATGGCGGCTAATCGGATCGGCCGCTTCTGCGTCACGGCAGCGGACATCGCCGACCCGATGTCGCCGGTCAACGGCTTCCTCTCGCGCGACGAAAAGAAGCAATGCAGTAATTGGAGCATCGAGTGGCAAACGGGCCGCGCCCGATATTCCGCGACGTGCCGCTGGAAGGACCAAATGGTCGAGATCAGCGGCAGTATTGTCGCCACTGCCGATACCTACTCCGATACACAGGATCAGAAAAAAGAGGCTTCGGCGCCGAGATCGCCGATCCTGGACATCATCAACGGCCAGCGGCTGGCCGCGTGCCCCGACTGAGCGATTTTCATCCCGGAGACGTAATGAGCCACAACTTGTTTAACGCCCTGCAGGAGTTCTCGCCGGCTGCCGGCAAGAAAGCGAAGTTCTATTCACTGCCTGCGCTGGAGAGGGCCGGCATCGGCAGCATTTCCCGCCTGCCGGTATGCATCCGCATCGTGCTGGAGGCGGTGCTGCGCAACGTCGACGGCAAGAAAGTGGCCGAAGAACACGTCAGGCAACTGGCCGGCTGGCAGCCTAACGCACCGCGCACCGGGGAGATTCCATTCGTTGTCGCGCGCATCGTGCTCCAGGACTTCACGGGTGTGCCGCTGCTGGCGGACCTGGCGGCGATGCGCGGCGTAGCCAGCAAGATGGGCAGAAATCCGAAGGTGATCGAGCCGCTGGTACCGGTCGACCTGGTGGTAGACCACTCGGTGCAAGTGGACCACTACGGCGTCAAGGAAGCGCTGGACCTGAACATGAAACTGGAATTCCACAGGAACAAGGAGCGCTACCAGTTCATGAAATGGGGCATGCAGGCTTTCGACACGTTCAAAGTCGTGCCTCCGGGTGTTGGCATCGTGCACCAGGTGAATCTCGAGTATCTGGCGCGCGGCGTGCATGTCAAGGACGGCATTTGTTTTCCCGACACCCTGGTCGGCACGGACAGCCACACCACCATGATCAACGGTATTGGCGTGGTCGGCTGGGGTGTCGGGGGCATCGAGGCCGAGGCAGGAATGCTCGGCCAGCCAGTTTATTTCCTCACTCCTGACGTGGTCGGGGTGAACCTCAAGGGCGCACTGCGCGGCGGCGTCACGGCAACAGACCTGGTGCTCACGGTGACGGAGCTGCTGCGCAAAGCAAAAGTGGTGGGCAAGTTCGTGGAGTTCTTCGGGGAAGGCGTGGAGAACCTTTCGGTGCCGGACCGCGCGACCATCGCCAACATGGCCCCCGAGTACGGCGCCACCATGGGCTTCTTTCCCGTGGACGACGCCACCATCGAGTACTTCAAGGGCACCGGCCGCACGCGTGAGGAAATCGAAGCGTTCAAGTTCTACTTCAAGGCGCAAGGCTTGTACGGCATCCCCAGGAAGGGCCAAATCGATTACAGCCAGGTACTGGAGCTGAACCTGTCGACTGTAGCGCCCTCGCTTGCTGGACCCAAGCGCCCGCAGGATCGCATCGAGATTGGCGCCGTGAAGTCCAGGTTTGCGGAGCTGTACTCCAAACCGGCGGCGGAAAACGGTTTCACCAAGAAAGACGAAGACCTGAAGCGGCGCTTCAAGACCCGCGACGGCATCGACATCGGTTCGGGCGACGTCATCATCGCCGCGATTACTTCTTGCACCAATACCTCCAATCCGAGCGTGCTGCTCGCAGCAGGCCTGCTGGCAAAGAAAGCGACCGAACGCGGCCTATCCGTAAAAAAGCACATCAAGACTTCGCTCGCTCCGGGCTCGCGTGTGGTCACCGAGTACCTCGAGAGGGCCGGCCTGCTGCCCTACTTGGAGAAACTCGGGTTCTACCTGGCCGGCTACGGCTGCACCACATGCATAGGCAACTCCGGGCCGTTGAGTGAGCCCATCGAAGAGGCAATTGTCAAGAACGACCTGGTCGGCGCCGCGGTGCTTTCCGGCAATCGCAATTTCGAAGCACGCATCCATCCCAACCTGCGCGCCAACTTCCTCGCCTCGCCGCCGCTAGTGGTGGCTTATGCCATAGCCGGCACCGTGCTCAAGGATCTGATGAGCGAACCGCTGGGAAAGGGCGCAAGAGGTGAGGACGTTTGGATAGGTGACATCTGGCCCAGCAGCCGGGAAATTTACGACTGCATGAAATACGCGATGGATGCAAAAACCTTCCGCCGGCTGTACTCGAACCCGGGAAAAGACAATCCGCTGTGGCAGGGTGTGTCGTCGGTGGGGGGTCAGGTGTACAACTGGCCCAAGTCAACGTACATCGCAGAGCCGCCTTTCTTCCGCAACTTCAGTATGCAGGCGGGGCGGACCGGCAACGTCCTCGGTGCCCGCGTGCTGGGCATCTTCGGCGATTCGGTCACCACGGATCACATCAGCCCGGCCGGATCGATAGCGGAGAACACTCCGGCCGGAAAATACCTGGTCGCCAACGGGGTTGCGAAGGCCGACTTCAATTCCTACGGCGCGCGCCGTGGCAACCATGAAGTGATGATGCGCGGCACGTTTGCCAACGTGCGCATCAAGAACTTGATGCTGCCCCCAAAGCACGATGGGTCGCTGGTCGAAGGCGGCCTCACCCTGTTCCAGCCCGCGGGCGAACAGCTACCCATCTATGACGCGGCGATGAAATACATGGCGCAGGGAACACCCACAGTGGTGTTCGCCGGCGAGGAGTACGGCACCGGTTCCTCGCGCGACTGGGCGGCCAAGGGCACACAGTTGCTGGGCGTGAAAGCGGTTATCGCCAGGAGTTTCGAGCGTATCCACCGGTCCAATCTGGTCGGCATGGGCGTACTGCCGCTGCAATTCAAGGGCGCCGATTCCGTCGAGTTGCTGGGAATCAAGGGCGACGAGGAATTGGATATCCTTGGCATCGAGGCTGATATCAGGCCGCAACAGGACCTCAAGCTGGTGGTCAAGCGCACCGACGGCTCCCGCGCTGAAGTAAAAGTGCTGCTGCGCATCGACACCCCGATCGAGGTGGACTACTACAGACACGGCGGGATCCTCCCGTATGTGCTGCGTGAACTTGTCGCTGCTTGAACCGACGCGGCGCGCCTGAACCGCGGATGCCATCCGCGCCGGAGTTTGCCAGCGGGAAAGTCCGGGTGCCGCTGCGCATTGTTCTCGACACGAACATCTGGCTGGACTGGCTGGTCTTCGACGATCCCGCGGTGAGGCCGCTGAAGTCTGCGAGCGCAGGCGGTCTGGTCCGGATCGCAATGAACTCGCCCTGCCTGGACGAACTCGGCCGCGTACTGGCTTATCCCGAGTTCGACCTGGATGAGGCCACCCGATATGCTCTGTTCACTCAAGTGCGCAACTGCACGTACCGGGTGGAAACCATGCTGCTCTCACCCCTTCCACGCTGCCCCGATCCCGACGATCAGAAGCTTCTGGAACTCGCTCGCGACGCGCGTGCCGACTGGCTGATCACCAAAGACAAGGCATTACTTGCTCTCGCAAAAAAATCATTCGATGGTGCGGGGTTCAAGATTGGCACGCCGGAACATTGGTTGGAAAGCGTCGAACCGCGGTGAAGCCCCCTTCCACCCGTTATTCGAACCGCGTCACCATTTCGGCCACGGCTACCCGTTCGGTGCGGTACTGGTGAATCGGATGCCCGGCATTGGCGTAACCGAAGGAAATGCCGCAGACCAGCTTGCGGTTCGACGGTAAACCGAAGCGGCTGCGGATCAGGTCCGGATACGCAGCCAG
>JBQTIV010000110.1:0-10238 GCA_052387775.1 Betaproteobacteria bacterium
GTTCGCCATCCGCGTGCGCGTTCCACCGCGTTCGCGAACCGCGCGTGGACATCGTCCGGGAGAGGCGAGCGCGGGGCGATGGTGCGCTCGGGTGCCGCCAACGGAGGAACCGAACCATCATTGCTCAGGCCCGCGCCGAGATACGTGAGCCGCGAGATGCCCAGGCCCGTGAGGTCAACCGTCGCCGGGATGACCACGGTGCGTTTCAGGGCATTGGCGAGAAACTGGCAGAAATAAGGGTTGCGTGCGAGCCCGCCGTCGATGGAGACGCTGGGTGCGAGCGGCAGCCGTGAGTGCATCGCCGCCAGCGCCTGCGCGCTGCGCAGCGCCACCCCTTCGAACACGGCTTGCACCAAATCCCTGGACGACGTGTCCAGCCCCATGCCCAGCCACAGACCCGCCGCGGTTCGGTCCCAATAGGGACAGGCGAGCCCCGAAAGAGCGGGGACGAATACGATACCGCGATCGATCGCGCTCGGCGCCTCGAATTCCTCGATCTCGTTGAATTGCGAGAACAGGCCCAGCCGTCGCGCCCAGTCCAGCGCCGAGCCCGCGTTATACACGCCGCCGTCGACGGCGTAGATCGTCTGCGCACCTAGCCGCCAGGCAACCGTGGGCAGAAGACCCGAATCAGGCGCGCTGACCGGCCGTGTCCCGGTAACGGCGAGCGCGAACGCACCGGTGCCGAAAGTGATCTTGGCCTGCCCCGCCGTGTGGCAGCCGTGCCCGAACAGCGCCGCCTGCTGATCGACGATGCCGGCGACGATCGGGACGTTCACACGCCTGGCGACGCCGAATTCTCCGACGTTGGGCCGGATCGGCGGCAGCAAATGAATGGGCACACCGAACAACCGGCACAGTTCCGCATCCCACTCGCCGGATTCGAGATTCATCAGGCTGGTGCGCGATGCGGTGACGATATCGGTCGCATAGCGGCCGCACAGGCGGTCGAGAAAAAACGCGTCGCTGGTGCCGAGGCGCAGCTTGCCGCGTTTCGCAAGCGCCGCCGCGCCGGGAACGCGGTCAAGAATCCAGCGCAACTTCGATGCCGAGAAATACGGGTCGAGCGGAAGGCCGGCGCGTTCGAGCGTGATCTTTTCTGCGCCCTCGGCCTTGAGCCGGTCGGTGACCTCCCGGGTGCGGTTGTCCTGCCAGACGATGGCGTTATGGATTGGTTCGCCGCTGTCGGCGTCCCAGGCGATGACGGTCTCGCCCTGGTTGTCCAGGCCCGCGGCGGCAACGCCGCCGGCACTTTCGAGGCAGCGCTCGACGCCGGCCAGGAGTTCGCGCGCATCGTGCTCAACCCAGCCGGGTTGCGGATAGATCTGCCGGTGCTCGATCGAACAAAGCTGCTGGAAGTCGCCGTCAGCACTCAGCCGGTATGCCTTGGTGGCAGTCGTGCCCTGGTCGATGCCGACGACGAACGGAGACATGAATCAGTGACGCGTGACGAGCGACGAGTGACCGATCGACGGCACCGAGACGTCAATGATTAACGAGTCGGTGTCGGGCGGAGAATGTAACGGCCATGGGATGATGACGCGCCTCTCGGGTAGCAGATGGCGCCGCGCGCTCCAAAGATCGCCTCCCGCGCCCCGCAGGCGCAATCGTCCGCGAACCTCCTTGCTCACGCGCAGATTGAGCGGAAGCGCAGGTGGCAGCGGTGCGGGGAATGCGATGCGCTGAGGGCAGACGTAGCGAACCGGGCCTTGCGTTTTCAGAACGGCGTGGCGCGCTGCCGGCGGCAAGCTCCCGCGCAGGCTGGCCGCTATGGCCCTCGCAACATCGCGTCCTTCGCGCCATACGGTCCACGACGCCTCGACTGGGCGCAGCAGATTGCCCGCAGCAAAGTAAGCCGGGTCAGAGCAGCGTCCATACTGATCGACGACCGGTCCGCCGGTCGCCGGATCGAGGACGAGGTGGCTGGTCTTGACGATCGCCGTTTCCGGAACGAAGCGTCCGCTGAACACGACGCCGTCGCAGTCGATGGTCTCGCGGATGCCCTCGCGCTCGACCTCCACGCCGCTGACACGCGCATCGCCGCGAACCGCGATCACCCGGGTGCGCGTCAGGATCCGCGTTCCAAATGCCGCGCGCGCAATCCATGCTCCGGCACGCGGGGCCAAAATATGCGCCGACTCCTCCAGCATCGCCAACGGCCGGATGCCGGCATGGCGCATGGTCAACAGATTGGAGAACGACACCAGTTCGGTCCCCACGATCACGGCGCGCGTGCAGGGCTTGAAGCCGGCGAGATAGACCAGCTGCTGTAGCGCGCCAGTGGTGAAAACGCCCCACGGGCGCGTTCCTGAAACCAGCCGCGCAGCGCGCGGGGTCTCGCGCGTGCCAAGCGCGAGCAGGACGCGCTGAGCTTGCAATACCTGGAACCCAACGGGGGTCAGCACCCGAACCCGTGCGGGTTTTTCCAGACTCTGCGATTCAAGACTCAACACAGTGGTCCCGGTGCGCAGATCGACGCCCTCCGCGGCAGCGACCAGCCGGCGCGCGTACGCCGGGCCCGCAAGCATGCGCCGGAACTCGCTCCAGCCAAAACCGAGGTGGCCGCAGTGGCGCGGCACACCGCCGGCTTGTTGTTCGCGCTCGATGACCACGACATCGCCGATACCGAGGCGCTTGAGCTCGGCGGCAGCGGCCAGGCCCGCGGGACCGCCGCCAATGATCAATACATCATGGCTCGCCACGTCATGGCTCGCCGCATCTTCGCTGGCAATATCCTGGTTTAACGCGATCATGCTCTGGTCCGTTCAAGATGCGGCTGGGTGAGTCTGCCGGCAGCGAGTTCCAGCACGCGAGCGCTGCAGTAGAAGCCCTGGCAGCGGCCCATCATGCAGCGCGTTCGCCGCTTCAACCCGCCGAGGTCGCCGGCAGGTAGCGGGCCGGACAGCGCTGCTTCAATCTCGATGCGCGTCACCAGTTCGCAGTGGCAAACGATCTCGCCGGCGTCCGGTTCCTGGTAGCGGCGCGTGCGCTCCTCGCACAGGTTTGGCACCGGACTCCAGATCGTCTCCGGGTTGCCTTCGAGCTGTCCGAAGTGACGGGCGTACAGGCCGGCGACATGCCGCGCGATGCCGAGCGCGCCGGTGAGGCCCGTCGAGCGGATCCCGCCAACGGTGATCCAGCCGCGAGCGGGCAAAGCCTCGATCCGGTATTCCTTGAACTGCGTCGCCGGCCGCAGGCCCGCATAGACGGCAGTGACGGCGTGCTGCGCAAGCGCAGGGACCAGCACACACGCCTTCTGCAGCAGCCGTTCGAGCGCGTCGTGATCCACAGTTGCCGATTCCCGCTCTTCCACTTCCTCCGCCGTGGGCCCGACAATGAGATTTCCGAACGCAGTGCGCGACACCAGCACGCCCTTGGTGCGTTCCGTCGGGACCGGCAGCACGATCGACCTGACGAGCGCGTAGGCAGTCTTGTCGAACACGGCGAACTGCCCTTTGCGCGGACAAATCGAGAACGGCGCCTCGCGAGCGATCGACTCGATGCGGTCACCGTAAAGCCCGGCGGCATTCACGACGACCCGTGCGGCAATCTTGCCGTTGGTAGTTTCGAGAACCCAGCGATCGCCGATGCGCTTGCCGCCGGTAACTTGCGCATTGCGCCAGACCGCGGCGCCGTGTGCCATCGCCTGCAGCACATAGGCCAGCGGCGCCGACCAGGCATCGATGACATGCTCGCCCGGGACCAGCACCGCCCCGAGCGCGCCCCCCGCGAGATGCGGCTCGCGTACGTAAATTTCGGTCGGCGCAATGCTGCGGACGTCGGCGACGCCATTTACGTGCGCTTGCGCCACGATGGCCGGAAGTTTCGCCAGCTCCTCATCGTTCCAAGCAATCACCACCGCGCCTGTCTGTACCAGCGGCAGATTCAGCCGCTCGCGGATTGCGAGGTATTCCCGGTATCCGTCACGCATGCAGGACAATTCCAGGCTGCCGGTTGGCGCGTCGAACCCTGTATGCAACAGCGCGCTGTTGCCCTTGCTGGCACCGGACAGGATGTCCGCGCCCTTTTCCAGCATCACGCAATTGAGTCCGCCCAATGCCAGTTGGCGCAGAACAGCACAACCAACCACGCCACCACCGACGACGGCGACGTCATGGGCCTGTTCACTCATTTGCGGGCAGATTCACTGCGTACCGGCGATGCGCCTTTGAAGACCACAAAACGTATAGCACAAAGACAAAGGGTGAGGCCTTTTCGGGGCCCCACCCTTCTTCACCAAAAGCCGGCGCGACGAAATGTCAGGCCGTTTCACCGACGGCTTTTTCAGCCGCCAGAATCTCCGCCTGCCGCCTCGCGATCATGTCGCCGATCGGCGGGCCCTTGAAACGCCGCACTTCGAACGCAACCCAGATGACAGCCATGACGATCAGCATCCCGACAATAAGGTAGCCGACCTTCTCATTGGGCGGCTGCACGCCGACGAATATCAGCAGTGCACAACCGATGATCGCCAGAACTGCGACGATCTTCGAGGCTGCTCCCAGATGAAAGGGGCCTTTCGTGGTCCAGGTTCCCTTCACCTCCGCCCGCAATCCGGCCGCTACCGGCATCAAGTAGGACAGGTAGAGGAACACCGCGCAGCCGGTCGAGAGCACCACGAACGCATTGCCGTAAAGCGTGGCGACGATCGACAAGATGCCTCCCCACCAGATGGCATTGACGGGGGTGCGGTACTTGCGGCTCACGTGTCGCAGCGCGCTGGAGAAGGGCAGCCCGCCGTCACGCGCAAAGGCATACATCATGCGCGAAGTGGAAGTCAGCCCCGCGAGCGCGCAAAGGTAATTGGCAATCACGATGCCGATGATCAGGATGTCTTTGAAGATCTTGGGCATCGGCGACTGGCTCATCAGCCACGGAAAGGCATTCCAGCCCTGCTTGGCGCCCTCTTCCACGCTGGGGAGCGCGAGGATGAAAGCGCAGATCATGATGTAGCCAAACAGGAAGGACCAGAACACGGAGTGGATCATGCCGCGCGGGGCCTCGCGGGAGGCGCTGCGCGTTTCCTCGGCGGTGTGCGCGGAAGCATCGAAGCCGGTCACGGTGTACACGCCTTGCAGCAGCCCGAGCAGGAAAACAAAGCCCACGGACTGGATCGCGGTCGGCCACACGCTGCCGCCGGCTTCACCCGAAAAATTGCTAAAGGTGAATAGCCGCGAAATATCGATCGAAGGCGCGTAGGCCAACAACCCCAGCGTCAACAGCACTGCGAATACGAAGATCAGGTAACCGCTGAAGTCGGTGAGGATGGTGGTGGCGCGAATGCCGAAGTGATTGAGCAATGCCTGCGTGATGGTGATGCCGGTGATGACCAATGTCTGCATCCACCAGCCCTGATCCAAGAACGCCGCGGTGGTCCATCCCGAAACGTCCATGCCAAGCACGCTACCCAGAAAAAGATCACGAAACAGCAGGAACACGCCGAAATTGACCGACGACACCACGAACATCAGGCCAAGCAGGTTGAACCAGGCCGCCGCCCATCCGTAACCCCGGCCACCAAAAAGCGAGGCCCAGTGGTATATACCGCCAGCGGTCGGATATGCCGAAGCAATCTGGCCCATTGCCGCCGCTACAAGCAACGCAAACAGACACGCAAGCGGCCAGCCGTAACCGACCGACGCGCCGCCGGCGGCGCTCAGTGAAAGAGGGAATGCGGTAATCCCGCCGGCGAGGATGCAGATGATCGAGAATGAAATTGCGAAATTCTGGAAGCTGCCCATCCGTCTGGACAACTCCTGCGCGTAGCCCATACCGTGCAGGGTCTTCAGATCGTCTTGATGCTCCTTGGATTTTTCGTACTGGTCCGCGTGCGCCATCGTCTCCCTCCTTCAAGATTTGGTGGGTGGGTCGGCCGTCTGCCACGGCTGTTTTTGCGTTGCCGCTCCTTGCGGGAGCGCTGCTTCGCCGCGACACATGACAACGGGGTGGTAGCTTGTTCCCGCATTGCCGGGGCCAAGTATGGGCGATAAGCGGGGATCAGGCAACGGGGGAGGACACCGGTTTAGAATGGCACCGACTGCAACCACACAACGATCCCCCGGATGCCCCGACGACACCCGCCTCTCATCGGCATGACCACTTACGGACGCAGTGCCGACAACCGCTATACCCTGCCAGCGGAATACCTCGACGCGGTGCGCCGCGCCGGCGGCGTGCCGGTGCTGATCGCGCCGGGCGAATCGCGATGGGAAGCGATACTGGAATTGATCGACGCGCTGATTCTGACCGGCGGCGGGGATATCGATCCGGCCCGTTACAGCGGCAAGCAACATGCGACCAACTATGCCATCGATCAGGAACGCGACGCTCTCGAACTGGATTTGGCCCGGCGAGTTATCGCCTCCGGCATGCCCACGCTCGGCATCTGCCGCGGCGCGCAGATCCTGAACGTGGCTCAGGGCGGGCAGTTGATCGAGCACATCCCCGATGAAGTTGGCGAGGCTGTGCTGCATCGTGCCCCGCCGCGCGAGCCGATCCCGCATAGTGTAAGGCTCAAACCCCAATCGCGACTGGGACGGCTGCTCGGACGCGAAGAATTCGATGTCGCCTCCTGGCATCACCAGGCGCTGCGCGGCGCGGCCGCCGGCTACGACGCCGTGGCGTTCGCGCCCGACGGCACCATCGAGGCGATCGAGATGCCGAGCCACCCCTGGCTAATCGCGGTGCAGTGGCATCCCGAACTCAGCGCGGCCAGCGATCCGCTGCAGCAGAAACTTTTCGATGCCATAGTCGAACAAGCGCGTCGCGCATGAGAACGCTCAACACGGAGGACAAGGAGGACACGGAGGAAGGGCAAGTGCAGGAAAGTAAGTTCGAGCAAAAATATTTCATTGGCTGATGATCCATCTCAGCGAAAGTCGGCGGTACGGATTCGCGACCGGCTACCTCGCTTTGTATCCCCAGCTTACTTTTCCCTCGTTTTCGTTGTTCCTCCGTGTCCTCCGCGTCCTCCGTGGTGAGCGCTAATCCCGCCTCCGTGGTAAGCGCTAATGCCGTCTTACAATCCGCCTATCCGCCCTACGCACAGACAACATGAAAAAACTCGCGCTGATGACCCTGGTGCTAGCTTTTTTCTGCTCGGCCCTGTCGCTCGCGGGCTACGTGGGTTTCCAACTGCTTGCAGGGAAAGTCCCTACGCCTGTGCACGTACAGGACAGTATTGCGATCACGAATGATCTGGAGCAGCTTCGCGCCGTTTCGCTTGACGCCATCCGCGACAACGACATACTGCTCGAAAGCACTTGGAACCTGACCCTGTCGATTCTGCTGTTCACCGCGGTCGAGTTCGCGATCATCGCGATGCTGCTGGTTTTCGTACTTCGCGAGATACGCAAGGGGAAAGTCGCTGACGCCGGCCGGTCCCAAAAGGATTCCGGGAGCTGAAGGCATGAGGACAGAACCGGCCTGGGCAAGGAAATCCCGCCGGGCACTGCTGATCGTGGCAGCCAGCCTCACGCTCCTGTTGCTCGGGCTGGATCGCTACGCCGCGTTTGCCCATCGCCCGGGCGCGGACTCCAAGGCCGTGGTGATCTATACCACGGCGTGGTGCCCGTACTGCGCGAAGTTGCGCGCCAGCCTCGCCGCCAGCGGCATACCTTTCGTGGAGCACGACGTTGAGAAATCACTGCAAGGTCAGATGGGTTTCTGGACGTTGCGTGGCCGCGGCGTCCCGGTCTCGGCGATCGGGCCAAAGGTGATATACGGCTACGACGTAGCGCGCATCGCCTTTGCGCTTCAAGACCTGGGCCACACCTTCATTCCCGCGTCCGATCCGAAGTCGGCCGACGAACCGGAGACGGGCTCGATGAGTTCTTCGGTGGGCGGTTCCGAATAATCGAACGGCTCGCGCCCACGCATAGCCGCGGGCAGACCGCGTGATAAAGTCCGATCTGCCCGGCCCGATATCCCGGCAGGAACCTACAACAGCCGGTCTTCCCACTTTGCGATGGTCTTTAGCATGACTACCACAACTGCCTCCGGTTTTCCCGCCGCGGCACTGAAGTGGATAGACCGCAATATCCTCGCGCTGGGGCGCGAGATGCGGCTTTCCTATATGCCGCCGCTGATGGTTTACGCCGCAGCCGGCATCTCAGGCCTTACCGGCATCGTCGGCACATTCTACGTAAAGGAACAACTCGGATTGTCCGCAGAGTTCCTCGCCGCGCTTGGTTTCTGGATGATGCTTCCATGGGCGCTGAAAATGCCGCTCGGGCATCTGGTGGACCTGGTCTGGCGGTGGAAGAGCCTGCTGGTGTACCTCGGCGCAGGACTGATCACGCTCAGCCTTCTGATGATGATCGGTCTGCTGGGCCA
Organism: Betaproteobacteria bacterium; assembly: GCA_052387775.1. GTDB lineage: Bacteria > Pseudomonadota > Gammaproteobacteria > Burkholderiales > JACQAP01 > JACQAP01. The sequence goes on from JBQTIV010000110.1 coordinate 8,335, forward strand.
CACCGATACGATGCGCGCGATTGCCCCGGTCGAAACCTGGTTCGTGGCTGCGGCACTGCTGGCACCGATCGGTTACGTGGTACAGGACGTTGTGGCCGACGCGATGACTGTCGAAGCGGTGCCTCGCTACAATGACGGCGGCCAGCAAATTGGTGCTGCCGAACTCAAGAGGATGCACACGACCATGCAGACACTGGGGCGGGTCGCGATCATCGGCGGCAGTGTGGTCGTGTCCATCCTGAACATTTTCCTGCTGCAGGGCGTCGGCGCGCTGCCGCAAGCTCAGAAGGCCGCGGCCTATCTTTCCATCTATCAGCTTGCGCTGATCATCCCGCTGGTCTCGGTGCTGGGAGTGGCGCTGGCATCGTGGCTGCGACGGCGCCACCTGGCGCGCCTCGCCGCCGAAGGGCGCACGCGCGCGGAATCCGAGGCGGTCCTCGACAGACATTTCGATCCGCCGCCGGTGAACTGGTGGGTACTGGGCGGAGGTCTCGCGTTCGCGCTGGTATCGCTGAGCGTCGGACTGGGCCAGGTACCGGCGGGGCAGGAAATCGTATTTTGCGCTTCCCTGGCGATTGTCATTTTCCTGATGTGGCGGTTGACGCGCGAGCTCGAGCCGGAGGCGCGCAATTTCCTGGTCGGCACGGCCATCGTCGTGTTCGCATTCCGCGCCATACCCGGTCCGGGCGCCGGCTCAACCTGGTGGGTGATCGACGCACTGGGTTTCGACCAGCAGTTCATCGCCATGCTGGGATTGATCAGCTCGACCCTGACACTGTTCAGCCTGTTCATCTTCCGCCGCTTCATGGCCGAGCATTCGATCGCCTACGTGGTCGGTGTGCTCACCATCATCGGAACCATACTCTCGCTGCCAAACATCGGCATGTATTACGGGCTGCATGAGTGGACGGCGGCACACACCAACGGCGTGGTGGATGCGCGGTTCATTGCGCTGATCGACACTGCACTGGAATCACCACTGGGGCAGATCGCCATGATCCCGATGCTGGCCTGGATCGCCAACTCGGCGCCGGAAAAACTCAAGGCCACGTTCTTTGCGGTAATGGCCTCGTTCACCAACCTGGCATTGTCGGCCGGCCAACTGGGCACCAAGTATCTGAACAGGACTTTCTCGGTAACTCGCGAAGTGAGGGATTCCGTTACTGGCCAGATTACCGCGCCCGCCGATTACAGCGAACTGGGCCTTCTGATGATTACTATGATGGCAATCGGCATCACGCTTCCGTTTCTGGCGATCTTGTTCGCGCGAATGACGCGCTTCCGCAATGCGTGAGCGCTAAAATAGTCAGATTCGCGCCGGCATTGCGAGGCTGTGTTTCGCCGCTTCAATAACTTTCCCGGCTGCGCCGGAATGGAGGATTGATGGACGCCAATGTCACCGACATCGCCCGTGTTATCCAACTCGCTGTCGCGCCGGTGTTTCTGCTGACCGCGATCGGCACCATCCTGTCGGCATTGAGCATCCGGCTCGGCCGCGTTGTCGATCGCCGCCGCGTTCTCGCGGACAGGCTGCGCACGCTCCAGGTCCAAGAGGCGGCGCACGTTACGGAGGATGTCGAAGAATTGAATCTGCTGGCGCAGCGTATCCGGCTGATCTATCAGGCCATCAAGCTCGCCGTTTTGTGCGCCCTGTTCATCTGCCTGTTGGTCGCGGGAGCGTTTCTAGGCGCCTTCATTGCCGCCGACATCGCCAAGCTGATTGGAACGCTGTTCATCCTGGCTATGTTCGCACTGATCGGATGCCTGGGGATGTTCCTCAGGGAGATATTTCTGGCCGTGAAGGGCGGAAGCCATCAACTCACTTTGAGCGACGTAATAACATGAAAAACCGCCTAGAGGCTAGAGGCTAGAGGCTAGAGGCTAGAGGCTAGAGGCTAGAGGCT
>JBQTIV010000111.1:0-3195 GCA_052387775.1 Betaproteobacteria bacterium
TCCGAGGTGGCGCAGGACCTGCAGCAATCGGGGTTTGCCCTGGGCGGCAAGCGCGTACACGCGTCGGTGATGTTTTCCGACATCCGCGGCTTCACCGCGCTGGTGGAGAGCCAGCCACCGGAAGAGACCATCGAACTGCTCAACGCTTACTACACGTTGATGTTCGACGCCATCAGCGGTCAAGGAGGCGTGGTCAATCAGATGGTCGGCGACGGGCTCATGGCGCTGTTTGGCGCGCCGCTGCCGCTGCACGATTGCGCCGGCAGCGCAGTGGCCGCGGCGCAGGAGATGATCGAGCTCGTCGAGCAGTTCAACCTGGGTCGCGCGGCGGCGCAAAAGGCTCCGGTCCGCATCGGCATCGGCATCGCCACCGGTGAGGTCGTGGCCGGCTACACCGGCACGCAGCAGCGTGCCACTTACACCTGCATCGGCGACACGGTCAACCTGGCGGCACGATTGGAGGCGCACACCAAGAACGCGCAGCGCGCAATTCTGATCGACGCGGCAACTCGGCGTGGTTTGGGGGCGGGTGTGCAGCTCGTCGCGCTCGGCGATGTGCAGTTCAAGGGCAAGGCCGTGGCGGAGCAGGTATTTGCCGTCGCCCAGGACAGCGCCTGACGCAAAGGCGCAAAGACGCAAAGAGAATCCAAAGAAAACGCAAGAAATAAAATCGGCGTCCGTCCATAACGTGGATCTGCCACGTCATGTAAACATTATCTTAGGTTGAAGTTTCGCTTTCCATATCGAGGAAGTTTTCAGGTTTCCATTGCGTCTTTGCGCCTTTGCGTCAAGAAGGAGAGGTTTGCGGTTTTTCCGTGCTACTAGAAGTCGCCCCATAGCGCCTGGATCGCGGCCAGCGCGGCGAGCGCCGCGGTCTCGGTGCGTAGCACCCTCGGCCCGAGACGCACCGGTGCGAATCCGCGCGACTGCGCCGCCTGCGTTTCACCGGGCGCCAGCCCGCCCTCCGGGCCGGCGAGCAGGATGACGCGGCCGCGCGCGGGCGGGACTTCGCGCAGCGATATCGCCGCATGCGGCGACAGCATCAGGCGCAGTTCGTCACGGGGCTGGGCCAATTGCGCAAGCCACTCGCCGAAGCCCAGCAACGGCGCGACCGGCGGGACGCGGTTGCGGCCGCATTGCTCGCAGGCGGAGATCACCAGGTTTTGCCAGTGCTCAGCGCGCCGCGCCGCGCGCTCATCGCGAAGCTTCACGACGCTGCGCTCGGTGGCGACCGGCTGGATCGCCGCCACACCCAGTTCCACCGACTTCTGCAGTGTCAGGTCCATGCGATCCCCGCTCGAGAGCCCTTGCGCCAGCGAAATTTCGAGCGGCGCTTCGCGCTCGATGGTGAGGTGTGCGCCGGTCTTGATCGTCACCTCGCCCCGCTCCATGCGGATGATGCGTGCCTCGAATTCGCCGCCGCGTCCGTCGAACAACGTGACTGGCTCGCCTACCGCAAGGCGCAACACCCGCGCCGCATGATGCGCGGCTTCGGCAGGTAAGCGCACTTCAGAACCGTTGCCAAGCTTGCCGGGAAAATAAAAACGGGCAGCGGATTTCGCCGCCAGTTTCTTATGCAACTCCTTATTCATGTTAAGATTTTGACATGCGAGAGGGTTGTGGTCACAGGCTTTCTGCGCGGCATCCCGCAACAGGGCGGGTCGGTGCCGGCAATTCATTGGGGGCGTAGGCGATGGGCGCTCAACCGCCGGTTTGCGATTTCGGCTGGCAGGCGCCCGCCTTCGACCTGCCGGGCACCGACGGCAGGCGCTACACGCTTGCCGAATTAGCCGGTCCCAAGGGGCTGCTGGTGATGTTCATCTGCAACCACTGCCCCTACGTCAAGGCGGTGCGCGATCGCATCATCCGCGACTGCGCCGAACTCAAGGCCCTGGGCATCGGCTCGGTGGCGGTCAGTTCGAACGATCCCGAGGACTATCCCGAAGACTCTTTCGAGAACATGCAGAGCGTTGCGCGTGATCTCAAGTTTCCGTTTCCCTACCTCTTCGACGAGACCCAGCAGGTGGCGCATGCCTATGGCGCGGTGTGCACGCCCGACTTTTTCGGTTTCAACAAGGACCTGGGACTTCAGTACCGGGGAAGGCTCGACGCCTCGCGCACCTCGCCGGTGGCGAACGCCCGCCGCGAATTGTTCGAGGCCATGAAAGCTGTGGCTGAAACCGGGCGCGGTCCGGCGGACCAAATCGCCAGTATGGGGTGTTCGATCAAATGGAAGCGGCGCTGAAGAAACCCGTACCGGGCATTCTAGAACGTGTAATTGCGGCGGTGAAGGACGTGGCGAAGGAAGAGGTCATGCCGCGTTACCTGAAGGTCGCGCATCGGCGCAAGTCCGACGGCAGCCTGTTCACCGAAGCAGATATCGCTGCCCAGGAGGCGCTGTCCCGCCGGCTTGCGGAAATCTATTCCGGGCCGATCGTTGCCGAGGAGATGACCCCCGAACAGCAGGTCGAATACTGGCTGGCTGGCGCGGAAGGTCTATGGTGCGTCGACCCGATAGACGGCACGTCGAACTTCGTTAACGGGCTGCCCTATTTCGCCGTGTCCGTGGCGCTCATGAAGAAGGGCAGGAGCGTGCTGGGCGTAGTCTACGATCCGGTCGCCGACGAGGTGTTTTGCGCCGAGAAAGGTGGCGGCGCCTTCCTCAACGGCGAGCGCTTGCCGATCAAGGAGCAGGTACCGCACCTGCGCAACGCCATGGCGCAAGTGGACTTCAAACGCCTGCCGGAGCGGCTTGCGCGCGAACTTGTCGCCTCGCCGCCTTATTCCTCGCAGCGCAATTGCGGCGCCAGCGCGCTGGAATGGTGCTACGTCGCCGCCGGGCGCTTCGACGTCTATCTGCACGGCGGGCAAAAACTCTGGGATTACGCCGCCGGTTCGCTGATCCTGGAGGAAGCCGGGGGACTGATGTCCAGCCTCTATCAGGATGACTTCTGGGCCGACACGCTGTGGCAGCGTTCCGCGATCGCTGCACGCGATCCAGGCCTGTTCGACGCCTGGAAACGCTGGGTCCGCGCCCGCCAGTAGTCCGGAACCACTTCGCTGGGCCTGTCGCGGCAGTCCGTTTGCGCCCCACTTGCGGCGCGGGGACCCATCCTTGACCGGCCATCACGTTGCCGGTATCTTCCCTAGTTTTCGCAGCAAATTTCTCTACTTAGGTGTTTCGATGGAATTGAC
>JBQTIV010000112.1:0-38929 GCA_052387775.1 Betaproteobacteria bacterium
CTCATCCTCGAGTTCAAAAACTTCCGCCAGCAATTCCGGGTAGTGCGCGCGAATCATGCCGCCGCAGGATCCGGAAGGCACGACCACGTAGTCACAGTCCGCGAATTCCCGGACCAGTTTCTTCGCCAGGGCTTGCGCTGCCTTTCGATCACCCGAGTTGTAACCTGGTTGCCCGCAGCAGGTCTGCGCGGACGGTACGACAACTTCGCATCCAGCGGCTTCGACCAGCCTGAGCGCCGCAAAGCCGACGTTCGGCCGCATCAGGTCCACCAGGCACGTGACGAACAAACCGACTTTCATACTAAGTCTTCAGCGCAAAGACTCAAAGGAAACACAAAGAAGAACTTGACTGGGCACAAATCTGATTGGCGCAGAAGCGGACATCGAAGCGTGCGGACCTTTCATCAACGAGGAGTCCAGACCGTATGTTTTTTTCTCCCATTCTTGTTTTTCATGATTTTCTTTGCGTTTACTTGGCGCCATTGTGTCTTTGCGGTGAGGTTGAGTGAGGTGAGATTTGGTTCGGTAGGCGGGAACGCGGTCTCCACGACGAAGCAGAAGCTTGAGGAGCAGCGCATCACGGCGCGAATCATAGCACTGGCGAATTCCACCGGATAGCTTGGTGACCGCGGGTTACTGAGGTCGCTGAGGAAATTTCCCGCGCGGGCGGATACCGCGCCGGGGTAAAGCGGTCAGGCGGGTTGCCGAATTACCTGCAGACGAGAAGAGAAGGAGAAGATGCGGAATTCTGACCACCAAGGCACGAGGACGCCATAGCAGTCATGGAACAGCGAAACCTTGTGAAGGTGCTATCCGCGGAAGCGCATTACGTCGGCTTCGATCCAGCGCTTGATGCGGTTGGCATCGGCGATGCGAGAGAGCTTTCCCCAGGAATCGAGCAGAACTATGATCCGCGGCTTGTCCCCGATCATCGCCTGCATCACCAGGCAGCGTCCGGCCTCACTGATGTAGCCGGTTTTCGACAGCCCGATTTCCCAATGGCGGCTTTTCAGCAGGCGGTTGGAATTGACGAAAGCCAGGTGGTGGCGGCGGCGCTTGCCCTCCGATTCGATGCGGAAATAATCGGCGGTGGTGTATTCGCGGATCAACGGATAGCGATGAGCCGCATCTGCGAGCCTGGCAATGTCTTCCGCAGTGGAGACGTTGCCGGGGTGCAGGCCGGTGGCATCCACGAAACGGGTATTGAACATTCCGAGTTCAGCGCTCTTCTGGTTCATCGCTGCAACGAACTCCGGCGTGCCGCCGGGGTAATTGCGCGCCAGTGTAGCTGCGGCACGGTTTTCGGATGCCATGAGCGCGAGCTTCAACATTTCGGCGCGCATTAACGTCGTGCCGACCGAGAGCTTCGAGCGCGACCCTTTCATGCGGTCGACGTCGCCTTTGTCGATGCTGATGGATTCCAGCAGCGGCAATCCCGAGTCGAGCACAACCATCGCGGTCATGAGCTTCGTAATCGAAGCGATCGGCAGCACCTGGTCGGTGTTCTTGGCGAGCAACGACTCGCCCGTCTCCTGGTCGAGCACCAGTGCGGCGCCCGAGCGCAGCGCCAGTCGGGGTTTCGCAGAAAAATGGGAATGCGCTGCCGCCGTCTTTCGCAGTTCGCCCGCCGCCCATGCGGGCAAGCTCGTGGCGGCGAGACAAACAAGCAGCGTGCTGATGAATGGCTTCATCTCTGGGAAATGCTACGGAGCGTCCTTAAAGTATTGTTTTTTAAGACCTAAAACCTGACTACCATGACACCCGGGGCGCCCCCATGGGCGCAGATCACGGCAAAGCTTCCCTGACCATCCCGCCTTGCCTGTCGATAACAATAACATAACAATAATCAACGACTAAGGGAAGATTGTCAATAAATATTTTAAGATTTGGATGAGGCATTCTGTCGCTGACGCGAACTTCAAGATCGAGGGTGCGCGTCATACCGGTTCGCGTGAACTGCAAAGACTACAGGAGAAACATTGCCAAGCCTGCCTCAAGCAAGATTTACTTGCGGAGAAACCAATTCCGCGGCCTCGACTCTCGCTTTCTCCTGCTGCAGCGCCCACATGTGTGCGTACACCCCGCCCCTGGCGAGCAATTCACGATGGTTGCCGCGCTCGACGATGCGCCCGCCGTCCATGACCAGGATCTGATCGGCGTCGACGATGGTGGACAACCTGTGCGCGATGGTAAGCGTGGTACGGCTAGCCGATATGCGCCCAAGTTCCGCCTGAATAACCTTCTCCGATTTGGAATCGAGCGCGGAAGTCGCCTCGTCGAAAATCAGGATTCGGGGGTCCTTCAGCAGCGCCCGCGCGATCGCCACCCTCTGCTTTTCGCCGCCGGAGAGCTTCAAGCCGCGCTCGCCAACCATCGCCTCGAATTTGTCCGGCAGGCTCTCGATCAGATCGTAGATATGCGCCGACTGTGCCGCGGCAATCACCTCCTCCCGGCTGGCATCGGGATTGCCATAAGCGATGTTGTAATAGATCGTGTCGTTGAACAGCACTGTGTCCTGGGGCACGATGCCGATCGCAGCGCGCAGGCTTTTCTGCGTGACGTCGCGAATATCGAGACCGTCGACGGCGATGCGCCCGCCGGTCACGTCGTAGAAGCGGAACAGCAGCCGCGCGAGCGTGGACTTGCCCGAACCGCTCGCGCCCACCACCGCGACGGTGCGCCCGGCCGGGATCTCGAAACTCACCTGATGCAGAATCTGACGCCGCGGATCGTAGCTGAAGTCCACGTTCTCGAAGCGCACCGCCGGATGTGCCGCCGCCAAATGCACCGCGTTCGGCCCGTCTTCGATCTCGCGATTCTCTGACAGCAGCCGGAACATCTTGTCCATGTCGGTGAGCGCCTGCTTGATTTCCCGGTACACCATGCCGAGGAAATTGAGCGGAATGTAGAGCTGAATCAACAGCCCGTTGACCAGCACCAGGTCACCCAGCGTTAGCGGGCCCCTCACCACGCCTTGCGCCGCCAGGATCATCAACAGCGTCACCGCGACCGCGATAATCAGGCTCTGGCCAATGTTCAACAGGCCGAGGGAAGCCTCATTCCTGACATCGGCCGACTCGAACTTCTGCAGATTCTCGTCGTAGCGCCGCGCCTCGAACTCCTCGTTATTGAAATACTTCACTGTTTCGTAGTTCAGCAGGCTGTCGATCGCGCGGGTATTGGCCTTCGAATCGAGCTCGTTGGCGCGGCGGCGGATATCCATGCGCCACTCGGTCACGGAGAAGGTGAACGCCAGGTAGATCACCACCGCGATCATCGTCACCGCCATGAAGCGCCAGTCGAACTTGGTCAGCAGCACGGCCGCTACCAGGCTGAATTCCAGCACCACCGGGATGATCGAGAACAGCATGTAACTCAACAGCGTGGAGATGCCGCGCGTGCCGCGCTCGATGTCGCGCGACACTCCGCCGGTTTGCCGTTCCAGGTGAAAGCGCAGCGACAGCGCGTGCAGATGGCGGAACACCTGCAGGGCGACCCGCCGGATCGCGCGCTTGGCCACGCGCACGAACACAATGTCGCGCAACTCGGCAAACAGAGTATTGGACAGCCGCAACGCGCCGTATATGACCAGAAGCGCAAGCGGCAGCACCAGCACCGCGTTCGTGGCGTCGAGGGAATCGACGACTTCCTTCATCACCAGCGGCACGCCGACGTTGGCGATCTTCGCGGCGGCGAGGAAGGCAAGCGCCGCCGCCACGCGTCCCTTGTACTCCAGCAGGTAAGGCAGCAGCTTGCGGATGGTGCGCCAGTCGTTTCGGCTCGACGAAGGCGTGCCGGATGGGCGGGATGCGTGGTCTCTCAAAAGATGGGGCGATTGCGCATGGTGTACCGCCATTCTAAACCTTGATACGCTTACGCCCGAAGCAAACGCGGGCCGGTCCGTTGCGATGACAAGGGCAAAGCACGGGGCGGAAAGGCCGCTGCAAGGGAACCCTTGCAGTGGCTCGACGCGCCGGTGCTGCAAATGATCTAACGTCTTCGGACATCGGTAAGGGGATATGAGTTGATGGGACAGGCGTTACGTTGGCTGGTGGGGGTCCTGGTCGCAGCCGGTTTGCTGTTCGTCCCCTACACCTGGTTCGTGCTGAGCTGGAGCTATTCCGAGGGCGAGCGCGCGGGTTACGTGCAGAAACTTTCGAGGAAGGGCTGGATCTGCAAGACCTGGGAAGGCGAACTCGCGCTGGTGACGATGCCTGGTACCGTCGCGGAAAAATTCTACTTCAGCGTTCGCGACGACGCGGTGGCGCAGCAAATCAATCAGTCTCTGGGAAAGCGCGTGACACTGGCCTACAAGGAGCATGTCGGCGTGCCCACCACCTGTTTTGCGGAAACGCGATATTTCGTCGGCGACGTGAGGATCATCGAAGATCCGGCGCCACTTGCCCCGCCGCCACCGCCAGCGGCGGCGCAGACCGTCCCGCAGCCGCGTCAGTAGTGAAACGGCATGTCCCTGCGTCCGCCGCATGGCCGTGCGTTAACCGCGAGTGACGCCAAGGACGCCAGGGAAGGCCAAATTCAGTATCAGGTGAGTGTACGAACCCGGTGCAAGAATCTGCGTTGCGAGTGGCCCGTACCCTATCTCGGCCTCGCTTCCAGGCTATTGCCTTTCCTTGGCGTCCCTGGCGGGGGACGCGTCATTGTCGAGGCGTTCGAAACCCACAGAAAAATCTGAAGGACCAGGAATTGTGATGGCAGGACTGGCCGATCGCTACAGAAAGTCCTTCGCGCGGCCGTAACTCGAAATGCCGGCCAGGAACCGAAGCAGGGCGTAGGCCGCCCAGGTAGCCGTTCGCATCGGCAGGCCCATGCGCGCCCAGCGTTCGCGCTGTACCGGTTTTGCGCCGGCTTCGATCGCCTGCCGCAGACTGCTGCGCAATTCGTCTGCGAAGGTCCGATCCCGCACCACTACGTTCGCCTCGCGGGCCAGCATCAGGCTGACCGGATCGAAGTTCGACGAGCCGACGGTGGCCCAGGAATCGTCGACCACGGCGACTTTTGCGTGCAGGAAACTACGGGTGTACTCGTGGATCTCCACGCCCGCATCGAGGAGCTCGCCGTACAGTGCGCGGCAGGCATAGTGCACCAGGATATACTCCACGCGTCCCTGCAGCAGCAGCGTCACCCGCACTCCGCGCCGCGCGGCTTCGCAAAGAGCATTGCGGAAACGCCTGCCGGGAAGAAAATAGGCGTTGGCGATGACCACGTCGCGATTCGCTTCCGCGATGGCTTGCAGATACGCCTCCTCGATGTCGTGACGGTGACGGACGTTGTCGCGCACCAGAAACGCCGCGCGCTGGTCGCCACGCGGCTGCAAGTCCAGGACCGGCTTGGCGAGCGGGAGCCAGCGCCGCCGCAGTTGCGTCCAGGCAGTGCGCATCCACAACGTGCGCGCGGCGGCGTACATGTCGGCAAGCAGCGGACCTTCGACGCTCACCGCATAGTCAAGGCGAGGCGGCGCGCCGCTGCGCAAGTCTCCGTGATCGATGATGTTGATGCCGCCGCAGAAACCGATGCGTCCGTCCACCACCGCCAGCTTGCGGTGCAACCGCCGCAGCCGGGTGCTCCTGAGCCTGAACGCCCACAATTCGGGGCGGTACAACAGAAGTTGCACGCCCGCGTCCAGTAGTTGACGGCGCAGGTGTTCAGGAAACGGGCGCGACCCGAAGCCATCTATCATCAGGTGCACCACTACCCTTCGCCGCGCCGCGCGCATCAGCGCCGCCGCAATGCGCTGTCCGGTGTCGTCGGGCTCGAAAATGTAGGTCTCCAGGAAGATCTCGCTCGCCGCGGCATCGATGGCGCGCTCTAGCGCCGGGAAGTACTCCTCGACGTTGCGCAGCAGCCGAATCCGGTTCCCGCGCCGGAAATTCATGCCTTCCGCGTCAGCAGCGCGGACAGCGCGATGTGATCGGAAACCCGCGACCAGGCGCGCCCACGGTGAGCATGGGCGATGCGGATCGAGAAGCCGCGCACGTAGATGCGGTCCAGATGCAGCACCGGCAACAGCGCCGGATAGCTGCGCGCCGGGCGGCCCGCGGTCGTCTCGAATACCTCGAAGACGTTCAGGGACCGCTCCAGCGCGTGGCTTGCGCGCCTGCGCCAGTCGTTGAAATCGCCGGCAACGACCAACGGCGCCTCGGGCGGCACCAGGCGTTCGATGCGGGTCTTGAGAAGCGCGATCTGTTTCTTGCGCCAATGGCCGAACAAACCCAGGTGCACGTTAATGCAATGCAACGGCTTGCTCCAACCCGGGATGGCAATCTCGCAATGCAGCAGGCCACGGCGTTCGCCGCGATGCATGGAGACGTCCTCGTTGTCCCATCTTGCGATCGGGTACTTGCTGAGAATGGCGTTGCCATGATGGCCGCTCTCATAGACCGCATTCCTGCCGTAAGCGAAATCGTTCCATATCGAATCGGCGAGGAATTCGTATTGCGGACTGACCGGCCAGTTGTTGTGGCGCTCGGCGTGGCGTTCGTGCAATCCCTGCACCTCCTGCAGAAACACCAGATCAGCGCCGATGTTACGCAGCTTGTCGCGCAGGTCGTGAACCGACATGCGCCGCTTGAACTGCGAGAAGCCCTTGTGGATGTTGTAAGTGACGACGTGCAGCGTTTCCATGGTTACCCTGCCGTTGAGGCCGATGACGCGACGCGGCTGGCGCAGGATTCGGGCGCCGGCGACGACTCCATATTACCCGCGGTCGGCATGCGCCGCCTGCCGCACTGCAACCGGTCCGCGCTCAGCGTCCGCTGCTGGATGGTGTGGAGACGGGAAGTTCGCGCAGGCGCTGCCGGCGTATGATCTCGTCCACCATTGCGCCGAAACGCTTTTCCACGGTGTTGCGAATCAGAAAGGTACCGATCAGCGGCGGAACGCTGAAGTCCGGTGTCAGCGAGCCGGTGTAGTGCAGCAGCAGGCGCCGCCCGCGCACTTCGAGAGCGTAGGCCCCGCGCAGTTCCCTGAAATTTCCCCCGATCGCGCGCGAGACCACGCGCTCGTAGGGGAACTCCTCGACTTCAAGCCGCACCTTGATGGGAAACGAGAAAAACAGCAGCCTGGCCTCGCCGTCCTGGTCGACTATGACGCTGCGCTTGCTGCGGGAAACGACTCGGCTGGAGTGCATGCCGGGAATGAATTCCGCAAGCCGGTCGTAGTCGGTGAGAACTTCCCAGGCAAGGCTCACGTCCGCCTCGAACTCGGCGAGGGCGTCGACCTTGAAGCTGTCGCCATGACGAGTGGCCTGCAGGCTGATATCGGCCGCGTGACCCAAGGCCGGAAACGCCAGCGCGAGCCACAGGAGGCGGTGCATAGTCTGCCTGCGGCTTCCTTATCGGAAACTATGTACCGGCGAGGCGTCTGCGCCGGCCCCCGGTCAGGACACCGTGAGCATGCGGTCGAGGGCGACCTTGGCTAGTTCCGCGTCGCGCGGCGGCACCTTGATCCGGTTCACCACCTTGCCCTGCACCAGGTTCTCCAGCGTCCAGGCCAGGTGCTGCGGGTCGATGCGCGCCATGGTCGAGCACATGCACACGAGCGGCGCCATGAACTGGATGATCTTGCCCTGCGCCTTGAATTCTTCAGCAATGCGATTGACCAGGTTCAGTTCCGTGCCGACCAGCCAGCGGGTGTTCGCCGGTGCATCGCGAATGGTGTTGATGATGGTCTCGGTCGAGCCCACGTAGTCGGAGAGCTTGCACACCTCGAACTTGCATTCCGGGTGCGATATGACCAGCCCGTCCGGATGCTGGTTGCGAAATTTGAGAACGTGCTGCGGCTGGAACATCTGATGCACCGAACAGTGCCCTTTCCACAGAAGCAGCCGGGCAGCCTTGATCTGCTCGGCTGACAGGCCGCCCATCGGCTCGTCCGGGTCCCATACCAGCATCTCCTCGAGCGGGATGCCCATCTTGTAGCCGGTCCAACGGCCCAGGTGCTGGTCGGGAAAGAACAGCACCTTCGCGCGTCGCGCAAACGACCACTCCAGTATCTGTTTCGCGTTCGAGGACGTGCAGACGATGCCGCCATGCTCGCCGCAGAACGCCTTCAGGTCCGCGGCCGAGTTGATATAAGTGGCTGGCGTGACCTGCTGATCGGGGTCGAGCACTTCACCGAGTTCGCGCCAGGCGCGCCCGACTTTCGACACGCTGGCCATGTCCGCCATCGAGCAGCCGGCGGCCATGTCCGGAAGCACGGTAATCTGACCGGGTTTGCACAGGATGTCCGCGACTTCGGCCATGAAATGCACGCCGCAGAACACGATGTACTCGGCGTCGGTTTGCGAGGCCAACTTGGAGAGTTTGAGCGAGTCGCCGGTCAGGTCGGCGTGCTTGTAGACATCGGCGCGCTGGTAGTGGTGGGCAAGCAGGGCGACACGCTTGCCGAGCTTTTTCTTGGCAGCAATGATCCGCGCCTCGCAGTCCTCATCCTGCAGGCGGCTGTACTGGTCGAAGGCGGTTGCGCTGGCTGGCATGGTCTGCGGCCCTTCATCGGCCCCGGTAAATCTCGTACAAAAACCTTATCACACTAGGACCGGAATTCGCGATCAATGTTTCAGCCGGTCAGGCAGGCGTTCGGGCAAAGTCCTGAGAGCCTGCGCGTTGCTCCAGGAAAAGACCTTGTCGGCGGCACTGTCATATGGCATCCACAGGTAGCCAAGATGTTCGCCCGGCGTAACTTTCACTGGCAGCCTTCGCGGCAGGCGCAAGCCGAACACGTGCTCGACGTTGCGCGTGACTCCGGGTGCATAGCGCCAGCGCCACTCCGGGTAGATCTCGTACTCGTTGCGCATGTTCCAGTCGCTAAGTTCGAAGGCCTCGGCATCCAGGCCGGTCTCTTCTGCGACTTCCCGCGCAGCAGTCTGGCGCAGCGTCTCGCCTTGGTCCTGGCTGCCGGTCACCGACTGCCAGAAGCCTGGGTGATCCGCGCGCTCCAGCAGCAGTACCTGCAGATCGGGGGTGTGGATCACCACCAGTACCGAAATCGGAATCTTGAACTTCAATCAACCTCACCACAGAGACACAGAGTCACAGAGAAGTCGAGAAACAAAGACGAATGATTTGAATAAGAACGCCCAAAGAAGCCCAACGCAAAGCATCCATCTGAAAATATGTGAGCTTTTTTTTGAGTTTCGCTCCGTATTCGGTTCTTCTCTGTGCCTCTGTGTCTCTGTGGTCAGCTCGCCTTCACCGGCTCCACGTTGCGCAGGCGGATATGGAGCTCGCGCAGTTGCTTCTCGTCCACCGGGCTGGGCGCCTTGCACATCAGGTCCTGCGCCCGCTGGGTCTTGGGAAAGGCGATCACATCGCGGATGGACTCCGCGCCCGCCATCATGGTGACGATGCGATCCAGGCCGAAGGCCAGCCCGCCATGGGGCGGCGCACCGAACTGCAACGCGTCCAGCAGGAAGCCGAACTTCTGCTTGGCCTGCTCCGGCCCGATGTCGAGCGCGCGGAACACCTTCGACTGGATATCTTCGCGGTGGATACGCACCGAACCACCGCCGATCTCCCAGCCGTTGAGCACCATGTCGTAGGCTTTTGCATGCGCCTTGCCGGGATCGCTGTCGAGGTACTGTTCGTGGCCATCCATCGGCGAAGTGAATGGGTGATGCAGCGCGTCCCAGCGCTTTTCCTCCTCGTTCCATTCGAACAGCGGAAAATCCAACACCCACAGTGGCCGCCACCCATTCTCGGCCAGCCCGCGCTCGTGTCCAACTTTGGCACGCAGCGCGCCGAGCGACTCGTTCACCACCCTGGCCTTGTCGGCACCGAAGAAAATGAGGTCGCCGTCCTTCGCGGCGGTTCGCTCAAGGATGATCTTCACCACGGCCGCGGGCAGGAATTTCAGGATCGGCGACTGCAGGCCTTCAACGCCCTTGGCGAGTTCATTGACCTTGACGTACGCCAGCCCCTTGGCGCCGTATATGGCAACGAACTGCGTGTAGTCATCGATTTCCTTCCTCGACAGCGCGCCACCGCCGGGAACACGCAGCGCCGCAACGCGGCCGCCGGGCATGAACGCCGCTTCGCGGAACACCTTGAACTCGACATCGTGCATCACGTCGGTGAGCTCGGTGAGTGTGAGCGGCACACGCAGATCCGGCTTGTCGGAGCCGTATTTCGACATCGCCTCGGCACAGCTCATGCGCGGAAAGGGGTTCGGCAACGCCACATCCAGCACTTCCCTGAACAGGCTGCGGATCAACTCTTCCATCAGCAGCGTGATCTCGGCAACGCCCAGGAAGGAAGTTTCGATGTCTATCTGGGTGAATTCGGGCTGGCGGTCGGCCCTGAGGTCCTCGTCGCGGAAGCATCTGGTGATCTGGTAGTAACGGTCAAAGCCCGCCACCATCAGCAATTGCTTGAACAACTGCGGCGACTGCGGCAGCGCGAAGAACTCGCCCGCGTGCACGCGGCTCGGCACCAGGTAGTCACGCGCGCCTTCCGGGGTGGACTTGGTGAGCATCGGGGTCTCGACGTCGATGAAGCCCTGCGCGTCGAGGAAACGCCGCACGGCCATCGCGACCCGGTAGCGCAGCCGCAGGTTCTTCTGCATCTGCGGACGGCGCAGGTCGAGGTAGCGGTACTCGAGCCGCACCGCTTCCGATAAGGTGTCGTCGTCCATCTGGAACGGCGGCGTGACGGAGGGGTTGAGGATTTCCAGCGAGCGCGCGAGCACTTCCACTTCGCCGGAGACCAGGTTCGGGTTGACAGTCCCTGCCGGGCGGCGGCGCACCAGTCCCGTGACTTTCACCACGTACTCGTGGCGGATCTTTTCCGCGATGGCGAAAGTCCCGGCGCTGTCCGGATCGCAGACTACCTGCAGCAGGCCTTCCCGATCCCGCAGGTCGATGAAAATCACGCCGCCATGGTCGCGGCGTCGGTGCACCCAGCCGTAGAGCGTGACAATCTGGTCAAGATGCCCGGTGGAAACGAGTCCACAGTATTCGGTGCGCATAAATTCGGGATTGGGGATTGGCGATCGGGGATTGGGGATTGAGGATTCGGGATTGGGGATCGAACGAGACGGCGCGCTTACGCGCACGGCAAAAGCCAAAACCGTCACGCCGCGTCGCTGGCCGCGCTCTTGTCTTCCGGCGGCACCACACCCATCGAGATGATGTACTTGAGCGCGTCATCGACACTGATATCGAGTTCCACGACGTCCGCGGCAGGCATCATCAGAAAGAATCCGGAAGTCGGGTTGGGTGTGGTCGGCACATACACGCTCACGTATTCGCCTTTCAGATGGTTTGCTACATCGCCACCCGGCTGCCCGGTGAGAAAAGCGATGGTCCATGAACCCTGGCGGGGATATTGCACCAAGAGCGCCTTGCGAAATGCCAGCCCTGATGAAGAAAACAGCGTGTCCGAAACCTGCTTGACGCTGGAATAAAGCGATTTGACGATCGGGATGCGGGCGAGCAGGCTTTCCCAGTACCTCACCAGACGCTGACCGATGATGTTGGCGCCCAACACGCCGGTGGCGAACACGACCGCCAGCGTCATCAGCACGCCCAGGCCGGGAATGTGGAAGCCAAGCCACCGACGCGGCTGCCATGACTCCGGAAGCAGCAGCAGCGTTTGGTCGAGAGTGCCGACCAGAAAACTCAGCACCCACACCGTAATGACCAGCGGGACCCAGATCAGCAGCCCCGTGATGAGATATTTTTTCACTAGTCCGCCTTATCGGCGGTGCTGGCGGGTAACGGCGCCTTTGCCGCAGCCGTGGTCGGCTCTTTACTGGCCTTGGTGTCATCCTTGGACGCAGGCTGCTCTTTGGACCGGGCCTCTTTTTGTTTGTCCTTGCCATCGCTCTTGTCCTTCCCGTCCTGCGTCGCGTCTTTGGGCTTGGCACCGCCCTTGAAGTCGGTCGCGTACCAACCGCTGCCCTTCAAATGAAAACCCGCCGCACTCACCAGTTTTCCCAGCGTGGGTTTGCCGCAGGCGGGGCATTCGGTCAGGGGTGGGTCTGCGAGCTTCTGCAGGACTTCCTTCTCGTGCCCGCAACTGGTACATCGGTATTCGTAGATGGGCATGGTATCCCCGACAAAATCAGGCGAAATTATACCGTATCAAGCAGATGCAGCCGGCGGACGGATCGGTGTTTGCGGCGCTGAAATCCAGGGCGCGACGTGGTCTGGCGGCCAATAGCTATAATGCAGCCACCCTGAATGTCGGCAACAACCGCGTGACCCCAGCCCGATCGACCTGGCCCTATCCGCGCATCATCGCCCACCGCGGTGGCGGCGTGCTCGCCCCTGAAAACACGCTCGCGGGGCTGGAACTCGCGCGCAATCTCGGGTTCCTGGGCGTGGAGTTCGATGTCAAGCTCAGCGAGGACGGCACCCCCATCCTGATGCACGACGACACATTGGATCGCACCACCGATGGCCACGGACCCGTCGCCGAGCATCGTTATCAGGAGATCGCCGAACTCGATGCCGGCACATGGTTCGGCAATGAATTCATCGGCGAACCCGTGCCCGCCTTCGCCGCTGCCGCGGCGCTGTGCCAGCAGGCCGGACTGTGGGCCAACGTCGAGATCAAACCCTGCCTTGGACGGGAGCGCGAAACCGGAGAGGTGGTGGCGCGGATGGCGAAGCTGCTGTGGAGCGGCGCCGAACTGCCGCCGTTGCTATCATCTTTCTCCGCGATCGCACTGGAAGCCGTGGCGGTCGAGGCACCCGAACTGCCGCGCGCGCTGCTGGTGGTCGAGGTGCCCTTGAACTGGCAGGCGCAGATGCAGCGGCTGCAGTGCGTGTCGCTGCACGCCAGCTACCGCCACTTGAACGCCGCACTGGTCAAGGCCGTGCACGACGCCGGTTACGGCGCGCTTGCCTACACCGTCAACGATTCGGAACTGGCGCTCGACCTGCTGGACTGGGGCGTCGACGCGCTGGTGACCGATCAGCTGGACGTCATCACGCCCGGCTTCGCCTGAGTCAAAACCTTTTCACCGCCAAGGCGCGATTCCGCGCGAAGGCAAATCGAAGTGCCGGACCGCGTGGGCACGCATTGGGTCATGCCTGACTCATCTGCTCCTTGGACCTGAGCGGTGCTCGCCACGGTTTGAGTCGGTCCGCGATCACCCCTCAAAAGGCCGCTACCCGAATGACATTCCACGAAGCGGGCAGCAGCGTCGCGGTCAGACTGTCGCCTTGCGCACGCACACCGGCAAGGGTCGAGGGCTTCACCCGATCCGGGTAGGCTTTGGTATTGACCGCTTTGAGATCGGCGTCGTGCAGTTGCAGCGCGCGCTCCACCGCGAGCCCGGAAAATCCTTCGGCATGCACCCGCAAGGGCATTGCTTCATTCAGGCTGCGGTTGAGCGCGAACAGCGTCAGCGCGCCGGCCTGCTCGTCATGCACGGCCGCAAATTTCAGATAAGTTACTTCCGGCAGCGGATACGATAACTCCAGCGCACCGCGTGGATCCAAATACTTGGCTGCGTAAGTGGGCGAATTGTTCCGGGCGTGCAGGACGCGGCCGCGGCCGAAGTTGCTGAAATGCGAGAACGGAAAAAATATCGTCTGCCGCCACGCGCCGCTGCCGGTTTCGGTCATGATCGGGGCGATCACGTTGACCAGTTGGGCAAGGCATCCGACTTTGACACGGTCCGCATGATTCAGCAGCGAGATGCAGGCGCCGCCGAAGACCAGTGCGTCCTCCACGTTGTAGATCTCCTCCAGGATCCCCGGCGCCACTGGCCAACCGGTTTTGATGCGGGCTGCGGACGTGCGCCGCGTTCGGTACCAGACGTTCCATTCATCGAAGCTCAACATGATGCGTTTGCTTGAACGCCTGCGGACGGCGACGGCGTCCGTGATCGCCACCACCTCGTCGATGAAACGGTCCATCAGATCGGGACTGGCGAGGAAAGCTGCTGTGTCGCCGGCGTAGTTGTTTATGTAGGTGTGGAGCGAAAGGAATTCGACCTGGTCGAAGGTGTGTTCGAGCACCGTGTCCTCCCAGGCTCCGAAAGTCGGCATGTTGCGACCGGAAGACCCGCATGCAGCGAGTTCAATCGAGGGATCGACCCACTTCATCAACTTCGCCGCTTCGGCGGCGATGCGGCCGTATTCCTGGGCTGTCTTCGCCCCCATCTGCCAAGGCCCGTCCATTTCGTTTCCCAGGCACCAGAATTTGACGCCGTGCGGTTGCTGCCATCCATGTGCGCGGCGCGAGTCCGAGAACGCGGTACTGCCGGGATGGTTGCAATACTCGACCAGTTTTCGCGCGGCATCCGGCCCGCGAGTTCCGAGGTTTACGGCCAGCATCGGCTCGATATTGGCAAGCCGGCACCAGTCGATGAATTCATTGGTGCCGAACTGGTTGGTCTCGGTGGACATCCAGGCGAGGTCGAGGCGGCGCGGACGGCTCGACGCGGGACCGACCCCGTCCTCCCAGTCGTAGCCCGAAACAAAATTGCCTCCCGGATAACGCATGATCGTCGGCGCCAGCTCGCGCACCAGCGCAAGCACGTCGCCACGGAAGCCATGGACGTCAGCCGTAGGGTGCCCGGGTTCGAAAATGCCGCCGTAAACGCAGCGGCCCAGATGCTCGATAAAAGCGCCGAACAGGCGGCGGTCCGTCACTCCGATCGCAACATCTCGGTGAAGTTCGACATCGACATCATCCATGGGAAATTATCTCCCTCCTGCCTGCCATCCGTATTCGCTCTTTACGATGCAGTTCTCACCGAAGAGGGCGCAGACGACGCGGATGACGCAGAGGAAAAACAGAAAAGAGCAAAGACTGTGGAGTTGAAAGCGGGCCAGCTGCCGAATTGATCACCGATACCAGGTATTTATTCCCGGATGTCTTTTTGCCCTTACTCTGCGTCCTCTACGATCAGAGTCGTATACGGCTTACGCTGCTGAACGCACGCCTCCGGGCGAACGCAGCGCCAGCAGGAGATCCGTTTCCTTCAGCCTGGCGGCCCTGAGGTTACGTTCCTTGACGTGGCCGTAGCCGCGGATTTCCTCAGGAATCGAGGCAATTTTCACCGCCAGCGCATGGTTGCCCGGCCCCAGCTTGGCGATGATTTCCTCTATCACGCTTACGAATTCGCCGATCAGCCGCCGCTCCAACCTGCGCTCGGGGGTGTAGCCGAAAATATCCAGGGCGGTGCCGCGAAGGCCGCGCAGTTTCGCCAACAGCTTGAACGCCAAAAACACCCAGGTGCCGTACTCGGACTTGCGCAATTCGCCGGTCACCGGGTCGCGTTTCGAAAATAGCGGCGGTGCGAGATGGAAGCGCAGCTTGTAGCTGCCTTCGAACTGCGACCTGATTTTTTCCGTGAACGCCGGATCGGCAAACAGGCGCGCGACTTCGTATTCATCCTTGTAGGCCAGCAGCTTGAAGTAATAACGCGCCACCGCTTCGGTGAGCCCGCTGAAACCCTTCGCCCTGGCCGACTCGGCCTGCTTCACGCGTTCTACCAAAGCGCTATAGCGCTGCGCGTAGGCCGCGTTCTGGTAAACAGCGAGAATTTCGACCCGCCGTGCGATCAATTCCTCGAGCGTCTGCGAAAGCGTCGTGGTGGCGGCCGTTGCCGACCTCGGTGCGACCAAGCGCTCCACGGCTGCGGGGTCCACCGCGGCACGCCGTCCCCACAGGAAGGCCGCCTGGTTCATTTTCACCGCGGCGCCATTCAATTCGATTGCCCTGTTGATTGCCGCGCTCGACACCGGCACCAGGCCCTTCTGCAATGCGTAGCCGAGCATGAACATGTTGGTGGCGATCGAGTCGCCCATCAGCGCGGTTGCGATCCGTGTTGCGTCCACGAATTGCGCGTTGCCCTCACCCACACCCTTGATAATGGTGCGCTTGAGCGACTGCGCCGGGAACTGCATGTCGGCATTGCGGGTGAAATCGCCGGTCATCTGCTGGTGGGTGTTGGCGACCACGCGTGTGCCCTTGCGCGCCGTATCGAGGGTCTTCTGGCTGGCGGACACCACCAGGTCGCAGCCGAGCACCAGGCTCGCGCCGCCGGAGCCCAGGCGCACGGTCTTGATGTCAGTCGGGTTGGCCGCGATCTGCAGGTGGCTCCACACCGAACCGCCCTTTTGCGCCAGTCCGGCCATGTCCAGACCGCCGAAACCTTTGCCTTCCAGGTGCGCGGCCATGCCGACGATCGCGCCGATGGTCACCACCCCGGTGCCGCCGACGCCGGTCACCATGATGCCGTAAGGCTGATCCAGCGATGGCAGACGCGGTTCGGGAACGGCTGGGAACAAGGTGTCCACACTCTGCCCGGCCGGAGCGCTCTTCCCCTTGCGCACGCCGCCGCCGTGGACGGTGACGAAACTCGGGCAGAAGCCGTTGACGCAGGAATAGTCCTTGTTGCAGGAGGACTGGTCGATCATGCGCTTGCGACCGAACTCGGTCTCCAGCGGCAGCACCGACACGCAGTTTGATTTCACGCCGCAGTCGCCGCAGCCTTCGCACACCAGGTCGTTGATGAACGCGCGCTTGGCCGGATCCGGATACTGATTGCGTTTGCGCCGGCGGCGCTTTTCCGCCGCGCAGGTTTGGTCGTAGACGATCACCGACAGGCCCGGGACCTCGCGGAACTGGCGCTGCACCTGGTCATAGTCATCGCGGTGATGAATCGTAACGCCCGGCGCCCACTCTACGGTCGCCGGATACTTCTCCGGCTCGTCGGTGACCACCGCGATTTTCTTCGCGCCCTCGGAGTACACCTGCAGCGTGATCTGCGGCACCGTGAGCGGGCCGTCGACCGGCTGGCCGCCGGTCATCGCCACCGCGTCGTTGTAGAGGATCTTGTAAGTGACGTTGACGCCCGACGCCGCGGCCGCGCGCACGGCCAGCAGCCCCGAGTGGTAATAAGTGCCGTCGCCGATGTTCTGAAAAACGTGCGGCGTCTTCACGAACGGCGCCTCGCCGACCCAGCTCGCCCCTTCACCTCCCCTCTGCGTGTACCCGGCGGTGTCACGGTCCATCCACTGCGCCATGAAGTGGCAGCCGATTCCCGACAGCGCGTGCGAACCTTCGGGCACCCTGGTGCCGGTGTTGTGCGGGCAGCCGGAACAGAAATAAGGCGTGCGATCCATCGCCGGTTTCTCCGCCACGCGCGCTGCCAGCCGCTCCTGTTCCGCCACGCGCGCCGCGAGCTGCGCGTCGTTTACCCGCTCGAGAATGCGCCGGCCGATGGCGATTGCGATTTCGTTGGGATCGAGCGCGGCATTGGACTGGAACAGGATCTTGCCGAGTTCATCGCGCTTGCCGATGACTTCCGGCGCGCCCGCGCTGCCGTACAGCGTTTCCTTCAATTGGGTTTCGATCAGTGCGCGCTTTTCTTCGACGACGATGATCTTCTGCAGCCCCTCGGCGAACTTCATCGCGCCGCTGGGCTCGAGCGGCCAGGTCATGCCGACCTTATAGATGCGCAGGCCCAGGCGCGCGGCCTCCACATCGTCGATACCGAGATAGGCAAGCGCCTGGCGCACGTCCATGTAGGACTTGCCGCAGGTGGCGATGCCCAGTTTCGCGTCCGGCGAATTCAACACGACCTGGTCCAGCCCATTGGTCCGCGCGAACGCCTTGGCGGCCTCCAGCTTCCAGGTATGCAGCCGCGCTTCCTGCTCCAGCGGCAGGTCCGGCCAGCGGATGTTCAACCCGCCTGCGGGCATCTGGAAATCGGTTGGGATCACGATGCTCACGCGCGCCGGGCTGACGTCGACCGATGCGCTGGCGTCGACCGTGTCTTTCATGCACTTCAGCCCCACCCAGCAACCGGAGTAGCGCGACAGCGCCCAGCCGAACAGACCATAGTCGAGCACTTCCTGCACGCCGGCCGGGTTCAGTATCGGGATCATCGCGTCCACCATCGCGAATTCGCTCTGGTGCGCAGTGGTCGAGGACTCGCAGGTGTGGTCATCGCCCATGAGACACAACACGCCGCCCAACGGCGCCGATCCGGCCAGATTACCGTGGCGGAAGGCGTCGCCGGTGCGGTCCACGCCCGGTCCCTTGCCGTACCAGATCGCGAACACGCCGTCGTACTTGTTGTCGCCCTCAAAATGCGCCTGCTGCGTGCCCCAGATCGCCGTGGCGGCAAGGTCCTCGTTTATGCCCGGCTGAAACACGATGTGGTGATCGGCAAGCAACCGCTTGGCCGCCCACAATTGCTGGTCGTAGCCGCCCAACGGGCTGCCGCGATAACCGGAGATATAACATGCAGTGTTGGCGCCCGCGGCCTTGTCGCGCAGGTGCTGCATCATCGGCATGCGCACCAGCGCCTGCGTGCCGGTGAGAAAGACGCGGCCTTCCTGCAGCGTGTACTTGTCGTCGAGTGAAACCTGCGCCAGTGCCATGACTATCCTCTACGAACCATTCGCAAGCAGCGACTGGGCGACAACCGGCGCACGCGCCGCTGCGCTGATACATTTCGTGTGACAGAAATCATCGATTTTGGTGCTGGTCGGCCCCGAAAAACCCCGCGAATCAAAAGGGAATATCGTCCTCGAGATCCTCCACGCCGCTGCCCTTGGCAGCGCCGCCGGATTTCTTCGCCGGGGCGGGTGCGGCGGCGGCCCGGGGAGTATCGTCTTCCGGGGGCGTCATGCGCTCGGAGCCACCGGAGCGCGAGCCCAGCATCTGCATGCGATCGGCGCGAATCTCCGTGGTGGTGCGCTCCTGGCCTTCCTTGTCGGTCCATTTGCGAGTTTCCAAGCGGCCTTCGATGTAGACCTGCGAGCCCTTCTTCAGGTATTCGCCGGCAATTTCGGCGGTCTTGCCGAACATCGCCACGCGGTGCCACTCGGTCTTTTCCTGCTTCTCGCCGTTCTTGTCCTTCCACGTCTCGGTGGTGGCAATGCTGATGTTGGCCACGGCGTCGCCGCTGGGCATGTAGCGCACTTCGGGGTCGCGCCCCAGATTGCCGATCAGGATCACTTTGTTTACCGAAGCCATAGTCAAATCTCCCCGCCTAAAAGTTTGATGACATTTTGTTCGTCGAAGCCCTGGCTGTCCACCTTGAGGTAGGCCACGCCTTCGCCCGAGAGCATCACTTCCCGCACCCCCGGCAACCCCGCGAGCCGCCGCGTCAACCCCGGGACCGCCTGCGAATCCATCTTCGGCAACTGGAAGCGGCGCGTGTCCAGGCTTTCAGGCACGCGCATGCCCGGCGCGAGCAGCAGCCAGACCACCGCCAGCACGGCACAGAAACCGAACACGGTCTGCGCACCGTAATGCTGCGACAGCCAGCCGCCCACTGCAGCACCGGTGAACGTGCCGAGGAATTGCACGCTGCTGTAGACGCCAATCGCGGTGCCTTTGGTGCCGGTCGGCGCGAGCTTCGAAATCAGCGAGGGCAGCGTGGCCTCAAGCAGATTGAACGCGGCGAAAAACACCAGCAGGCCCGCGGCCAGTCCCGCCAGATCGTTACTGCCCAGCGCGAGCAGGAGCAGCGCGGCAATGAGTGTGACGACCGCACCGACAAACACCGGCTTCTGCGCTCCCTTGCGCTCCGCTGCCAGCATCGGCGGCAGCATCAGCACGAAAGCGCCGCACATGACCGCCAGGTAAACCATCCAGTGGCTGCCTGTAGGCAGCTGCGCGCGCAATAAAAATGGCAAGACAACGAACAGCGCCATCAGCACCGCGTGCAGCGCGAAGATGCCGTAGTTGAGCCGCAGCAACTGCTGATCCAGCAGCACCCTGCCGACCGGCACCGCAGCTCCCGCGGGCGATTTCGCGGCACCGCTTCGCGCTGGATCGGGAATGACAAAGCGCACCACCGCAATCGCCGCCAGCGCCAGGAAACCGGTCAGTGCAAAAATACCAGGCACCCCCATCAGATGATCGAGCACCGGCCCGGCCACAATCGAAAGCCCGAACGCGGCGCCTATGGTCATGCCAATGATCGCCATCGCCTTGGTGCGCTGATCGTCGCGGGTGAGATCGGCGGTTAGCGCGATCACCGCCGCGGAAATCGCGCCCGCGCCTTGTATCACCCGGCCCAGGATCACCATGGCGATGTCCTGCGCCAGGGCGGCCAGAAAGCTGCCCAGCGCAAAGATCACCAGCCCGAGATAGATGGTGCGCTTGCGGCCCCAACGGTCGGAAAGCCAGCCGAACGGCACCTGCAGGCAAGCCTGGGTCAGGCCATAGGCTCCGAGTGCGAGCCCGATCAGTGCGTGGTCCTGGCCGCCGGGAAGGCGCTCGGCGTACAGCGCGAAAACCGGAAGAATGATGAACATCCCCAACATGCGCAAGCCGAAAATGCCGGCCAGGCCGACACTTGCGCGCAGTTCCTGGGGCGTCATCCGGTCCGGGGCGGGCATGCTGCGATTGGGGGTAAACCGCGGATTGGGAAAAGAATTTGAAGTGCAGTATATTAGCAGGTTGACCCATCCCCCTTCCAGCGAATGGACTACATCCGCGTCCGCGGCGCACGCACCCACAACCTCAAGAACATCAATCTCGACCTGCCGCGCAACCGGCTGATCGTGATCACCGGGCTTTCCGGATCAGGCAAGTCCTCGCTCGCATTCGACACCCTCTACGCCGAGGGTCAGCGCCGTTACGTCGAGTCGCTATCCGCTTACGCTCGGCAGTTCCTGGAGTTGATGGAAAAGCCGGACGTGGATCTGATCGAAGGCCTGTCACCGGCGATCGCGATCGAACAGAAGGCCACCAGCCACAACCCCCGCTCCACCGTAGGCACTGTCACCGAGATCCACGATTACCTGCGGCTGCTCTATGCGCGCGTCGGCTCGCCGCACTGCCCCGACCACGGCATCTCGCTGTCGGCACAGAGCGTGTCGCAGATGGTGGATCATGTCCTCCAGCTTGCACAAGACACGCGGCTGATGATCCTGGCGCCGCTGCTGGTCGGCCGCAAAGGAGAAAACCTGGAATTGTTCGAGGACCTGCGCGCGCAGGGCTTCGTGCGGCTGCGCGTGGACGGCGAAGTGCACGATATCGATTCCGTGCCCAAGCTCGCCAAGACACGCAAGCACACTATAGAAATTGTGGTCGACCGCCTGAAGATTCGCCCCGAAGCGAAGCAGCGGCTGGCGGAATCTTTCGAAACTGCGCTGCGCCACGCCGACGGGCGCGCGCTTGCGGTGGAGATGGACACCGGCCAGGAGCATCTGTTTTCGGCGCGCTTCGCCTGCCCGATCTGCAGTTATTCGCTGCCCGAGCTCGAGCCGCGCCTGTTCTCATTCAACAATCCGATGGGGGCGTGTCCCCGCTGCGACGGACTGGGGAGCATTACCTTCTTCGATCCGAAAAGATTGGTGGCCTTTCCGCACCTGTCGCTCGCCGCCGGTGCCGTAAAGGGCTGGGACCGGCGCAATCAGTTCTATTTCCAGATGCTCTCGAGCCTCGGCGAACAATACGGGTTCGATATCGACACACCCTTCGAGCAACTGCCAAAGAACATGCAGGATCTGGTGCTGTACGGGTCAGGGCGCGACAAGGTGCGCTTCCTCTATGTGGGCGAGCGCGGCAACAAGTACCAGCGCGAGCACCCGTTCGAAGGCATCGTGCCGAATCTGGAACGGCGCTATCGCGAAACGGATTCGATCGTGGTGCGCGAGGAGCTGGCGAAGTTCCTTGCCGGCCAGGCCTGCCCCGAGTGCAACGGCACGCGGCTGCGCCGCGAAGCGCGCTACGTCTTCGTGGCCGGGAAGCCCATCTACGAAGTGAGCGCCATGCCGTTGAGACGGGCGTTGCAGTTTTTCCAGGAAACCGAATTCGAGGGCGCCAGGCTGGCGATTGCCGGGAAGATCGTGCACGAAATCGCCAATCGGTTGCAATTCCTGGTCAACGTCGGCCTCGACTACCTCACGCTCGACCGCTCCGCGGACACGCTCTCCGGCGGCGAAGCGCAGCGCATCAGGCTCGCCTCGCAGATTGGCTCCGGCCTGACCGGAGTGATGTACGTACTCGACGAACCGTCGATCGGACTGCATCAGCGCGACAACGGCCGGCTGCTCGGCACGCTGAAGGAACTACGCGATCTGGGTAATTCGGTCATCGTGGTCGAGCACGATTTTGAAGCGATCATGAGTGCGGATTACGTGGTGGATTTGGGACCGGGGCCCGGCGAGCATGGCGGCCATATCGTCGCCGAAGGCACGCCGCAGGCGATGATGGCGCAAACCGATTCGCTCACCGCCCAGTACCTCTGCGGCGCAAGGCAGATCGCCATCCCGCGCCTGCGCCACAAGCCTCAGGTCAGGAACGCACTGCGCCTGCTGGGCGCGCGCGGCAACAATCTCAAGGGCGTGAATCTCGAACTGCCGGTCGGGCTGCTGGTGTGCGTGACCGGTGTGTCGGGATCGGGCAAGTCGACCTTGATCAACGACACGCTCTATCACTCGGTGGCGCAGCATCTCTACGGCAGCGCCGCTGAGCCGGCGCCGTTCGACGAGATCCAGGGAGTCGATTTATTCGACAAGGTGGTGAATGTCGACCAGAGTCCGATTGGCCGCACTCCGCGCTCCAACCCCGCCACTTACACCGGGCTGTTCACGCCGATCCGCGACCTGTTCGCCGGCGTGCCGCTCTCGCGCGAGCGCGGTTACGGAGCGGGGCGTTTCTCCTTTAACGTCAAGGGCGGCCGCTGCGAGGCCTGCCAGGGTGACGGCGTCATCAAAGTGGAGATGCATTTTCTCCCGGACATCTATGTGCCCTGCGACGTCTGCCACGGCCGCCGCTATAACCGCGAGACGCTGGAGATTCAGTACAAGGGCAGGAACATCCACGAAGTGCTGGAAATGACGGTGGAGCAGGCGCACGGATTCTTCAGCGCCGTACCGGTGATCGCGCGCAAGCTCGACACGCTGCTGAAGGTCGGGCTGGGCTACATCCGCCTCGGCCAGAGCGCGACCTCGCTTTCCGGCGGCGAGGCACAGCGCGTCAAGCTCGCTCTCGAGCTGTCGAAACGCGACACCGGGCACACGCTGTACATTCTCGATGAGCCGACCACGGGGCTGCATTTCCAGGACATCGAGATGCTGCTGAAGGTATTGCACCGCTTGCGCGACCACGGCAATACGGTGGTGGTGATCGAGCACAACCTCGACGTGATCAAGACCGCCGACTGGGTCGTGGATCTCGGACCGGAGGGTGGCGATGGCGGCGGGCGCATCGTCGCCGAAGGCACTCCGGAGGAAATCGCCCGCTATCCCGACAGCTACACGGGGCGTTACCTGCGGCCGGTACTCGGCATGGACAAGGTCGAGAAGCGCGCCTCGGGCGCGCGCTGATTTCCGCGCCGGCGCAGAAAACAAAAAGCCGGGCAGCGCCCGGCTTTTTTTCTTGTCGAACTGCGTCTGCCTTACTTCTCAGCGGGCCCGGCTTCCTCAGTCTGCGCAGGACGGTCGAGCAATTCAACCAGTGCCATGGGTGCGTTATCCCCCTGGCGGAAACCGAACTTGAGGATGCGCAGGTAACCGCCGTTGCGCTTGGCGTAGCGCGGGCCCAGTTCGTTGAAAAGCTTCATCACCATGTCGCGATCACGCAGCCGGGAAAACGCCAGGCGCCGGTTGGCGAGCGAGGGCTTCTTGCCCAGCGTGATGATCGGCTCGGCAACGCGGCGCAACTCCTTCGCCTTCGGCAACGTGGTCTTGATAACCTCGTGACGCAGGAGCGAGTTGGTCATGTTGCGCAGCATCGCCAGGCGATGGCTGCTGGTGCGGTTGAGTTTTCTCAGTCCGAGTTTGTGACGCATGATTCGTTCCTTATCTAAAGGCGTCGGAAGATGAACGAGGCGACGCTGTTCTGACGGTCCTCTTCATCCTTCATCCTTCCGCCTTCATCCTTGCTTGTTCAGACCTTTTCCAGTCCGACTGGAGGCCAGTTCTCTAATTTCATGCCAAGGGTGAGGCCGCGCGAGGCGAGCACTTCCTTGATCTCGTTGAGCGACTTGCGGCCGAGGTTCGGCGTCTTCAGCAACTCGGTCTCGGTGCGCTGGATCAGGTCGCCGATGTAATAGATGTTCTCCGCCTTGAGGCAGTTGGCCGAGCGCACCGTGAGTTCCAGGTCGTCCACCGGGCGCAGCAGGATCGGGTCGACCTGCGGGATCTTGGGTTGCTCGATCGGTGCCGGCGTTCCCTTGAGGTCCGCGAACAGCGACAGCTGGTCGACCAGGATGCGCGCCGCGTAACGGATCGCTTCCTCAGGCTCGACCACGCCGTTGGTCTCGATATCCATGATCAGCTTGTCGAGGTCGGTGCGCTGCTCGACGCGCGCCGACTCGACCGCGTAGCTCACCCGCTTTACCGGGCTGAACGAGGCGTCCACCATGATGTTGCCGATGACGCGGCCTTCCTTGGCAGCCGCCCGCGTGGTGGCCGGCACATAGCCGCGGCCGCCCTCGACCTTGATCTGCATGTCGAGTTTGCCGCCCGGCGCGATATGCGCGATAACGTGGTCGGGATTGATGATCACGACGTCGTGCGAAGCTTCGATGTCGCCCGCGGTCACCACGCTCTCGCCCTGCTTTTTCAGATTCAGCATGGCCTCGTCGCGATTGTGCATTTTCAGCACGACGCCCTTGAGGTTCAGCAAGATGTCGACAACGTCCTCCTGCACCCCGTCGATCGTCGAGTACTCGTGCAGCACGCCGTTGATCTTGACTTCAGTCGGCGCGAAGCCCGGCATCGAGGACAGAAGCACCCGTCGCAGCGCGTTGCCCAGCGTATGGCCATAGCCGCGCTCGAACGGCTCCATCGTCACTTTCGCGTGGAACGGCGAGATGGTCTGAACATCGATTATTCGCGGCTTCAGAAAGCTGCTTTGCATAAAGGAGACCCTCTACGAGAAATTCGGATCGTTTCGGCCCAACAACCGCACGGCCCTGCCGGTCAACATCAGGAATGGCGGGCGGCGATCAGGCCGCGGTTACTTCGAGTACAGTTCCACAACCAGCGATTCGTTGATGGTGGCGGGCAGCTCGGAACGCTGTGGTTTCGCCTTGAACGTTCCTTTGAGCGCCTTGATGTCCACTTCTATCCATTCCGGGTAACCGCGGCCTTCGGCGGCTTCGCTCGCCGCCTTGATGCGCAACTGGCCCTTGGCCTTCTGGGCCACTTCGATCACGTCACCCTGGCGCACCTGGTAGGAGGGGATATTGACCCGCTTGCCGTTCACCAGGATGCCGTTGTGGCGCACGATCTGGCGCGCCTCGGTGCGCGAAGCACCGAAACCCATGCGGTAGGCCACCGTATCGAGCCGGCTTTCCAGCATTTGCAACAGCGCCTCGCCGGTGACTTCCTTGGCGCGCGCGGCTTGCTTGTATGTATTGCGGAACTGGCGCTCCAGCAGTCCGTATATGCGGCGGATCTTCTGCTTTTCGCGCAATTGCGTGCCGTAGTCGGAACGGCGCAGGTTTTTCTGGCCGTGCTGGCCGGGCGCGTAAGAACGGCGCTCGATGGCACACTTGTCGGTGAAGCATTTCTCGCCCTTGAGGAAGAGTTTTTCCCCCTCACGGCGGCACTGGCGGCACTTGGGATCCATATTTCTTGCCACGACAGTCTCCTTCGATCAGATACGGCGCTTCTTCGGCGGGCGGCAGCCGTTGTGCGGTACCGGTGTGACGTCCGAGATGCTGGTGATCTTGAAACCAACCGCGTTCAATGCCCGCACCGCGGATTCGCGCCCGGGGCCGGGGCCTTTTATGCGCACTTCCAGATTCTTCACGCCGCATTCCTGCGCCGCGCGGCCGGCCTGCTCGCCGGCGACCTGGGCGGCGAACGGGGTGGACTTGCGCGAGCCCTTGAACCCGGCGGCGCCCGAAGTCGCCCACGACAGGACATTGCCCTGGCGGTCGGTAATGGTGATGATGGTGTTGTTGAAGGAGGCGTGAACGTGGGCGATGCCTTCGGCCACGTTCTTTTTCACCTTCTTCCTCACTCGTACTGCTGCGGTAGTCGTTACCTTTGCCATGTGTAGAAATCCCTGAACTGGATGCGGTTACGGGGCCACGTCTACTTCGTCGGGGCGGTCGCCGGGGCCGAAGCTGCGCCGGCACTGCGCTGGATGGCCTTGCGTGGGCCCTTGCGGGTGCGGGCGTTGGTGCGGGTGCGCTGACCGCGCACCGGCAGGCCTCGGCGATGGCGCACCCCACGGTAGCAGCCGAGGTCCATCAACCGCTTGATGTTCATCGACAGTTCGCGCCGCAGGTCGCCTTCGACGGTGAATCTGGCGACTTGTTCGCGCAGCTTGTCCATGTCGGTGTCGGACAGGTCCTTTATCCTGGTCGAAGCGTTGACCCCGGCCGCGGAACAGATTGCGCGCGCGCGTGCGCGCCCAATGCCGTAAATCGAAGTCAACGCGATATCGGCGTGCTGATGGTTCGGAATGTTTACACCGGAGATGCGAGCCATAGTCGTCCTGCGTCCTGAATAAAGTGTCGTTGCCGCCCGGTTAACCCTGGCGTTGCTTGTGGCGCGGATTCGTGCAGATCACGCGCACCACGCGGTTGCGCCGGACGATCTTGCAGTTCCGGCACATCTTCTTGACCGATGCCTGTACTCTCACTTATCTCTCCTTCTACCGCCTCTATGCCTGCTTGCGCTCGAACCGGCCGGCCTTACTTGGCGCGGAACACGATGCGCGCGCGCGTCAGATCGTAGGGCGTCAACTCCACCGTTACCTTGTCCCCGGGCAGGATGCGGATGTAGTGCATGCGCATCTTGCCGGAGATATGTCCCAGTACCACATGACCGTTCTCCAGCTTCACGCGAAACGTTGCGTTAGGCAGGGTTTCGAGAATTTCGCCCTGCATCTGGATCGTCTCTTCCTTGGCCATGCTGCTGCGCTAACGGGTCGGGAACATCCCGCCCTTGAAGTTCGCTTTCTTGAGCAGACTCTCGTACTGGTGCGACATCACGTAGGACTGCACCTGGGCCATGAAATCCATCGTCACCACCACAATGATCAGCAGGCTGGTGCCGCCAAAATAGAACGGCACATTCCACTTCACGATCAGGAACTCCGGCAGCAGGCATACCAGCGTCACGTAGATCGCGCCCGTAAGCGTGAGCCGCATGATGATCTTCTCGATGTACTTCGCCGTCTGCTCGCCCGGCCGGATCCCCGGCACGAACGCTCCGCCTTTCTTCAGGTTCTCCGCCGTTTCCTTGGGATTGAACACCAAGGCGGTGTAGAAGAAGCAGAAGAACACGATCGCGGAGGCATACAACAACACGTAAATCGGCTGCCCCGGTGACAGCTTGCCGCTGATGTCCCGCAACCAGTTCATGCCTTCGTTGCTGCCGAACCAGCCGGCCAGAGTGGCCGGAAACAAAATGATGCTCGAGGCAAAAATCGGCGGGATCACCCCGGACATGTTCAATTTCAACGGCAGATGCGAACTCTGCCCGCCGTAGACCTTGCGGCCGACCTGGCGCTTGGCGTAGTTGACCAGTATCTTGCGCTGGCCGCGTTCGACAAACACCACCAGTGCCGTCACCAGCACCGCTCCCGCCAGCAGCAGCAGCACCAGCGGGATCGAGAACGCACCGGTGCGCGCCAGCTCCAGCGTGCCGCCGACCGCGCGCGGAAGTCCGGCCGCGATGCCCGCGAAGATGATCAGCGAAATACCGTTGCCGATGCCGCGTTCGGTGATCTGCTCACCCAACCACATCAGGAACATCGTCCCGGTCACCAGCGTCACCACGGTAATGAACCGGAACGCCAGTCCGGGCTCCAGCACCAGGCCGCGCTGCGATTCCAGCGCGATGGCGATGCTCAGCGCCTGGAAAGTCGACAAAAACAACGTGCCGTAGCGCGTGTACTGGGTAATCTTCCTGCGTCCCGACTCGCCTTCTTTCTTGAGGCTTTCCAGCTGCGGTGATACCACGGTGAGCAGCTGCATGATGTTCGAGGCCGATATATACGGCATGATCCCCAGCGCAAAAATGGTAAAGCGCGACAGCGCGCCGCCCGAGAACATGTTGAACATGTCCAGGATGCCGCCCTGCTGCGACTTGAACAGTTCCGCCAGTTGCACCGGATCGATGCCCGGCACCGGCACGAGCGCGCCGATCCGATAGACGATCAGTGCGCCGAGCAGGAACAGAAGCCGGCGCTTCAGGTCGCCGAACTTCCCGGACAGTCCCAGCAATGAGTTCTCTGCCAAGCTCTATTCAGCCTTCAATGACGCCGCCGGCCTTCTCGATGGCCGCACGCGCACCTTTGGTAACCAGCAGTCCGCGCAGTTTCACCTTGCGCTTGATCTCGCCGGCGAGAATAACCTTGGCCGCGCGCGCCGCGTTCGGCACCACGCCGGCCTGCTTCAGCACCAGGATGTCGATGTCATCCCCCGGCAATTCGTTGATCGCCGACAAACGCACTTCGACGGTATCGCCACCCGTGAGCGAAACAAAGCCGCGCTTGGGCAGGCGTCGGTGCAGCGGCATCTGGCCTCCCTCGAAGCCGATCTTGTGGAAGCCGCCGGAGCGCGCCTTCTGGCCCTTGTGACCACGGCCCGCCGTCTTGCCGGTGCCGCTGCCGATGCCGCGACCAACACGCTTCCTCGCGTGTTTGGCGCCGGCTGCCGGCTTAATCTGGTTCAAACGCATTTACGCCTCCAACTTCAGCAGGTAACTCACCTTGTTGATCATGCCGCGCACCGCCGGGGTGTCTTCCAGCTCCACCGTGTGGTTGATGCGCCGCAGGCCGAGGCCGCGCACCGTGGCTCGATGGCTCTCGCGGGTACCGATTACCCCGCGTACCAGCGTGACCCTGAGCTTGGTGGCCGATTTCACCGCCTCTTTCTTGCCGGCGATTTGTTTGACTGCCGGCGCTCTCCTGGCCGTTTCCTTGCCGGCCGTCTTTTTTTCAGCCATCGTTTACCCCAGGATCTCTTCTATGGTCTTGCCGCGCTTGGCCGCGATCTCCGAAGGGGTGCTCATCCCCTGAAGCCCGTTGATCGTGGCGCGAACTACGTTGTAGGGATTGGTCGAGCCGAGGCACTTGGCGAGCACGTTGGTCACGCCCATCACCTCGAAGATCGCCCGCATCGGACCACCGGCAATGATCCCCGTGCCCTCGGACGCAGGTTGCATGAACACTTTGGCAGCACCGTGCTGGCCGACCACCGCGTGCTGCAGGGTCCCGTTCTTGAGCGATACCTTGACCATCTTTCGCCGCGCTTCGTCCATCGCTTTCTGCACTGCCACCGGCACTTCGCGGGCCTTGCCCTTGCCCATGCCGATACCGCCATCGCCGTCGCCTACCACCGTCAGCGCGGCAAAACCGAGGATGCGGCCGCCCTTCACCACTTTGGTGACGCGATTGACCGAAACCATCTTTTCGCGCAGGCCGTCGCTGCGGTCTTCCGTATGCTGTTGCATTCTGGCCATGGTCTAATCCTTCAGAACTTGAGCCCGGCTTCACGCGCCGCCTCGGCCAGCGCCTTCACGCGGCCGTGATACTTGAACCCGGCGCGGTCGAATGCCACCTCCACCACGCCCTTCGCTTTTGCCTTCTCGGCTATGCGCTTGCCCACCACCGCAGCCGCCTTGACGTTGGCGCCCCTGGGCACCTGTTTGCGCACCTCCGGCTCGAGCGTCGAAGCGGTAGCCAGCACCTTCGCGCTCGGGTCGATTACCTGCGCATAGATGTGGCCGTTGGAGCGGAATACGGCCAGCCGCACCGCTTTCATTTCGACGATTCTGGCGCGGGTCTGGCGCGCGCGCCGCTTGCGTGACTGCTTCTTGTCGATCATGTCCGGTCCCGTCTATTTCTTCTTGGTCTCTTTGAGCACAACGCGCTCGTCGGCATAGCGCACGCCCTTACCCTTGTAGGGCTCGGGCGGACGATAGGCGCGCACTTCCGCCGCAATCTGTCCGACCACCTGCTTGTCGATGCCCTTGATGACGATTTCCGTCTGCTGCGGGGTCTCGACTTTGACGCCCTTGGGCATCTTGTGAACTACTGGATGCGAGAAACCCAGGGTGAGGTTCAGCTTGTCGCCTTGGGCCTGCGCCCGATAGCCGACGCCCACCAGCTGCAGCTTCCTCTCGAAGCCTTTGGTCACGCCCTGCACCATGTTGGCCACCAGCGCCCGCAGCGTCCCTGACAGCGCGTTCGACTGCATCGTATCGTCGAGCGGCTTGAACACCACCTTGTCGCCGTCGCGCTTGACTTCGACGCCGCTACCGAGGTGCTGCGACAACATCCCCAGCGGTCCCTTGACCGAAATCTGGCCGGGAGCGAGTGTGACTTCCACCCCGCTGGGAAGACTGACCGGAAGATTTCCAATGCGAGACATCTGTTCTGCTCCTCGCCTGCGGCTACGCCACGATGCACAACACTTCGCCGCCAACGCCAGTCTGGCGCGCCTTGCGGTCGGTCATCACGCCCCTGGAGGTGGACACGATCGCCACGCCCAGTCCGTTCATCACCTGCGGAATGTCATTGGCCGGTTTGTAGATGCGCAGCCCCGGACGGCTGACCCGCTCGATGCGCTCGATCACCGGGCGCCCGGCATAGTACTTCAGGCCGATTTCGAGGGCCCGCTTGGCACCTTCTCCGCGCAGCGCGAAGTCCTCGATATAGCCTTCGTCCTTGAGCACCCTGGCAATCGACGCTTTGAGCTTGCTCGCGGGAACGACAACCGAGGTTTTCTCCGCAAGCTGCGCGTTGCGGATGCGCGTCAGCATGTCGGCAATGGGATCACTCATGCTCATCCAAAGTCTCCTGCTACCAGCTTGCCTTAATCACGCCGGGAATCTCGCCACGCATGGCGATCTCGCGCAGCTTGGCGCGACCAAGACCGAATTTGCGGAACACCCCGCGCGGCCGGCCCGTCAGCGAGCAGCGATTACGCAGCCGCACCGGGCTGGCGTTGCGCGGCAGTCGCTGAAACTTCTCGCGCGCTTGCATGCGATCCTCATCGGAGGCCCTGCTGTTGTTGATGATTGCAAGCAGTTCGGCACGCTTGGCCGCAAATTTCTTCACGGTGGCGCGGCGCTTCTGTTCGCGATTGACCAATGCGGTCTTTGCCATGGCGACCTCAGTTCTTGAACGGAAACTTGAAGGCGGCAAGGAGCGCTCGCGCTTCCTCGTCGGTCTTCGCTGTCGTGGTAATGGTGATGTTCAGGCCCCGCAGAGCGTCGATCTTGTCGTACTCGATCTCGGGGAAGATGATCTGTTCCTTCACCCCCAGGTTGAAATTGCCGCGGCCGTCGAAAGAGCGCGCGGAAATGCCGCGGAAGTCGCGAATGCGCGGAATCGCCACCGCGACCAGCCGGTCCAGGAATTCGTACATCCGTCCGCGGCGCAATGTCACCATGCAGCCGATCGGATAGTCCTTGCGGATCTTGAAGCCGGCGATCGATTTCTTGGCCTTGGTCACCACCGGCTTCTGGCCGGCGATCCTGGTCATGTCGCCGGTTGCGTTGTCGAGAATCTTCTTGTCGTTGACCGCTTCGCCCACGCCCATGTTCAGCACGATCTTGTCGATGCGCGGCACCTGCATGGCGGTCTTGTAACCGAACTGCTTCATCAGAGCCGGCACCACTGCTGCGCGGTAATGCTGCTGCAGCCGCGCCGGTTGAACCGCTGCCGCCTTGGCGGTAGCGGCCTTTGCCGATGCGGCCTTTGCCGATGCAGCCTTCGCGGGAGCTGCTGTCTTGGCCTTCGCCGTGTCTTCCTTGGCCTTCGCCATGTCTTCCTCTTAAGCGTCCAGCATTTCGCCGTTCGACTTGTAGATCCGCACACGGCGGCCGTCGTCCAGCCGCTTTACGCCGACGCGGTCGGCCTTCTGCGTGGTCGGGTTGAACACCGCCACGTTGGAAACGTGGATCGGCATCTCCTTGTCGATGATGCCGCCGGTCGTGCCCTTCATCGGATTGGGCTTCTGGTGCTTCTTGACCCGGTTGGCGCCCTCGACCAGGACGTAGTCATCGCCGAGCACGCGAAGTATGGCGCCGCGCTTGCCCTTGTCCTTGCCGGTGATGACGACGACATTGTCGCCCTTGCGGATCCTGCGCATGTAGGGTTCCTTACAACACTTCCGGGGCGAGCGAGACGATCTTCATGAAACGCTCGGTTCGCAGCTCGCGGGTTACCGGCCCGAATATGCGGGTGCCGATCGGCTCGAGCTTGGCATTGAGCAGGACCGCGGCATTGGTATCGAACTTCACCAGGGAACCGTCCTGGCGGCGCACGCCGCTGCGTGTGCGCACCACCACCGCGTGGTAGATCTCGCCCTTCTTGACGCGCCCGCGCGGCGCACAGTCCTTGATGCTGACCTTGATGACGTCGCCGACCCCGGCATAACGGCGCTTGGAACCGCCCAGCACCTTGATGCACATGACGGAGCGCGCGCCGGTGTTGTCGGCAACATCCAGCCTCGATTGCATTTGAATCATCTGCTTGCTCTTTTCTCCAACTTCGCCTGCCCGGTGTTTGCTGTTTCGGCAGACCAGTTTTGGAACCCGTCCGGGTCGGAAACCGGGACGCCACGGACAAAGGCCTCCCGGGCAAAAGGCGGAATTCTAGGCAAAAAACCCCGCCCCGGCAAGGGTTTCAGACTTCTTCCTTGGCTTTTTCCACCAGTTTCACCACTTTCCAGGTCTTGGTCCGGGACAGCGGGCGGGTTTCCTCGATCAACACCAGATCGCCCGGATGGAATTCGTTGTTCTCGTCGTGCGCGTGATATTTCTTGGAGCGGCTGACGAACTTGCCGTAAAGCGGGTGCTTGACCTTGCGCTCCACCAGGACCGTGACCGTCTTGTTCATCTTGTCGCTGACCACGCGGCCGGTCAGCTTGCGTGCATTGGTTTGCAGGTTCTCGTTCATGACTGTCTGGCCTTCTCGCCGATCACGGTGCGCACGCGCGCGATGTCGCGGCGCACTTTCTTGACTTCGCTGTTGTTGTTCAGCTGCTGCGTGGCCAGCTGCATGCGCAGCGAGAACTGCGCCTTGAGCAGCTCGCTGAGTTCCTTGTTGAGATCGGCCGCGCTCTTGGCCCGGAGTTCACTGGCTTTCATCGCTTATCCCACCTGTCTGATTACGAACGTGGTCAATATCGGCAGTTTGGAGGCGGCCAGCCGGAAAGCCTCGCGCGCCAATACCTCGTCCACGCCGTCCATCTCGTAGAGCACCTTGCCCGGCTGGATCTCGGCCACGTAATACTCCGGGTTGCCCTTGCCATTTCCCATGCGTACTTCCGCCGGCTTTCGCGAAATCGGTTTGTCCGGGAAGATGCGGATCCAGATACGCCCCCCCCGCTTGATGTGCCGGGTCATCGCCCGGCGCGCGGCTTCGATCTGACGCGCCGTGAGACGGCCCCGGCCGACGGCCTTCAGGCCGTACTCGCCGAAACTCACCTTGGCGCCGCGGGTCGCGACACCGGTGTTGCGGCCCTTCTGGTCCTGGCGGTACTTCCTCCTAGCTGGCTGCAGCATGCTTGGCTCCCCGTCTTGCCCTCTTCTCCGGCTCCGGCGCTGGCGCCACCACCGGCTGCTCGCCGCGGCCGAGCACTTCGCCCTTGAACACCCACACTTTGATGCCGATCACGCCGTAAGTGGTCTTGGCCTCGGAGAAGCCGTAGTCGATGTCGGCACGCAGGGTATGCAGCGGCACGCGGCCTTCGCGGTACCACTCGGTGCGCGCGATCTCGATCCCGTTCAAACGGCCCGCGCTCATGATCTTGATGCCCTGCGCGCCCAGGCGCATGGCATTCTGGATAGCGCGCTTCATGGCGCGGCGGAACATGATGCGCTTCTCCAGCTGCTGGGCGATGGAATCGGCGATCAACTGCGCATCGATCTCGGGCTTGCGCACTTCCTCGATGTTGACGTGCACCGGCACGCCCATCAGTTTCTGCAGTTCGCCGCGCAAACGCTCGATGTCTTCGCCCTTCTTGCCGATCACCACGCCGGGACGGGCGCTGTACACGGTGATCTTGGCGTTCTTGGCGGGGCGCTCGATCACCACTTTGCTGACCGCGGCGTGCGCCAGCTTTTTCTTCAGGAAGTCGCGCACCTTGATATCCTCCTGCAGCATCCCCGGGAAATTCTTGCTGTTCGAATACCAGCGCGAAGTCCAGTTGCGCTGCACCGACAGCCGGAACCCGGTCGGGTGAATTTTCTGTCCCATGCTTACTCCTTGTCCCCGACCGTCACGTAAATGTGGCAGGTAGGTTTGGTGATCTTGAAACCGCGCCCCTTGGCGCGCGGCATGAAACGCTTCAGGCTCGTGCCTTGTTCGACGTGGATGGTGGTGACTGTCAACTCGTCGACGTCGGCACCCTGGTTGTGCTCGGCATTGGCAATCGCCGACTCCAGAACCTTGCGGATGATCTTGGCGCCCTTCTTCGGGCTGAAGGCAAGCAGGCTCAGCGCCTTGTCCACCGGCAGACCACGCACCTGGTCGGCGACCAGGCGCCCTTTCTGGGCCGACAGTCGCACGCCGCGCAAAACAGCAGAAGTTCTCATCGTCACCTCTCCCATCCCCATTACCTCTTGGCGGGTGCTGCCGCCGGCGCTGGCGTTGGCGCTGGCACCCCTGGCGCCGTCGGCGCGGCGCCAGCCGGAGCCGCAATCACCTTCTTGTCCCCCGTGTGCGCCTTGAAAGTTCGGGTCAGCGCGAATTCGCCGAGCTTGTGTCCGACCATGTTCTCGCTGATATAGACCGGCACGTGCTGCCGGCCGTTGTGAATGGCGATGGTGAGCCCCACGAAGTCCGGAAGAATGGTGGAACGGCGCGACCAGGTCTTGATCGGGCGTTTGTCGTTGGTGGCGCGCGCCGCATCCACCTTTTGTGCCAGGTGATGATCGACGAACGGGCCTTTCTTGATTGAACGTGCCATCTGTCTTTACCCCTTACTTGCCGTGGCGATCGCGCACGATCATGCCGCGGGTGCGCTTGTTGCGGCGGGTCTTGTAACCCTTGGTCGGCGTGCCCCACGGGCTCACTGGATCGCGCCCCGCGGCAGTCTTGCCTTCGCCGCCGCCGTGCGGGTGATCGATCGGGTTCATCGCCACGCCGCGCACGGTCGGGCGCACGCCGCGCCAGCGCACGCGTCCGGCCTTGCCGATGGACTCGAGGTTGTGTTCTTCGTTGCCGACTTCCCCGATGGTGGCGCGGCAATCGACGTGCACCTTGCGGATTTCGCCCGAACGCAGGCGCAGCTGCGCATAGGTGCCTTCGCGCGCCAGCAACTGCACCGAGGTCCCCGCGGAGCGCGCCAGCTGCGCGCCTTTGCCGGGCAGCATCTCGACGCAGTGGACGGTGGTGCCCACCGGCACATTGCGCAGTGGCAGTGTATTGCCGGCCTTTATCGGCGCCTGCGCCCCGTTGATGATCTCCTGCCCCACCGTCACGCCCTTGGGAGCGATGATGTAACGGCGCTCTCCGTCGGCGTAACACAGCAGCGCCAGACTGGCGCTGCGGTTCGGGTCGTATTCCAGGCGCTCGACCTTGGCGGCGACGCCGTCCTTGTCGCGCACGAAATCGACGATCCGATAGTGATGCTTGTGCCCCCCGCCCTGATGGCGCGTGGTGATGTGGCCGCGGTTGTTGCGCCCGGCTCGCTTGACTTGTTTTTCGATCAGAGCGGCAACCGGCTTGCCCGTGTGCAGGTTGGCATTGACAACCTTGACCAGCGCGCGCCGGCCGGGAGACGTGGGTCTGACTTTGACGAGCGCCATTTACTTCGCCTCCCCTGCCGAGAAGTTGATTTCCTGACCCGCCTTCAGGCAGACGTAGGCCTTTTTCCAATGCCGGCGGCGGCCGACGAAGCGGCCGAAACGCTTCTCCTTACCCTTGACGTTGGCGACCTGGACGCTTTTCACCTGCACCTTGAACAGCAGCTCCACAGCAGCCTTGATTTCGGGCTTGGTGGCATCCGGCGCAACACGGAAGATCACCTGCTCATTCTTGTCGGCGACGAAGGTGCTCTTTTCCGATACTACCGGCGCGAGCAGTACCTGCATCAGGCGCACCTGATTCACAGCGTTTTGCTTGGTCGCACCCGGTTTGACAGCGGCTGCGTTCATGCCAGCATCTCCTCGAATTTCGCCACCGCGCCCTTGGTGATAAGCGTATTGCTGAAGCGCAGCAGGCTGACCGGGTCCGCCTGCCCGGGTTCGACCACGAGCACGTTCACCAGATTGCGCGCGGAGAGCACCAGGTTCTCGTCGAGGTTGTCGGTGATGATCAGCACGTTGTCCATGCCCATGCCCTTGACCTTCTGTGCCAACTGTCTGGTCTTGGGCGAATCGACCTTGAAATTCTCCACTACGGCGAGACGCCCCTCGCGGGCCAGCTGCGACAGGATCGAGGCCAGTCCGGCGCGGAACATCTTGCGGTTGACCTTGTGGCCGAAGTTCTCATCCGGGCTGTTGGGGAAAATCTTGCCGCCGCCGCGCCACAGCGGGCTTGACGCCATGCCGGCGCGGGCGCGGCCGGTGCCTTTCTGGCGCCAGGGCTTGCGCGTGGATTTGGCGATGTCGCTGCGCCCCTTCTGGGCACGGGTGCCGAGGCGGGCGTTGGCCATATAAGCCGTCACCACCTGGTGCACTAGCGACTCGTTGTACTCGCGGCCGAACAGCTCGTCGGAGGCCTTGACGCTGGCGGTGGCCTGGCCTTTGTCGTCAATCAGTTTGAGTTCCATTACGCCGCCCTCGCTTTCACCGAAGGCCGCACCATCACGTCGCCGCCTTCGGCGCCGGGAACCGCACCCTTGATCAGCAGCAACTGGCGCTCGGCGTCGATGCGCACGATTTGCAGTTTCTGCGCGGTGCGCTTCACCGCACCCAGGTGGCCGGACATCTTCTTGCCAGGGAATACTCGGCCCGGATCCTGCGCCATCGAAATCGAACCCGGTTTGTTGTGCGACACCGAGTTACCGTGGCTGGCGCGGTTCGAGGAGAAGTGATGGCGCTTGATCACGCCGGCAAAGCCCTTGCCGATCGCGGTACCGGTCACGTCCACCAGCTGGCCGACCTTGAAGATGTCGACGCCGACCTGGCCGCCGACCTTCAGGCTGGCAAGCTGATCGGTTTCGACGCGAAATTCCCGCAGGATGTGACCCGCCTCGACGGCGGCCTTGGCGAAGTGGCCGGCTGCGGGCTTGGAAACCCGGCTGGCGCGGCGCTTGCCGAACGTCACCTGCACCGCGGCATAGCCATCGGTCTCCGGCGTCTTGATCTGGGTCACGCGATTGTTCGACACGTCTACGACGGTCACCGGGACGGCATCCCCATCATCGGTAAACAGTCGCGTCATGCCGATCTTGCGGCCGACTAGTCCTAAACTCATTTTTATTTCCTCTACAGAGGCGCCGGCTGCAATTGGCCGGCAGTCAATTTCAGGATTGAGTTACCAGGACTGAGGATTGTGTTTCAGCCTTCTCAATCCTCTATCCTCTATCCTCTATCCTCAATCCTCAATCCTATAATTTGATCTCAACGTCCACTCCCGCCGGCAGATCCAGCTTCATCAGCGCGTCCACGGTTTTGTCGGTGGGATCGATGATGTCCATCAGCCGCAGGTGGGTGCGAATCTCGAACTGATCGCGCGAAGTCTTGTCCGCATGCGGGCTGCGCAGCACATCGAAGCGCTCGATGCGGGTAGGCAGCGGAATCGGGCCTTTGACGACTGCGCCGGTGCGCTTGGCGGTCTCGACGATTTCGATCGCCGACTGATCGATCAGGCGATAATCGAAGGCCTTCAGGCGAATGCGGATTTTCTGGTTTTGCATGTTCTCTACTCGATGACCTTGGAGACCACGCCGGCACCCACGGTGCGGCCGCCCTCACGAATGGCAAAGCGCAGGCCCTCTTCCAGCGCAATGGGCTGGATGAGCTGTACGGTGATGGCCACGTTGTCCCCAGGCATCACCATCTCGGTGCCCTTGGGCAGCTCCACCGCGCCGGTCACATCGGTGGTGCGAAAGTAAAACTGCGGTCGGTAGCCATTGAAAAACGGCGTATGCCGCCCGCCCTCTTCCTTGGAGAGCACGTAGACTTCGGCCGCAAACTTGGTGTGCGGGGTGATCGAGCCGGGCTTGGCGAGCACCTGGCCGCGCTCGACTTCTTCACGCTTGGTGCCGCGTAGCAGCACCCCGATGTTGTCGCCCGCCTGGCCCTGGTCCAAGAGCTTCCTGAACATCTCCACCCCGGTGCACACGGTCTTGATGGTGGGCTTCAATCCCACGATCTCCAGCTCATCGCCCACCTTGACGATGCCGCGCTCCACCCGCCCGGTCACCACCGTGCCGCGCCCCGATATGGAGAAGACATCTTCCACCGGCATCAGGAACGGCCCGTCAAGCGCCCGCTTGGGCTCGGGAATGTAGGAGTCCAGCGCATCAGCAAGCTTGAAGATCGCGCCTTCGCCCATATCGCCCTTCTCGCCTTCCAGGGCCTTCAACGCGCTGCCAATGATGATCGGGGTCTTATCACCAGGAAACTCGTACTTGGAGAGCACTTCGCGCACTTCCATTTCCACCAGCTCCAGCAGCTCCTTGTCATCGACCATGTCGGCCTTGTTCATGAACACCACGATGTAGGGAACGCCCACCTGGCGGGCAAGCAATATGTGCTCGCGCGTCTGCGGCATCGGCCCGTCAGCAGCCGACACCACCAGAATCGCCCCGTCCATCTGCGCCGCACCCGTGATCATGTTCTTCACGTAGTCCGCATGCCCCGGACAGTCCACGTGCGCGTAGTGGCGCTTGGCCGTTTCGTATTCCACGTGCGCCGTGTTGATCGTGATCCCGCGCGCCTTTTCTTCCGGCGCATTGTCAATCTGGTCGTAGGCCTTCGCCTCGCCCCCAAACTTCCTCGACAGCACCAGCGTCAGCGCCGCCGTCAGCGTGGTCTTGCCATGGTCCACGTGCCCTATGGTCCCCACGTTCACGTGCGGCTTGGTGCGCTCAAACTTTCCCTTTGACATGTTGC
>JBQTIV010000113.1:0-3399 GCA_052387775.1 Betaproteobacteria bacterium
GTCGCCGCCATGATGTAGTTGGTCTCGCCGCCATTGACGATGCGG
Source organism: Betaproteobacteria bacterium (assembly GCA_052387775.1). Taxonomy (GTDB): domain Bacteria; phylum Pseudomonadota; class Gammaproteobacteria; order Burkholderiales; family JACQAP01; genus JACQAP01. Next base: position 46 of record JBQTIV010000113.1, read on the forward strand.
CTGACGTCGTGCAACAGGAACAGCGAGAACACCACGACCACCAGCGCCGAAAGCGTGAGCGCCAGCACCGGAATCTGCAAGAACATGTTGGCGATCATTGCGAGCAGCAGCACGATCATCCCCACGAAAAGGAACTTGCCCATGAAGCTGAAATCCTTCTTCGTGGTGGTGGCGATCGCGCCCATCGCCAGCAGTATGCCGCCGGTGCCAGCGGCGGCAATGCCGATTAGTTGCGGCCCGTTTCTGAACGACAATGCGACGTTGAGCAGGGGCCCGAGCCACCAGCCGAGGATGAACGTCATCCCGAGCAGCAGAGCGACCCCGAGGCCGCTATTTCGATTGGCGGCGATTGCAAACTGCAAGCCGATAACGCCCGCGATCATCGCCAGCGACATCATGATCGGGTGTTGCATGATGATTGCGCCGGTGGCCATCCCGACCAGGGCGCCGATCACGGTCGGAACCATGGTCAGCGCAAGCAGCATGTAGGTGTTTCGCAACACCTTGTTCTGCGCAAGAGTCAACTGCCCTGATTGCGTGCCGTACTGGATTTCAGGTTGCATATGGTTACAGCCCTCTCAACGTAGGAATTTACAGGTCATAAGACTACTCAACTGGGGTTAAAGTTTCAACGGTTCACTTGGCGCCCCGCAGGCTATGCGCGTATCATTTGCGCGCTTCGGAGGGTTGACAAGGCGCCCGCCCCGGCGGGCTTCTTGCGGCGGAGACTAGCCTTCAGGTTATGCCGGAACTACTGCACTGGTCTTGGCGCCTGCGAAGCCAGCGCTTGCGTAGACTAACCTTCAGGTTATGTCGGAGTTGGTGACGCGCAGCTTCACCCAGTGGAGACTAACCTGCGTTTTTGCAGGTTATGTCGGAACTAAAACCGGCGGACACACGGAAGGGTGGCAGAGCGGTTAAATGCACCGGTCTTGAAAACCGGCAGAGGCGCAAGTCTCTCGTGGGTTCGAATCCCACCCCTTCCGCCAGACAAAATGTTCTCCGGGGTTCGATTGGCGCCTCGCCGCGCGGTCGCGCTTAACGCGGCCTAAGGCGGGTTAGCGAGCGCCTAAAGAGGCTCGCTGCGCGCGCATCTTGACCCTCACCCTCCGCCAAAAACAACAGGCCCCGCGCCCGGCGGCGCCTTTTCGCAGTTCAAGCCATGCACGGGCGGCCATAGCCCCTCTCCGGGGGCTTGAAGTTTCTCGTAAGATATGAATTCCAAATCGGAATCCGCCACACAATTGGGCTTCTCCAGAGGCGCTTCAACGCCGCATTGCAACGACCCATGTCCGAATCACGACGCGGTCGACTGACGGTTGCCGACCACGACCGCAGGAGCGCGGGCCTGACCTACGTGTACCCGGTGGTGTCGCGGCGTGCGGGCGGCGTTTCCGTGGGCATCAATCTCAACGTCAACAATGCCTGCAACTGGCGTTGTATCTACTGCCAGGTTCCCGGGCTCAGCCGCGGCGCGCCGCCGCCAGTGGATCTCGGCAGGCTCGAGCAGGAACTCAACGGATTTCTGCAAGACGTGTTGCACGGCGATTTCCTTGCCGTGCGCGTGCCGGTCGAAGCGCAGCGCCTGAACGATATAGCGCTATCCGGGAACGGGGAGCCGACCAGCGCCAGGGAATTCGAGAGCGTGGTGGATGTGGTCGGAAAAGTGCGGCGACAGGCCGCGGTGCCGGCAGAGGTCAAGACGGTACTGATCACCAACGGCAGTTTGATGCAGCGCGTGGGCGTTCAAGCAGGGGTCAGGAAGCTGGCCGCACTCAGCGGGGAAGTGTGGTTCAAAGTCGATCGTGCCACCAGATCGGGCTTGCGCAAGGTCAACAATACCCGCGGAGATGTCGCCAAGATGCGCGCCAACCTGGAAATCGCGGCGCGCTTGTGCCCGACCTGGATACAGACCTGCGTGTTTGCGATCGACGGTGCACCACCCGCAGACGCCGAGCAACAGGCCTACCTCGACTTCCTGCGCGAGCGTGTTGACGAACGATTGCCGCTGCAGGGCGTGCTGCTGTACGGCCTGGCGCGACGATCCTTTCAGCCGGAAGCCGAGCGCCTGAGCGCACTCCCGTTTGCGTGGCTGGACGCCTTTGCGGAAAGAATCCGCGTGCTTGGTCTGGAGGTCAGGGTTACGCCCTGAGGCTCGTGGTTCAGCGGCGAACCCCGCGCCGCACAACGTGGCTGGAGGCTTCGCTCCTGAGGCGGCGGTACAGGGTCGGCTCGGCGGTTTTCAGATACGAAATAACCGCGGCGTCTCTCCTGTTGAGTTTTTTCAGGTCGATCTGGTCCACATGCACCACCCGGAGCAATGCCTGCACCGGCTTCGGCATGTTGCGGCCGCTTTCGTAGCGCGAACCTCCGCTCTGGGTCACGCCGATGCGGCCCCAGAATTCCTGTTGATTCATGCCGAGGCGCCGGCGGATAGAGCGCGGGTTCTGAATTTTCGCAAGCATGCTCATCTCCAAATGGCGGCAAGCTCGTCGGAAGAACGTTTGCGGACCGAGGTTACCGATATGTGTTTGTCACAAACCACCTCCCCAAAGTTCCGCATATGACGGTTCATCACGAATGCCCAACGGCATCGTTACAAAACGGCCCGATGCAATACGAGAACGCCCCGCATGGGCGGGGCGTTGACGTGTTGCGCAAGGCAGTACATCGGACGGCGGGCGTTAGTTGGCCACCTGCTTTTCTCTGAGCTCGTCGAGCGTCTTGCAGTCGATACACAGGGTAGCCGTCGGTCTTGCCTCCAGGCGCTTCAGGCCGATCTCGATGCCGCAGCTTTCGCAGTAACCATATTCGCCCGCCTCGATTTTGGCGATCGTTTCGTCGATTTTCTTGATCAGCTTGCGCTCGCGATCGCGATTGCGCAGTTCCAGGGCCATATCCGATTCTTGGCTGGCGCGATCATTCGGATCCGCGAATACAGTTGCTTCGTCCTGCATCGTGTGAACGGTGCGGTCGATGTCCTGCGAGAGCTCGGTTTTCAGTTGATTGAGGATTTTCCTGAAGTGCTCGAGCTGCTTCGGACTCATGTAAGCCTCGCCCTTCTTCGGCACATAAGGCTTGAAATTGGTGTGAAATTCGGTCGCCATTTGCCAGTTTCGGTCAGAAAAAAATCGCTTTAATAGCAGAAATAGCAGGGGGGTGCAAGCCTAGTTTCAGCGCCGCGAAAACGCAGCGCCTGCACGACCTTCAAATTGACCTTTAACCCTCTGATCGGTATAGTTGCGACCCTCCGGGGTGTAACGCAGCCTGGTAGCGTGCCTGCTTTGGGAGCAGGATGTCGGGAGTTCGAATCTCTCCACCCCGACCAGATAGCGAGAGTCGTGCCCGGTTCAG
>JBQTIV010000114.1:0-26390 GCA_052387775.1 Betaproteobacteria bacterium
CTCGCGGCGCTCGAGATCTATCAACGGGAAAACCTGCTCACGCGCGCGAAGCAGATGGCGCCGGCCTTCGAGACGGCGGTGCACGGACTGCGCGGCCTGCCCAATGTCATCGACGTGAGGAACTACGGGCTGGTGGCCGGTATCGAGCTGGCGTCCATCACGGGCAGCCCGGGCAAACGCGCCTTCGACGTGTACCTGAAGTGTTTCGAGCGCGGCCTGCTGATCCGCACCACCGGCGACACCATCGCGCTCTCGCCTTCTTTCATCATTGAAAAGAGCCAGATCGATCAGATCATCGATACCGTCCGCGACGTCCTCAAGACACTTCCTTGACCGCCTCGACGCAAAGGCGCAAAGACGCAAAGGAACCGCGAAGAAGAAATTGACTGGGCAAGAATCAGATCGCCGCAGAAGGGGGCATTGAGGCGTACGGACCATTCATCAACGAAAAAGCCAGACCTTATGTTCTTTCCTCCATTTGTTCTTGCCCCCATTGATGTTTCTCTTGGTTTTCTTTGCGTCTTCGCGCCTTTGCGTCCAATTGTCTTTAGGCTGCAGCAAACATGAAATTCGTCATCGCCCAGATGCAGCACGAGACCAACACCTTTTCCCCGGTGCCCACACCGTGGGAGGAGTTCGGGCCCAAGGGCCCGTACCTCGGCCGCGACGCCTTCGAGGCGGTCAAGGGCAAGGGCATGGCCATGGCGGCGTTTCTGGACCTGGCGGAAAAGACCGGCGCGGAGTTTGTCACTCCGATCGCCGCGTGGGCGAATCCGAGCGGGCCGGTGGACGGCAGCGCCTATGACCGCATCTGCGAGGCGATCTGCAACGCGGTCGCCAAGGGTTGCGATGCGGTATTTCTCGACCTGCACGGCGCCATGGTGGTGGCGGAGCGCACCGACGACGGCGAAGGCACGCTGCTGGAAAGACTGCGTGCCGTCGCGCCGCGCACGCCGATGGCGGTATCGCTGGACCTTCACGCCAACGTCACCGAACGCATGGTGCGCAATTGCGACGTCATTACCGGCTACAAGACCTATCCGCACGTGGACCAGTACGAATCCGGGCAGCTCGCCGGGTCCATTTTGATGCGCATGATGAATTCGCAAGTCAAGCCGGTGATGGCGTGGGGCAATGCGCCGATCCTGGCACAGACGCTGCGCCAGAACACCTCCGAAGGCGCGATGAAGGATTTCGTCGATGCCGCCCGCCAGGCGGAACGCGATGGCCTGCTGGCCGCCACCGCATTCGGCGGCTTCCAGATGGCGGACATTCACGACGCCGGCATCAGCGTGGTCACCGTCGCCGATGCCGGCCAGGCCGCAGCCGTGAGCGCGTGCAATAAGATCCTCGACGTCGCGTGGGCGCAGAAGGAAGATTTCATCTACCGCGGACAGCCGCTCGAGCAGTCAGTCGCGCAGGCCAAGCGCATGGGCGAACAATCTGGCGGCCCGATCCTGCTGCTGGATCACGCCGACAACTGCGCCTCCGGTTCAACGCAGGACACGATGTACGTGCTGCGCGAGGCGTTGCGCCAGGGCCTGACCGGCATCGCGGTGGCGCCGATCCGCGATCCTGAAGCGGTGGCGAAGTTGATTGAAGCCGGCAAGGGCGCGCGGGTCACGCTGCCGGTGGGCGGCAAGATGGACATGCCCTCGATCCGTCGCAAGGGGGAACCCCTGATGCTGAGCGGGGTCGTGCGCGCCATCACCGACGGCGAGTACACCATCACCGGACCGCAGTTCACGGGAATGCGCTGCTTCATGGGCCGCACCGTGGTGCTCGACGCCGGCACGGCGCAGGTCGTGATTTCCGAGCGCAATCAGGAACCCTGGGATCGCGGCGTGTTCGAAAGTGTGGGCATCGACCCCGTGCGCCAGCGCTATCTGCTGTTGAAGTCGCGGATGTACTTCCGGCCGGTGTTCCTGCCGATTGCGAAGGGCATGGTGTTCTGCGACGCTCCCGGCGTGTCCTCCTCGGACTGGACCGAGTTCGAATACCGCAAGCTGCGACGGCCGATCTATCCGCTGGACCAGCATTTCGCCAACGGCCGCAACGCCGCCGCGGCTTGATAGTGATTTACCCCACAATAAGCACTCACCGCAGAGGACGCAGAGGAAAGGCAAGAGCAAAACAAGCATTCGAAAGTTGAAACCCGGTATCGGTGGTCACTTCGGCACCGGACCTGCTTTTAACTCCCTCACGTTCTTCCTCGATTTTGGTTTTCCTCTGCGTCCTCTGCGGTGAGTGTTTCGCTTTAAAGAAAGGAATACATGAACAAGCCACTCGATCAGGCGTCTGTCCTAAAGGAAATCCGCCACTTCATCGGCGGCGCGGAAAGGGCTGGCAATAGCAACCGCTACGGCCAGGTGTTCGATCCAGCGCTCGGGCAGGCAGCGGCGCGCGTGCCGTTCGCCAGCGAAAGTGAAGTCGCCGCGGCGGTCGATGCCGCGCACAAGGCCTTTCCGGCCTGGGCCGCGACCCCGCCGCTGCGCCGTGCGCGGGTCATGTTCAAATTCAAGGAGCTGCTCGATCAACACGCCGATGCGCTGGCGGCGATCATCACCAGCGAGCACGGCAAGGTCCTCTCCGACGCGAGGGGCGAAGTCACCCGTGGCGTGGAAGTTGTCGAGTTCGCCTGCGGCATTCCGCAGTTGCTCAAGGGCGAATTCACCGAGCAGGTCGGCACCGGCGTGGACAGTTATTCGGTGCGCCAGCCCCTTGGCGTATGCGCGGGCATCACGCCGTTCAATTTCCCGGTGATGGTGCCAATGTGGATGTTCCCGGTGGCGATCGCTTGCGGCAATACCTTCGTGCTCAAGCCTTCTGAACGCGATCCGTCGGCGAGCCTGTATCTGGCGAAATTGCTGAAGGAAGCTGGCCTGCCGGACGGCGTGCTCAACGTGGTGCACGGCGACAAGGTCGCGGTGGATGCGCTGCTGCATGATCCGCGGGTGTACGCGGTGAGCTTCGTCGGCTCCACGCCGATCGCCGAGTACATCTATCGTACCGGCACGGCTTCAAGCAAACGCGTGCAGGCGCTTGGTGGTGCCAAGAATCACCTGGTGGTCATGCCGGATGCCGATCTCGAACAGGCGGTGGATGCGCTCACCGGCGCGGCCTACGGCTCGGCGGGCGAGCGCTGCATGGCCATCTCCGTGGCGGTCGCGGTCGGCGGGGTCGCCGACAAGCTGGTGGAAAAACTCGCCGAGCGCGCCAGGAACCTCAAGATCAATACCGGCACGGACAGTGCCGCCGATATGGGTCCGCTGGTCACCAAACAACATCTCGACAAAGTCACCGGCTACATCGCGCTGGGCGTGAAAGAAGGCGCGAAACTTGTGGTAGACGGCCGCGGCCTGAAGGTCAAAGGCCACGAGAACGGCTTCTTCCTGGGCGGCTGCCTGTTTGACGGCGTCAAGCCGGAAATGGCCATTTACAAGGAAGAGATCTTCGGCCCGGTGCTGTCGGTGGTGCGCGTGGCGGATTTCGAATCTGCGGTGGACCTGGTCAACAAGCATGAGTTCGGCAACGGCGTGGCGATTTTCACGCGCGACGGCGACGCCGCACGCGAGTTCGCCACGCGGATTCAGATCGGCATGGTCGGGATCAACGTCCCGATCCCGGTGCCAATGGCCTTCCACAGTTTCGGCGGCTGGAAGCGCTCGCTGTTCGGTGACCACTACGCCTACGGTCCCGAGGGCGTGCGCTTCTACACCCACCTTAAGACCGTCACCACGCGCTGGCCGACCGGAATCCGCAAGGGCGCCGAGTTCGTGATGCCGACGATGAAATGAGAGGTGAGGCGTGAGGCGAGAGGCGTGAGGGGTGAGGGGTGAGGGGGTCGAGGCTAGAGGCAGAGGCTAGAGGAGAGACATCTTGATGCGTCATGCATTGACCGCTTCGATATTTTTTCTGGTCACAGCAATTTCCGGCTGTGGGAAGAGCGACCCTCCCCCGCCGGAATCCGACGCTCCAAGGAGTTCTGCGCCGGTGAAGAACGTCGAGAGCTTGCCGTCGGGAACCATTCGGGAAGGTGCGCGCACCATGAACAGGGGCGCCGAGTTGGGTTCGACTCTGGAGCAACAGAAGCAGGATCGCGACCGAGAGATCGAAGCGGAAGCGAAATAGGACAACATGGGCCACGCTTTGCGTTTTCTATTGGTTGCGGTTTTGCTGCTGGCGCTGGCGGCTTGCGCCTCGAAGAAGGAGCCGCCGCCGGCAGTGATTGAAGCGCCGGCGGTCAAGAGTCTGCTGCACGACAAGACCGTGATTCCGGGCGTGCGGGTCGGACCGGTGTTCCTTGACATGCCGCTGCGCGAAATGATCGAGGTTTTCGGTGAACCGGTGTCCGGCACCAACTCACGCATTCCCGGCGGCCGGCCGGCGATGCTGTACCGCTACCCTGACCCCGGGGCTGCGGATGGCTCGATCCTGATTCTGGTGCGAGAACACGATCAGACGGTCTATTCCGTTCAGGTCGATCGCATTGAAAGTTTCCAGACCCGGGAAGGCGTGCGCTTCGGTTCTTCCGAAGCGCTGGTCAGGGCAAGCTTCGGCAAACCGCAATCGGTTGGGGAAACGAGCGCTGCGGGGCAGGATGGCGCGACGACGGTAATGCGAATCTACTGCTACCTCGACGGCCTCGCCTTGCGCTTAACTGCCAGCGGCAATGTCGAAGCTCTGACGGTGTTCCCGGGGGGCGACCTGCGCAAAATCTGCAAGGCGCAGTAACCGGCTTCGGCCGCACGGCTCAGCCGAGCGTTAATTCCGAACGCCCATCCAGCGCTGCCTCCAGCGTCTGCCAGCCCAGCAATGCGCAGTTCACCCGCGAGGGAAACTCCCTGATCAGCGCCAGCACCGCGAGCTGATCGTGATTGCCCGGCTGGTCTGGTGTTCCGGCGGGATCCTTCAGCAGGCGCTCGAAGTGCCGGTACAGCATTCTCGCTTCGCTTACCGTCCTCCCGGTGATCGCCTCGGTCATGACCGAGGCGGAAGCCATTGAGATTCCGCAGCATTCGCACTGGAAGCTCGCCTCCACGACGCGCTCGTCCTCAACCCTCACGTAGACGTTAAAGATGTCGCCGCATAGCGGATTCACGCCATGCGCCTTGCGGTTCGCGCTCTGAAGCTCGCAGAAATTACGCGCGTTCCTGATGTGATCCATGATCACATCGTTGTAAAGCGAGATCGGCTCAGCCACGGGGGAATACCGCGCTCAGGTCAGCGGCCGGCCGCCGTCGATCGGGATGATGCAGCCGGTCGAATACTTCAGATGCGTTGCCACCGCCAGCGTGGCCGCACCGATCTCGTCCGCGGTGGCAAGGCGTTTCAGCGGCGTGCGGGCGGCCTGCTCGTTGCGCCATTTCTTGTCCAGGCCCTTCACGAAGTCGGTGTCCACCAGGCCGGGGGATACCGAAACGAAGCGGATCTGCGGCGCCAGTGCGCGCGCCAGCGATTTGGTCATCGAATCGAGCGCCGCTTTCGAGGCACAGTAAGCGACGTTGCTGCCCATGGCGGTGACGCCGGCAATCGAAGACATATTGATCACCAGTCCGCCCTCCCCGGCCGCCAGTATTTTGCGGAAGGCTCTGACGACGGCGAACGGTCCGCGCCAGTTGATGCGGAAGATATCGTCGATCAGGCGATCGTCGAGCGCGTCAAGATCATTGTGCGGCACGTAACGGGTAACGCCGGCACAATTGACCAGCAAGTCCAGCCGGCCGTGCCTGGCCTCGACGTCGCCCGCCAAACCGTTCAACGCGCTGCTGTTTTCGACCGGCACATTGGCCGCCCAATGTCCCTGCCCGGGCAGGCTCCGCAGCAGATCCTGCGCGGCTTCCTTGCCGTGGTTGTAGGTGACGATGCAGGTCGCGCCGGCTCCGGCGAAATGCCTGCAGATCGCGGAGCCAATTGCACCGGAGCCGCCGATGACGGCTGCCACTTGCCCGCTCAATGGAACATCCACGCTGGATCCGTTTCTGTGGCGATTGATCGTGACTTCGTGACTATCGTAACTGCGTGACTGCCGTACTGGTTTTACGAGTCACGATAGTCACGTCAGTCACGGGCTTTTACGCTGCACGGCGTTTGCCATAGCGCCTGACCCGCAGATCAGCCTGCGCCTTGTGGCCGGCAAAGCCTTCGACCGCGCACAAACGTGAACAGTATTCGCCGATCATCGCCGAGGACTCGGGCTTCACCTTCTGGTAGGTGCAGGTCTTGATGAATTTCCCGACCCACAAGCCGCCGGTATAGCGCGCCGCCTTGCGGGTGGGCAACGTGTGATTGGTGCCGATCACCTTGTCGCCGTAGGAGACGTTGGTTTCCGGCCCCAGAAACAGCGCGCCGTAGTTGCTCATGTTCTTGAGGAAATATTCCGGGTCCGTGGTCATCACCTGCACGTGTTCGGACGCGATGCGGTTGGCCTCTCTCACCATTTCGGCTGCGTCCTTGCACACGATCACCTGCCCGTAATCCCGCCAGGCCTGGCCGGCGATCGCCGCGGTCGACAGCGTCTCGAGCTGGCGCGCGACTTCCTTCATCGTTTCTTCGGCGAGTCGGCGCGAATTGGTGAGCAGGATCGCCGGCGAAGTCGGCCCGTGCTCGGCCTGGCCCAGCAGATCGGTCGCGCACATCTCGGCGTCACAGGAGTCGTCGGCAATGATCAGGGTTTCGGTCGGGCCAGCGAACAAATCAATACCAACCCGCCCCGAAAGCTGGCGCTTGGCCTCGGCCACGAAGGCGTTGCCCGGACCGGCGATCATATCGGTCGCCTTGATCGTGGTGGTGCCAAGCGCCATTGCGCCGATCGCCTGCACCCCGCCGATGGTATAGATTTCGTCAGCCCCGCCAAGACTCATCGCCGCAACGATTGCCGGATGCGGCTTGCCCTGGTACGGCGGCGCGCTGGCAATGACGCGCTTCACCCCGGCCACGCGCGCGGTGACGATGCTCATGTGCGCTGATGCCACCAGCGGATATTTTCCTCCGGGAACGTAGCAGCCGACGCTCCCCACCGGAATGTTCCGGTGGCCGAGGATCACGCCTGGCAGCGTTTCGACTTCGACGTCCCGCAGCGCGTCGCGCTGGATCTGCGCGAAATTACGGATCTGCGCCTGCGCGAACTTGATGTCTTCGATCACCTGCTTCGACAACTGGCGCACGCAGTCCTCGATCTCGCCCTTGCTCATGCGAAAGTCTTCCGGCGACCAGTTGTCGAATTTCTTCGACAGGTCGCGCACGGCTGCATCGCCGCGCTTCTCTATGTCGGCGAGGATGTCCTCAACGGTCTTGCGTACCTTGACGACGTCCGCAGCGTCCTGCTCGGCGGAAATACCGGTTTTCAGAAAAATGGCCATGATCCAGTGTTCCAGAGATTGTAATGACTGTGAGTTCAGGCGCCACGCGCGGGCGCATTGGCGGGCGCTGCGTGACACCTGGAAGCGCTATTCTCGGGCGGATACGACGACGCCGTCAACGCTTTCCAATCCTGGTTTCAAAACAAACCCTTTCACCGCAAAGACGCAAAGCACGCAAAGGAAACCCGGACAACAAGACAACAAGTGTTCATGTCGTTCGAAACTTGGATCGCCGATACTCGCGAAAAATTCCGCTTCCGAACATTGCGGGCTTTTTACCGGCTATATTCTTCTGGTTTTCTGCTTTTCTTTGCGTTCTTTGCGTCTTTGCGGTGAAGAGGTATTGCTTAGAGAAAAGGAAACTCGACGTCCGGCCGGCGCCCGCCGATCAGGTCGGCCGCCGCCTTGCCGGATCCGCAAGCGAGCGTCCAGCCTAGCGTGCCGTGACCGGTGTCGAGGAACAGGTTGCGATAGCGGGCGCGCCCTATCAGGGGCACGTTGCTGGGTGTGGCCGGGCGCAGGCCCGCCCATCGGGATGCGTTGGCAAAATCGCCGGCGTCGGGAAAGAGTTCCTCGACGCGTTCGATGATCGCCCGGCAACGCGCCTCGTTGAGCGACGTATCGTAGCCCGTCAGTTCCGCGGTACCGGCTGAACGCAATCGGTTTCCCAGCCTGGTCACGGCAATCTTGGCGTTCTCGTCGGTCATGCATACGGTCGGCGCAGCCTCCGCACGCGCCAGCGGGGCGGTCACCGAATAGCCTTTCACCGGATACACCGGCACGCGCACGCCAATAGAAGCAAGCAGGAAAGGACTGTAGCTGCCGAGCGCAATCACAAAGGCGTCCGCATTCACCATCTCGCGGCTGCCTTGTGTATCGCGCAGTGCCGCGCCGGTAACTGCGTCACCCGCGGTGGTGAGCGTCTCGACCGAAGTTTCGTAGCGGAACTCCACGCCCTCGCCGCGGCAAAGGGCGGCGAGGTTCTGGGTGAACTGATAGGCGTCGCCCGATTCGTCCTCCGGCGAATACGTCGCGCCGACGATGCGTATGCGCGTGGCCCTCAGGGCCGGTTCGATCGCGCGGCATTCCTGCGCGCTCTTCAGTTCCATCGGGCAGCCGTACTCCCGCATCAGCGTCACCCTTGCCTGCGCATGCGCAAACTCGGCCTCGTCGGTGTGCAGGTGGAGAATGCCGTTCTCGAGGTGATCGTAGGCAATTCCGGTATCGCGGCGCAGTTGCCGCAGCATGGTGCGGCTGTACAGCGCCAGCCGCAGAATCGTCAGCGTATTGGTCCGGGTATGGCCGGGCAGGCATTCGAGCAGGAATCGCAGCCCCCACGACCATTGACGCAGGTCGGCGCGCAACCGGAACAGCAGCGGCGCATCCTCGCGCCCGAGCCACTTGAGGATCTTCAGCGGCGCGCCCGGATTGGCCCAGGGTTCGGCGTGGCTCACCGAAATCTGGCCGCCGTTGGCAAAGCTGGCTTCCATCCCGGCGGCGGGTTGCCTCTCGATCACGGTGACCTCGTGCCCTTCCTTCGCCAGATACCACGCGCTGGTCACGCCGATGACTCCGGCCCCGAGAACGAGAACTTTCATGCTTGCTTTGCTCCCACCAAAAGACTCGCCACGGAGGACACAGAGGACACGGAGGAAAACCAGAAGCAAGCAAACCAACTGGAAACAAAACCTTGCGAGAGCGGGGCGTCGTCACCGCATCCGTTTCTCATATCCGACCTGTCTTTATTGTGTTCTTGTCTCTCCTCCGTGTCCTCTGTGTCCTCCGTGGTCCAAAATGTAATTTTGATTCTCCGTTACTGCGTGGTCCAGCCGCCGTCCATGAGGATGTCGGTGCCAGTCATGAACGACGCGCCGTCGCTGCAGATGTAGCGCGCCAGCCCGCCGATCTCTTCCGGCTTGCCCCAGCGCGCCATCGGCGTCTGCGCCATCAGCGCGGCATTTTTCTGCGGGTCGGCGCGCAGTGGCGCGGTCAGGTCCGTGGCATAGAAGCCCGGGCTGATCGCCACCACGGTGATCCCGTCATTCACCAATTCCAGCGCCATGCACTTGGTGAGGCCGAGCAGCCCGGCCTTGGAGGAGCAATACGCGCCGCGGGCGGCACTGCCGATGTGCGCCATGATCGAAGTGATATTGATGATGCGGCCCCATTTGGCCGCTTTCATGTGCGGAATAAAGGCGCGCGACACCAGGAAGGCGCCCGTCAGGTTGGTATCCAGCACCAGTTTCCACTCCTCGAGGGTGAAATCCGCGACGTTCTTGCGCACTGCGGTGCCGGCGTTATTGATGAGGATGTGCGTGCCGCCAAATCGGGCAATGACGTCCTGCGCGAGCTTGCCGACCTGCGCTTCATCGCGCACGTCGGCGATGAAAACTTCGCTATCCGCGCCCTTCTCCATCGCGAGCTTCCGCGTCTCGGCGAGCTTGGTCTTGTCGCGACTTACCAGCGCCAGTTTCGCCCCGGCCTCGCCGAGCGCCAGCGCCATCGCCCGCCCAAGCCCGCGGCTGGCACCGGTTATTACCGCGATCTTGCCCTGCAGGAACTTGCCTTCCATCGTCCGCCTCCGGATTCATTTTCGTAGCCGACGCGCAGTATAACTTGCGCCCGGGGAATGCCGACCACCTGTGGTGCCTACGTCACTTCGTCACTCGTCACCTGTCACTCGTCACTTGTCACTCGTCACTTGTCAATCGTCACTCGTCACTCGTCACTGCGTTTGACATCATTTCCCGATGATCTTGCCGAAGCGCGCCCACTCCTTGCCATCGAAGCGCGCAAGCTGAGCCGATTCGATGAGAAAGAAATCGTCCTGGGAAGTGTTCCACTTGATTCCCGGCAGCATCATCGGCAGTTGCAGGTCCTTGATGCTTGTCATCTGCCTCATCACGTTTTCGCGGCTGAGATCGTCGCCGCAGGCCTTGAGCACGTGCACCACGCCCTGGGCTATCAGGTAACCGGCCACATTGAAGCTGTCGTTGATTTCCCCTTCCGGATAGTACTTCTTGAACCAGGCGGCATATTCCTTGAATCCGGGATCGTTCTTCCACTGTGGATCGACCGGATCCTTGGTATAGGCCGCGGTGATCAGACCGACAGACTTTTCCAGGCCGGCGGGCGTCAATACCGAGCCAACCGAATAGGACACGTTGTTGAGAACGTGCAGCGGCTTCCAGCCCATGTCGTAGACCCTGCGAATCGCCTGCGCGGCGAACTTCGGCGTCGTGACGTTGTAGAAAGTATCCGCGCCCGAGGCTTTGAGAGTGACGATCTGCGAATCGATCGTCGGATCGGTCACTTCGTAGCTGGCCTCGGCCACGATCATCTTTGCGGCCTTGTCGCCAAGTCCGTCCTTCAAGCCCTTGACGTAGTCTTTGCCGTAGTCGTCGTTCTGGAAAAGAATCGCGATTTTGGCGTCAGGCTTGGTATCCAGGATGTAATTTGCGTAGATGCGGCCCTCGGCCTGGTAGTTGATGTTGAAACCCATGGTCCAGGGGAAGTTCTTCGGGTCTCCCCATTTGGTGGCGCCGGTGTTGACGAAGATGTGCGGCACGCCTTTGGCATTGACGTACTTGTGGATCGCCGAGTTCGGCGGCGTACCCAGCGTGCCGGCCAGGAACAGCACCTGTTCCTGCTCCACCAGCTTGCGCACCTGCTCGACCGTGCGCGGCGGGCTGTAGCCGTCATCGAGGCTGATGAAGTTGATCTTGCGGCCGTTTATTCCGCCTTGTTCGTTGATCATTTTGAAGTATGCGGACTCTGCCCGGCCAATGACGCCGTAGGCCGACGCTGGCCCGCTGTAGGGATTGGTGCTGCCGATCTTGATTTCGGTGTCGGTGACGCCCGGACCGTACTTCTTCTCCGCATAGCTGACTTGCGAAACAGCAGCGGCAAAGGCCAGCGCAAAGAGCGCTCGAACGATACGCGCCATATTCTTCTCCTATCAGCGGTTTGACTTCAGTAATAGCCGGCCTGTGCCGCTCACGCAGACACGGCCGGCTCAATTTGAGTTTTGAACGACACGATTCTAATCGCCCAGCACTTCGCCGAACAGCACCCAGTGTTTGCCGTCGAATCGCTCAAGCTGGACTTGTTCGATCGGGTAAAAGTCGGTCGGGCTGGTGTTGATCCTGATTCCCGGCAGCAGCACTGAAACCTCTAAGTTCTTCAAATTTGCCGCCTGCCGCATGACGTTCTCGCGGGTCAGATCGTCCCCGCACTGTCTGAGAACCTGCACCAGGGTCTGCGCCACCGCGTAGCCATACACGTTGGTGGCGTCGTTCACGTTCCCTTCCGGGTAATACTTTTTCATCCACGCCCGCCACTCCTTCATCGCCGGATCGTTTCCCCATTGCGGATCGGTGGGATCCTTAATGTACGCGGCGGTGACGAGGCCGATGGATTTTTCCAGCCCGGCGGGTTCGAGCACCGCCGCTACAGAGATCGAGACGTTGCTTACAAAGGTCAGCGGTTTCCAGCCCACGTCATAGGTCTTGCGGATTGCCTGGGCCGCGAATTTCGGTGTTGCAATGATGAAAAGGGCATCCGCGCGCGACGCTTGCAGGGTGACAATCTGCGAGTCCACCGTGGCATCGGTGACCTCGTAGCTGACCTCCTTGGCGATCAACTTGTCGGCCTGGCTGCCCAGCCCATCGCGCAATCCCTTCACGTAATCCTTGCCGAAGTCGTCATTCTGGTACAGCACTGCGATTCTGGCCGCGGGTTTGTTCTGCAGCAGGTACTTGGCATACAGCTGCGCCTCGGTCTGATAGTTAGGCTGCCAGCCGATGGTCCAGGGAAAATTTTGCGGGTCCCCCCATTTTGTCGCACCGGTGGCGATAAAAAGTTGTGGCACTTTTTTCGCATTCATGTACTTGTGGATCGCGGTATTGCTGGGCGTGCCGAGGCTCTGGAAGATAAACAGCACCTCATCCTGTTCCACCAGGCGCCTGACCTGCTCGACGGTTTTCGGCGGACTGTAGGCGTCGTCCAGGCTGATGTAATTGATCTTGCGCCCGTTGATCCCGCCCTGGTCGTTGATCAATTTGAAGTAGGCCGCCTGCGACCGGGCGATGGTGCCGTAGGCCGAGGCCGGCCCGCTGTAGGGATTGGTATTGCCGATCTTGATCTCGGTGTCGGTCGCTCCGGGATCGTACTTTTTCTGCGCCAACGCGGTCGAAGCGGCGACCGAGGCGATCAATCCCATTATCAACAACAGGCTTCTTTTCATGATGTCCTCCCCGTTCCAGTTATTGCATTCATTGCGGTCTAGATCTTCTGCCGGCGCATGCCGCGCATCCGCATCCAGGCGATACGCACAAACCCCGCGACGCCGGTCGGCATCAGGTAAACAAAAGCGAGCAAAAACACACCGTAGATCGCCCATGGCGCCGCCTTGGAAATCTGGTCGGCGAAATTGGGCACGAACTGGATGAACAGCGCCCCATAGAAAGCGCCCGAAATCGAGGCGATGCCGCCGATCACGATACCGATCAGGAAATTGATGGACAGTCCCGCGGTAAAACTGTCGGGCGCCACGAACTGGATAACGATGGCGCCGAGCGCGCCCGCCACGCCGGTATACAGCGCACTCACGCCGAAAGTCAGCGTTTTGTACAACGCGCTGTTCACGCCCATCGCCTCGGCCGCGATCGGATGATCGCGGATCGCCACCAGCGCGCGCCCGACGCGCCCGCGCAGCAGATCCCAGCCGGCCACGAACATCACCACGAGTATGGCCAGCGTGAACAGGTACAGCCATTGATCCGGGGTGATCTTCAGTCCGAAAGGGGCTTCGGGTTTGATGATCACGATGCCCTGCACGCCCCCGGTCCAATGCTCGATGTGTTTGTACTTGAGGATCTGCGGCATCGCCACGGCCAGCGCAAACGTCGCCAGCGCGAGGTAGTGGCCGCGCAAACGCAGCGCCGGCAAACCAAACAGAAAACCGAACACGAAGCAAGTGAGCCCGGCCACGGGCAGAGTCGCCCAGTACGGCCAGCCCAGGTGCTCCATCAGGATCGCGGCAACATAGGCGCCGATCGCGTAGAAAGCACCATGCCCCAGCGAGATCTGGCCGTTGTAGCCGGTGAGGATGTTCAGTCCGAGCAGCACGATGGCGTAGACCAGCACCATGTTGAACTGGAACACCCGGTAATTGCTCACCAAAAATGGCAGCGCCACGGCGGCGCACAGTAGCGCTACGAGGCCGATCGTCTTCCAGGCTCGCTCCGACAGCCCCGCATAACGTGGGAGCGCCATCTCAGCCGTTGTCGCTATGTTGTCCATAAGAATGGGTGAATGAGTGAAGGGTGAAGGGTGCAATTTCATTTAGCCCCTAACCCCTCGTCCCTGAACCTTCGTCCCTCTCCTCTCTCCCCTTTCCCCGCTGCCCTCGCCTCTCGCCTTTACCCTTCACTCATTCACCCTTCACACCCGCGTCACAAACACCTTCCCGAACAGCCCCGTCGGTTTGACCAGCAGCACACCGATGATCAGCACCAGCGCCACCGTGAGCTTCAACTCCGTGCCGATCACGTAGGCGCCCAGAATATTCTCCAGAACCCCCACGGTGAAACCACCCACCACCGCGCCGAACGGATTGTCGATCCCGCCGACCAGCGCCGCGGCAAAGGCGTACAACAGCACGCCCGACATCATGTTGGGTTCCAGGTACACGATCGGCGCCACCAGCGTGCCGGCCACCGCCCCGACTGCCGCCGCCAGCCCCCAACCCAGCGCCAGCATCCACCCCACGCGCACCCCCACCAGCCGGCTCGACACCGGGTTCTGCGCCGCCGCGCGCATCGCCAGCCCGAGCGGAGTGAAGCGGAAAAACAGGTAAAGCATGACCAGCACTGCCAGCGTGACGCCGATCGCGCCCAGTTCATGCGACGAGATGAAGCGATTGCCGAACAGCGGCTGCTCCGGGAACGGGCTGGGAAAAGTCTTGATGGTGTAGGTGAAAATCCATCCCGCTACGCTGTTGAAAATAACCAGCAGCGCGATGAACACGGTAACTATGGACAACACCGGCGCATGCTCCACAGGCCGGATGATGACGCGCTCGATTACGATTCCCGCCACGAAAGAGATGGCGACCGTGAGCAAAAACGCCCACCAGTAAGGCGCGCCGGCGTCGATCAGGCTCCACGCCAGATAAGTCGAGAACATCGCCATTTCGCCCTGCGCGAAATTGATGTGATTTGTGGATTGGTAAATCATCACCAGCGCCAGGGCTAGGCTGGCGTAGATGCCGCCCGTTGCCAGACCCGACAAAACCTGATGCAGAAATGCTTCCATGGCGACTGGGGTCAGGATTCAGGCATCAGACGAGGCCGCCGATGCGCCCAGGGCCTGGCCTGCTCGAGTTGCGCGGCAAGGCGGAACAGTGTTGCCTCGTCGCCGTAGCGCGCGACAAACTGTACGCCGACAGGCAATCCCTCTGCAGTCCAGTGCAGGGGCACCGACATGGCCGGATTGCCGCTGGCGTTAAACGGCGCAGTAAACGCCGTGAACAGGGCGATCGCGCGGCGATAGGACTCCATGTCGTCGGTATTCATGTCGAATACCCCCAGCTTTTCGGGTGGCCGGGGCAGTGTCGGCGCGAGCAGCAGGTCATGGCGTTCGAAAAAGCGTCCGACCATGCGCCCGGTGCGGTGCACCGCCAGCACGGCGCGGGCGTACTCCGCCGCACTCGCCTTTCCGCCCGCCTCGAATAACGCCCATGTCACCTTTTCGAACTCTTCGGCTCCGGGTCGACGGCCGGTCTTTACCGCATGGAGATCGATTGCGACGCGCGTATTCCCGGCAATCACCATGCGGAAACCCGGGCCCAGTTCATCCAGTACGAAGTCGAGGTCGGTTTGCTCGATTCGGTGGCCCATCTCCTCCAGCAGGCGGGCCGTCTGCATCACCGCCTGCTCGCACTCGGGCGCAATTTTTTCGCCGGCCGGCGTGCGCGTGGCCAGCGCGATGTGAAGCGGTCCCTGTGTTGCACCCAGCTCGCTCGAGTACGGTTGCAGAGGCGACGCGGCAAAATAAGGCGCGCCCACGTCGGGCCCGCAGGTCGAATCCAGCAGCACCGCGCTGTCGCGCACGCTGCGCGTAATCACATGTTCAGTACTCATGCCCGCCCAGCCCTCGCCGCGGTCCGGCCCGTGCGGATTGCGCCCGCGCGTAGGCTTGACGCCGAACAAGCCGCAGCAGGATGCGGGAATGCGGATCGAACCGCCGCCGTCGGACGCGTGAGCGGCCGGGACCAGGCCGGCGGCGACGGCCGCGGCTGAACCGCCGCTCGAACCGCCGGCGGTATGCTGCGCACTCCAGGGGTTGCGCGTCGGACCGAACAGCGTTGGCTCGGTAGTGATGGTCAGGCCGAACTCGGGTGTGTTGGTCTTGCCGAATATCACCAATCCGGCCTTCTTGTAGCGCGTCACCAGTTCGGAGTCGTGATCGGCGCGGTTGTCTTGAAAGAAGCGGCTGCCGTTGGTCGTGACGGCGCCGGCACACAATGCATGCAGATCCTTCAGCAGGAACGGCACGCCGTGCAATGGCCCGTTCGGCAAGCCTGCGCGGATGGCGGCACGGGCGTGGTCATAAAGCTTGTTGACTACCGAGTTGAACGCCGAATCGCGCTGCTCGACGCGTGCGATCGCCTCCTCCAGCAATTCCTCGGGCGATACATGCTTCCTTCGCACCAGTTCCGCGAGTCCTACTGCGTCGTAGTTGTCGTATTCCTTGAACATGCGGTCTCTGCTTTCGTAATGCCGTGAGTGGATGAGTCTCTCGCACTGCCCCCGGCGCAGCGGACTAGAGCCGGTCTCCGGCCGCGGGCCACGGGGGAGTCACCGCTCAGGCGTTGACTCATTCACGCTTGCGCTCAGTATCCCAGGTACGCGCGCCTTACCGTCTCGTTGGAACGCACCGCGTCGGCTGTACCGGACATCACCACCTCCCCGGTTTCGAGCAGATAAGCGTGATCGGCGAGATCCAGCGCCAGTGCCGCGTTCTGCTCCACCAGTAGAACGCTGACCCCCTCCTCCGCGTTGATACTGCGCATGATGCGGAAAATATCCTGCACCACCAATGGCGCCAGGCCGAATGACGGTTCATCTAGCAACAGCAGCCGCGGGCGCAGCATCAAGGCCCGGGACACGGCGAGCATCTGTTGCTCGCCTCCGGAAAGCGTGCCGGCTTGCTGATGGCGTCGCTCCTTCAATCTCGGGAAATAGGTGAAGACCCGTTCCAGATCCTGGGCTACCGCGCTCCGGTCTTTGCGCGTGTATGCACCGATACGCAGATTCTCTTCCGTAGTCAGGTCGAGGAAGGTACCGCGGCCATCGGGCACGTGGGCAACGCCGAGCCGGGCGATATCCTCGGTGGCGATCTTTTCGATCGGCTGCCCGTCGAAGCGGAGCGAGCCGCGCCTCCTCAACATGCCGCTGACCGCGCGCAGCAGCGTAGTCTTGCCGGCCCCGTTGGCGCCGAGGACGGCCGTGATGCCGCCCTGTTCCACCGCGAAACTTACGCCACGCAAGACATCCACCGCGTTGTAGCCGGCACACAGATCGGTGACTTCGAGCAGTGCCATCAGCCGGCCTTCCCAAGGTAGGCGAGGATCACATCCGGGTTGCGCTGGACTTCCGAGGGCATCCCCTCGGCAATCTTTTTTCCGAAGTTGAGCGCTACGACTTTGTCGGAGAGCTGCATCACCAGGCTCATGTGATGTTCCACCAGCAGGATCGTGACGCCCAACTTATCGCGGATGCGGCGGATAAGCGCGGAAAGCGTTTGCACTTCCTCGTGGTTCAGTCCACCCGCCGGCTCGTCGAGAAGCAGCAGCCGGGGCTCGGCGGCCAGGGCGCGGCCGAGTTCCACGCGTTTTTGCGTACCGAAGGGCAGGTCCGCCACCCGCGACTGCGCAACCGGCTGCAAGTCCAGCAGCTCGATCAGGCCCCGCGCTTTCGCCTCGACTCGCGACTCCTCGCGTGTCACCACCGGCATGCGCAGGGCGTTAGCGAGGAAACCGCCGCGGCTTCGGCAATGGGCGCCGACCATGATGTTGTCCAGGACACTCATGGTCCGGAACAACGCCAGATTCTGGAAAGTGCGGCCGATGCCGCAGTCGGCGATGCGATGGCGCGAAACTTCGAGCAGCGACTGTCCGCGGAAGAAAATGCTGCCGCCCTGAAATGGATACAGGCGCGACAGGCAGTTGAACAGCGTAGTCTTACCGGCGCCGTTGGGACCGATCACCCCGGCGATCTGCCCCTGCACCACATCGAAAGAGACATCTTCCAGCGCGACGATGCCTCCGAACTGAACGCTCAGGCCGGAGACCCGCAACAACGGCTGGCCGCGGGGGTTTGCCCCTGGCGCGGCATTTTCCATTTTTTCTTCGCCCACGGTGCTCGCCAACTCCAAGCCCTCCCCGTTGTGGGATGCGCCGTACCGAAACGCGCACCGGATACTGGCACAACCGCCGCGGCCGGTAAAGTTGCGGCTGGGACGGCTTTCGCTGCAGCGCAACGCGGTCCATCATGCCTGAATCTTGACCTATCTCATAAGAGCGACAAAGATGCGGTAGGAGGAGGCACAAGGGGTGGAACCGAGTCATTACCGTTTCTGGCCGGAGAACGTGCCGCGTGAAATCGCGCTGCCCCGGGCCAGTGTCTATCACAACCTGGCGAGCGTGGCCGCACGTGAACCCGACAAGACCGCGCTGATCTACTACGGCTCGCCGCTCGCTTATCGCACTTTCAAGAGCGAGGTGGACACGCTCGCCGGCTTCCTGCAACGGCGTTGCCGCGTGGAGAAAGGCGATCGCGTGCTGCTGTTCATGCAGAACAGTCCGCAGTTCATGATCGCGTTCTACGCGATCATGCGCGCGGATGCGATGGTCGTGCCGGTGAACCCGATGAACCTCACCGATGAACTGCGCCATTACGTTTCCGACAGCGATGCCAGGATTGCCATCACCGGGCAGGAGCTCTTTCCCCAGCTCCGCCCGCTGATCGGCGCAGGCCTCGATCACGTCCTGGTGGCCGCGTATTCCGATTATCTGACCCAGCCCACCGACCTGAAGGTGCCGGAAGCGGCGACGGCGCCGCGTCAGGTGATCCGTGAGCCGGGCGTGACCTTGTGGAGCGACGCTCTCGCCGCCAATCTTGCGCCCGGGCCGCACCGTGCCGGGCCGGACGACTTGTGCGTCATGCCCTACACTTCGGGCACCACCGGCAAGCCCAAAGGCTGCATCCACACCCATCGCACCGTGATGAGCACGATCATCGCCGGTTCGGTCTGGGTCGGCATGGAACCCAACTCGGTGGTCCTGTGCACCATGCCGCTTTTTCACGTCACCGGCATGCAATGCAGCATGAACCAGCCGATCTACCGAGGCGCGACCATCGTGTTGATGACGCGCTGGGACCGCGATACCGCCGCCGAAATGATTCAGCGTCACAAAGTCGACGGCTGGACCAACATCACCACCATGGCGATCGACTTTCTCTCCAATCCGGAACTCGGCCGTTATGACATCACCAGCATGAAGCATATCGGCGGGGGCGGCGCCACGATGCCGGAGGCGGTGGCACAACGCCTGCAGGACCGCACCGGCCTTTTCTATATCGAGGGCTATGGACTGTCGGAGACCTCCGCGCCTACGCACATCAACCCGCCTAAGCGCACCAAGAAGCAATGCCTGGGCATCCCCATCTGCTCCACGGAAGCGCGCGTCATCAACCCCGACACCCTGGAAGAACTGGGCCCGAAAGAAGTCGGCGAGATTGTCTCCAGCGGCCCGCAGATCTTCCTCGGCTACTGGAAGAATCCCGACGCCACGGCAGCGAGTTTCATCGAAGTCGGGGGCAAACGTTTTTTCCGCACCGGCGACCTCGGCTACTACGACGAGGACGGTTACTTCTTTATCGTCGATCGCCTCAAGCGCATGATCAACGCCTCCGGTTACAAGGTGTGGCCGGCCGAGGTCGAGGCCACGCTCTACCATCACGCCGGCGTCCACGAGGCCTGTGTAATCGGCACGCAGGACCCGCGGCGCGGCGAAACCGTCAAGGCGCTGGTGGTGCTCAAGGAAGCGAGCCGGGGAAACGTCACTCCGGAGGACATCATGGCGTGGTCGCGTGAACACATGGCCGCTTACAAAGTCCCGCGGGTGGTCGAGTTCGTCGCCAGCCTGCCGAAATCCGCGACCGGCAAGATCCAATGGCGGCAGTTGCAGGAAGCCGAGAACCAGAAGCCTGCCGGTTGAAGCGACTCCAATGGAAGCGCGGCATCTGCAGCATTGGCCCGAATACCTTCCCAGGCACCTCACCGTGCCGGCCACGTCGCTGCATTTCAATCTTGAGGTCGCGGCGGCGCGTTACCCGGAAAAGCCGGCAACGATTTTTTACGACACGCGGCTGGCCTATCGCCAGTTGCGCAAGGACGTCGACCTGATCGCAGGCTTCCTGCAGCACCGCTGCGGCGTGCGCAAGGGCGACCGAGTGGTGCTGCAGATGCAGAATTCGCCGCAGTTCATCATCGCCTATTACGCGATCCTGCGCGCGCGCGCGGTTGTGGTTCCGGTCAGCCCGATGCATGTAACCGACGAACTGGTTCATTACTTCGAGGACGGCGGCGCATCGGTGGCGTTCATCGCCCAGGACCTGTATCCGCAGATTCGGCCGTTGATGGGCAAACAGGTAAAACACGCGATCGTCGTCACCTATGGCGACTACCTGAGCGAATACACCACGCTGGAAATCCCGGATTTCCTGCAGGCGCCGCGCCAGCTCATCACCGATCCCGGCGCGGTTTCGTGGGCCGATGCGCTTGCCGCCGTCTACAAGCCGCTCAAACCGGCCGCCGAGGCGGACGATCTCGCCGCGATTCTCTACACCTCGGGGACCACCGGCAAAGCCAAGGGCTGCATGCACACTCACCGCACCATCATGACCACCCTGGTGGGCGCGGCGCTGTGGGAAGGATTCACCGCCGATTCGGTGGCGCTCGCCACGGCGCCGATGTTTCACGTCACCGGCATGCAGCACAGCATGAACGCGGCCTTGTACTCAGGCGCGACCATTGCCATCCTGCCGCGCTGGAATCCGGATGCCGCGGGCTACATGATCGAGCGCTACGGCTGCACCCACTGGGCCAATGTGCCGACCATGGTGGTGGACCTGCTTGCGCACCCCGCGACCACCGGCCGTAATTTGTCTTCCCTGCAGAATGTCTTCGGCGGCGGCACCTCGATGCCGGAAGCGGTGGCGCAGCAGCTTCATGACCTGTGCGGGATCGATTACATGGAGGCCTACGGGATGACGGAAACCATCTCGCAGACCCACATGAACCCCCCGCACAAACCACGCAAGCAGTGCCTCGGCATTCCCACTTTCGATACCGAATCGATGGTGATCAACCCCGACACCCTGGAACCGCTCGGAGCGAATGAACAGGGCGAGATCGTGGTGCACGGCCCGCAGGTGATGAAAGGCTACTGGCAACGTCCGGACGAAAACAAATCAGTATTCATCGAAATCGAAGGCAAGACTTTCCTGCGCACCGGCGACCTCGGGCGTTTCGACGAGGATGGCTACTACTACATCGCCGACCGCCTCAAACGCATGATCAACGCCGCCGGCTTCAAGGTCTGGCCGGCGGAACTCGAAGCCACTCTCTACAAGCACCCGGACGTCAAGGAAGTGGCCGTGATCTCCGCTCCAGATGCGCGCCGCGGTGAAACCGTAAAGGCCGTCATCGTGCTCAAGGAAGAACGCAAGGGACAGCTGACCGCCGAAGACATCATGGAGTGGTCGCGCGCCCACATGGCGGCGTACAAGGTGCCGCGCATCGTCGAGTTCACCGATCAGCTACCCCGCTCCGGCACCGGCAAGATCCAGTGGCGGGCCTTACAGGAGAAAGAATGGGAAGGCGTGATGCCGCCCGAGTCATCAAACAGCCCCAGCCCGGCGTCATGAAGTGTTCTCGCTGTCAGCACGAAAACCGCACAGGCGCGAAGTTCTGCGAGCAATGTGCCGCACCGCTGGAGCGCGCCTGTGGCAACTGCGGCGCGCTCGCCTCGCCCACCGCGAAATTCTGTCCCGAGTGCGCGCATCCCGTCGGCAGGGCCGCCGCTCCTGAGCAGTTCGACGCACCAAAGCGCTACACCCCGAAGCACCTCGCCGAAAAGATCCTGACCTCGAAGTCCGCGCTCGAAGGCGAGCGCAAGCAGGTGACTGTCCTCTTCGCCGATCTCAAGGGCTCCATGGAGTTACTCGCAGACCGCGATCCCGAGGAGGCGCGCAAGATCCTCGATCCGGTTCTCGAACGCATGATGGAAGCGGTGCATCACTACGAGGGCACGGTCAATCAAGTCATGGGTGACGGCATCATGGCCTTGTTCGGTGCGCCGCTCGCTCACGAGGACCACGCGGTGCGCGCCTGTTACGCAGCGCTGCGCATGCAGGACTCGGTCAGGCGCTACTCGGAGGAAATGCGTCGCGCCCACGGTGCCACGGTGCGCATTCGCGTGGGCCTTAACTCGGGCGAGGTGGTGGTGCGAGCAATCGGCAGCGACTTGCACATGGACTACACCGCGGTGGGCCAGACCACCCACCTGGCTGCGCGCATGGAGCAACTCGCCGACCCCGGGGCGATCCTCCTGAGCGCCGACACGCTCCGCCTGGCTGAAGGCTATGTCCAGGTCAAATCCCTCGGCCCGGTGCCGGTTAAGGGACTTCCGGAGCCGATCGAGATCTTCGAGCTGACGGGCGCGGGGATGGCGCGCACGCGCCTGCAGGCCGCGGCGCTGCGGGGCCTTACTCGGTTTGTGGGACGCGATGCCGAGGTCGAGCATCTGCGCCGGTTCCTCACGCAGGCCGGCGCGCGCCACGGGCAAGTCGTCGCCATCGTTGGCGAGGCCGGCGTGGGCAAGTCACGGCTCACCTACGAGTTCACCCACTCGCATCGGGTGCAGGACTGGCTGATCGTGGAGGCCTCGTCCGTTTCCTACGGCAAGGCCACCAGTTACTTCCCCGTAATTGACCTGCTCAAGGGCTACTTCAAGATAGGCGACCGCGACGATCATCGCGGGATGCGGGAGAAAGTCACCGGCAAGCTCTTCACTTTGGACGAATCTCTGAAGCCGCTGCTACCGCCGCTTCTCGCTCTGCTCGACGTACCAGTTGACGATCCGAGTTGGCAGAACCACGACCCGCCGCAGCGCCGCCAGCGCACGCTCGATGCGGTCAAGCGCCTGCTGCTGCGCGAAGCCCAAGTGCAACCGCTGCTGGTGGTGTTCGAGGATTTGCACTGGATCGACGGCGAGACCCAGGCCTTGCTCGATAACATCGTGGAGAATGTTAGCTCCGCACGCCTCCTGCTCTTGGTCAACTATCGGCCCGAGTACGAGCACCACTGGGGCCGCAAGACCGCGTATTCGCAACTGCGGCTCGACAGCCTGCCCGCCGAGAGCGCAGCCGAGTTGCTGGCCGCGCTGGTCGGCCCCGACCCGGGACTCGCGCCGCTCACGCAGATGCTGGTCAAGCGCGGCAACCCGTTCTTTCTGGAGGAGACGGTGCGCACTTTGGTCGAGACGGGTGCGCTGGCAGGAGAGCGCGGAGCGTATCGACTGACGCGGCCGGTGGAGGCACTGCGGGTCCCACCCACGGTGCAAACGATCCTGGCCGCGCGCATCGACCGGCTGCCCGCAGAGGAGAAGCAGCTCCTGCAGGCGGCCTCAGTGATCGGCAAGGATGTACCTTTCGCGCTTCTAGCGGCGATCGCGGAACAGCCTGAAGAGACCCTGCGGCGCGGGCTCGGCCATCTGCAGGAAGCCGAATTCCTCTACGAGACGCGGCTCTTCCCGGACCTGGAGCACACCTTCAAGCATGCGCTCACCCACGAGGTGACCTACGGGAGCCTGCTGCAGGAGCGGCGCCACCAGCTTCATGCCCGGATCATGACCGCGATCGAGCGACTGTACCCGGACCGGCTGAGTGAACATGTGGAACGCCTCGCCCACCACGCGCTGCGCGGGCAGCTGTGGGACCAGTCGGTCCGATACAGCCGGTGGGCGGGAACCCGGGCGCTCGACCACTCGGCCGCTCGGGAGGCCCTCGCCGCCTTTGACCAGGCGCGGACCGCGCTTCAGGAACTGCCCGACAGCCGGGAGCGGACCGAGCAGCGCGTCGACCTGTGCATCGAGCAGCGGAGCGCTCTCTTCCCGCTCGGCGAGTTCGCGCGGCAGGGCGAGGTCCTGAACGAGGCGCGCGCGCTGGCGGAAGGGCTCGGCGACCAGCGGCGGCTCGGGTTGACGCTCGCGTACCAGGCGGTCCACCACGGCATCCTCGGCGAGCACGCTCGAGCGATCGAGGCGGGGGAGCGCGCCAGCGCGATCGCCGAGGCGGTCGGCGACGTCGGGCTGCGCGTCGTCGCGACCTACTATTTAGGCTTGGCGCTTCGGTACGCCGGCGACCCGCGCCGGGCGGCCCACGCTCTGCGCGCAGTGATCGCCCTGGTGAACGGCGCGCCGCTCGACGAGCGCTTCGGGATGGCGGGGCTGCCAACGGTACTCGCCCATTATGTCCTGGCGGTGGTGCTGGCCGAACTGGGAGAGTTCACCGAGGCGCTCGCTGCAGGGGAAGAGGGCCTGCGGATCGCCGAGAGGGTCGGCCATGCCTACAGCGAGGTCTACGCCCGCTTTGGCCTCGGGTACGCCCATCTGCGACATGGGAATTTCGCGGCAGCAACCCGGGTGCTGGAGCCGGGCCTCGCACTCTGCCGGGCGACGGAGATTCGCTTCGCTCTGCCGTACTTCGCGGCGTCCCTGGGCTCCGCTTATCTCTGGTCTGGGCGCGCGAGTGAGGCGGTGCCGTTGCTGGAGGAGGCAGTCACAGCGTACACGGCGATGCGGATTCTGGGCCTGCGTTCATGGATCATCACGGCCCTGGCCGAGGGCTATCTCGTCCTTGGACGGATCGCCGAGGCGCGAGAGCAAACGGAGCAGGCGGTGGCGCTGGCTCACGCCCACCCGCAGCGGGGCTGGGAAGCCTCGTGCCTCAAACTGCTCGGGGACATCCACGCGCGCGCGCCCGTCGAGGTCAAGCACGGAGGAGTCGATCAGAGCGCGGACGAGCAGGCCGCGGACGCGTACCGGCAAGCGCTCGCGCTCGCGACCGAGCTGGGTATGCGCCCGCTTGTCGCCCACTGCCACTTCGGCCTCGGCAAGCTGCGCGCGAAGACGGGTCAGCGCGAGGAAGCGAGTGAACATCTCACGAAGGCGACTGCTATGTATCGCGAGATGGACATGCGCTTCTGGCGGGAGAAAGCGGAGATCGAAATCACCGGGCTGGCCTGACCGGTGCGGGCTGCCAATAGGTCACAGGCGCGCAACTTTGGCGTGCTGCGAACGCACGAAACCACGCAGTCCTGCGACTGACTCCGTGCATCTTTCCCGCGGACCATCCCCGCGTCCAAATCGAATGGGTGTGGCTCTCACCCTTCGCACAACGGCATACGTACAGTCTACAACCCGGACCCCAACACGAAGTCGAAGTCGGCTTTCAGATACTTGCCGTCGCTTCTGGGATTGAGGGCGAGCTGCGGCTTATGGCTGGCCCACGGATCGCCCAGACGGTTGGGATCGTCCTTGAAGTAAAGCTGAGTCGTCACCGGCACCTGCAAGAATGGCAGTACCGAGATGTGGATATGCCGGGCCCGGGTCAGGCCGCCGTATTTCTCCAGCCCGGGCACGCCGGGAGGAATGGGGTAGGCGCCGGGAATGATGGTTTCGATCTCGTAGCGGCCGCGCTCGTCGGTGAGCAGCATGCCGCGCAGATGGAACGGCATGGGCGGCTCGGTGAAATCGCCGGGGCGCTTCTTGTCATAGGAGCCCTTCGCGTCGGCCTGCCAGATTTCGATAAGGGTCCTGGGAAGCGGCGTGCTGCAATCGGAGCTGTACACCGTGCCAGTCAGGATCAGGCGTTCCCCCGGTTCGTCATCGCCCGCCAGTTTTCTCTCGAGCATGGGGGCGCCGTAGTTGTAAAAAGGCCCGAGAATATCGCTGGTCGTCAACACGCATTCCTTGGCCAGTGCGATACCGGATGAAGCAATGGCCGCTCCGCCCAGCATGGTCACACCGCGGCGCAGAAACGTCCTTCTCGTCATGGGCAATTCGGGATGTTCACGCATTTTCCTCTTCCTTTCGTTCGACGGCCCGGTTGGCGGCATAGCACCCGCGCTCCTCGCCGAGCGTGGCATGCCAGCGCTAGATCTCTACCGCGCGTAGCTGCGGGACCTTCCTCGCCGCGAAGGGCTCCCGGTAGCGCCGGAAGTTCGCTTCGGTTTCGGCCCAGGTCTTGGTGTGCAGTTAGCGTGGTCCTCTGGGTAGTCGCCGAACAACTGCTTGAGGCTCCAGTCACCCCGACCAGCCCGGATGTCATCAGCCGGATTCCTGCCGTCGGCGATCACCCCGTTGATCTTAGCGACATCCTTGCGGGCCAGCTTCGTGGCGACGCCAAGATAGGCCGTAAATAGGCGTCTGTAAAGGCCGGTGTAAACTCAGTTCATCTAGTTAGAGTGACGCCCACATTTCGGTGATCGCTTCTGGGTTTAGCAGATCAGGGTCAGGTTTGCGATTTTGTGATTTTTCTAAGGGAAGGGCTCAGGGTTAGCTTTGTAGACCAAGACCGAAGCTTGGGGTCTGAAACAGCTGGGCGACATCCACGCCCACGCGTCCGCTGAAGTCAATCAGAGTGAGGACGCGTACCTGCAGGCGCTCGCTCTCGCCACCGAGCTGGGCATGCGCCCGCTCGTCGCCCACTGCCACCTCGGGCTCGGCAAGCTGTACGCCAGGACCGCGCAGCGCGAGGAAGCGAGTGAACATCTCACAAAGGCGACCGCTATGTATCGCGAGATGGACATGCGGTGCTGGCTGGAGCAAGCGCAGGCGGCGCTGGGGCCCTCCCATGGCAACCCACCCTGAACCGGTCGAGTGAGCCGCACCCTGAC
>JBQTIV010000115.1:0-4941 GCA_052387775.1 Betaproteobacteria bacterium
CGGCGGGCTTTCCGAGTTGCCCAGGAGCCGCTCGACCTGTTCCGCAATTACTTCGCGGTGTACGCCCTCGAACAGGCTTATTGCCACTTCAGTCCCGCGCTGATTGCCAACCTCGAAATGCACTGGAATGCCAAGAACCGCAAGCTGGACTGAAAGACTTCGACGCAAAGACGCGAAGACGCAAAGTAAAGCAAGACAGGGAATGAGAAATTAAGGAGCAACCCTGCCGCCCGGTCCGGACAATCACGACAAGATGGGACTACCCCGGGGTCGTCACGGAAAAAGCACTATCACCTCGTTTCTTCGAATTTCTTTGCGTCTTTGCGCCTTTGCGTCGCAGGTTTGCTCTCTCGCCGCTAGGTCGCTTTGGCCTGATTAATTGCCCGCCATACCTTTTCGGGCGTGGCCGGCATTTCGATGTGTTTCACGCCCAGTGGGCGCAGCGCGTCGATTAGTGCATTCATCACGGTCGGCGTGCCGCCGACGGTGCCAAGCTCACCGACCCCCTTTGCGCCGAGCGGGTTGATCTTGCACGGCGTCGATTCGTCGGTGTGGGTATCGAACTTCGGCAGGTCATCCGCGCGCGGCAGGCAGTAATCGAGCAGCGAACCGGTGATGAGCTGGCCAGACTCGGGGTCGTAACGTGTAGTCTCCAGCAATGCCTGTCCGACCGCCTGGGCAATTCCGCCGTGCACCTGGCCGGCAACGATCAGCGGATTGATCACCCGCCCGACATCATCCACGGTGGTATAGCGCACGATCCCGGTGACGCCGGTTTCCGGATCCACCTCGACTTCGCAGACATGGCAACTGTTCGGCCACGAGGGTCCCTCGACTTTCTGATGGGTACTGATGGCGATGCGACCTTCGGGCTGTTTGCCGGCGAGTTCGAACAGCCCGATCCCGACATCGGTCCCGGCCACCTTGAAGCGGCCATTCTTATACTCGATGTCGCCGGCGGCTGCTTCCAGCGCTTCAGAGGCCAGTTTTTTCCCGGTCTCGACGGCCTGCTTCGACGCCGTCAACAATGCCGACCCGCCGATGTAGAGCGAGCGACTGCCCATACTGCCCATGCCCTGGGCGATATCACTGTCACCCTGCACAATAACAATCGAGTCCGGATCGACGTCCAGCGTCTCTGAAATGATCTGGATGTAGCTGGTTTCGATGCCTTGCCCCATCGCCTGCATCGCCGTGTACACCACCACGCGCCCGTCCGACTCGACGTCGAGCCGCAGTCTTTCCTCGAAGACGGCGCCGGTCCATTCCAGAAACGTCGAGATTGCCCGTCCGCGCAGCAGGCCGCGCTTGCGGGACTCCTCGCGCCGCGCCGGAAAGCCTTTCCAGTCGGCGTGCTGGAGAATACGGTTCAGCATATGGGGAAAATTGCCGCTGTCGAATTTCTCGCCCATCGGCGAGGTATACGGCATGGCGCCGGGCTGGATGAAATTGCGCCGGCGCAACTCCGCCGGATCGATTTTCATTTCTGCGGCCGCCTGATCCATTAGCCGCTCGATCAGGAATATCGCTTCGGGGCGCCCGGCGCCGCGATAGGCGCCGACGACGTTGGTATTGGTCAGTACCGCCGTGCTGCGCAAGTGCAACGCCGGGATGTGATAGACGCCGGTGATCACTTTGGGTCCGACCGCCACTACGATCACTGCACCGGGACCGCTGGCGTGCGCCCCGATGTTGCCGACAATTTCCACTCGGAGTCCGAGGATCTTGCCCTCGGCATCGAAAGCAAGTTCTGCGCGATCGACCTGGTCACGGCCGTGATTACCGGCGAGAAACTCCTCGCTGCGGCTCGCGCGCCAGTGCACCGGCCGCCCGAGCTTGCGCGCCGCCCAGGCGCACACCACGTCCTCGGGATAAAGCTGGGTCTTCATGCCGAAACCGCCGCCGACATCGCCAACGATCACGCGGACCTTGTCCTTCGCAATCTTTAGTACCGCATCCGCCAGCGTTCCCTGCAATCCAGACGGATTCTGGCAACTGGTGCGCAACGTGACGCGGCCGCTCCCGGCATCGAATTCGGCGATGCTGCCCCGCGGCTCCATGCTCACCGGCACCAGCCGCTGGTTGTAGAGCGCGAGTCTGGTGACATGCTTGGCCGCCTTGAAGGCGGCATCGCATTCGTTTTTTTTGCCGAACTCGGTCTGCGCGGCGATGTTGCCGGGCGCATCCGGCCAAAGTTGCGGTGCACCCGGCGCAGTGGCTGCTTCGATCGTCACAACCGCCGGCAATTCCTTGTACTCGATGAGCACCTGCTCGGCGGCGTCCTCCGCCTGCAGACGGGATTGCGCGATGACCACAGCCACCGGCTCGCCGACGAAGCGTGCCGCGTCCACGGCAAGCGCGTGGTGCGGCGGGCCGCACATCGGGTTGCCGTCGGCGCGTTTCAGCCCCTGTCCGTCCGGCAGCGGACCGATCCCATCGGCCTTGAGATCCGATCCAGTCAGCACGGCCACCACGCCGGGCATCGCCCGCGCGGGCCCCGCGTCGATGGAAACGATACGGGCGTGGGCGTGCGACGAGCGCGCGAACACGGCAAAGACTTCGCCGGGAAGCGACACGTCGTCAAGAAACTGACCTGCACCATAGAGCAGCCGCTGGTCCTCGCGGCGCACCATGGCCTGGCCGATACCGTACTTTGCCATTCGAATAATCCTGTTATTTGGGAAAGAGTGTCGTCGTTTACATGCCGTCCGGGGGCCGTGGCTCGGTACCCGACCCCAGGATCGCCCTATTCGGCAGCGATCGCTGACTGGCACGGTAGCTTGTCAAAAAACCTGAAAAAAAGAAAGCCCTGCGCGTCGCCGGACTTATGCAGCGCTTCCCTAGCGCTCGCCAGCGGCATAGACTATTGTCAGGACTCGAGGTTTTCTCGCACCTCGGTAAATGTCTCGCCAGAAAAGGTTGTGAATAAATAATCGGGGCCATTGCGAGAAGGTTCCCGTTCGGAGGAGTTCTCATGTCCATCAACATTTCAATGACAGTCAACGGAAAATCCGTCACGGCGGCAGTGGAGCCGCGCACGCTGCTGGTTTCCCTGCTTCGCGACCAATTGCGCCTGACCGGCACGCACGTAGGCTGCGACACGGCGCAGTGCGGAGCATGCACGATCCATATGAACGGCAAGGCGGTCAAATGCTGCAACATGTTGGCCGCCCAAGCACAGGGCGCGGAGATTGTCACTATCGAGGGCATTGCGCGCGCCGACGGGACCTTGCACCCGATGCAGAAAGCGTTCCGCGATCATCACGGCCTGCAGTGCGGCTTCTGCACCCCGGGGATGGTGATGAGCGCGATCGATATCGCCAGGAGCCATGGTGGCCTCACGGAGGAAATCGTCCGTGCCGAGCTGGACGGCAACATGTGCCGCTGCACCGGCTACCACAACATTGTCAAAGCCGTGCTTGCGGGCGCGCAAAACATGAGGAGTTGAGCCATGGCCGACATGAACTTGATCGGCGCTTCGGTGAAGCGCAAAGAGGACTACCGGTTCCTGACCGGGGGCGGCACCTATACGGACGACGTCAGGCTCGATCGGCAGAGCTACGCGTATTTCATGCGCTCGCCGCACGCGCATGCCAGTATCCGCAGCATCAATACGGACAAGGCGAAGACCGCACCCGGGGTGCTCGGCGTATTCACCGGGCAGGACATCGCCGCGGCGAAGATCAATGGCCTGCCCTGCGGCTGGCTGATTACCGACGTTAACGGTCAGCCGATGAAAGAGCCGCCACACCCGGTGCTGGCGCAAGGCAAGGTGCGCTACGTCGGTGACCATGTCGCAGTGGTGATCGCCGAATCCTACTGGCAGGCGAAGGATGCCGCGGAATCCATCGAGGTCGATTACCAGGTTCTGCCGGCGGTGGTCGACGTAGCCGCCGCGCGCAAGAAGGGCGCGCCCGTGATCCACGACAATGCGCCCGACAACACTTGCTACGTCTGGGCGCTGGGTGACAAAGGCGCGGTGGACAAGGCGTTCGCCTCTGCGCATCACGTCACGCGGCTCGAATTCATCAACAACCGGCTGATTCCGAACGCCATCGAGCCTCGTGCGGCCATCGGCAGTTACAACCGGGCGGACGAAAGTTACACGCTGTACGTGGCAAGCCAGAATCCCCATGACGAGCGGCTGCTGATGTGCGCATTCGTGCTCGGCCTTCCCGAGCACAAGGTGCGGGTCATCGCCCCGGACGTGGGCGGCGGCTTCGGCTCCAAGATCTATCTATACGCCGAGGATGTCGTCGTCACCTGGGCTTCGAAACAGATCAACCGTCCGGTGAAGTGGACGGCGGAGCGCAGCGAATCTTTCCTGTCCGACGCGCATGGACGCGATCACCTCACCATCGCCGAGCTGGCGCTCGACAAGGACGGAAAATTCCTGGCGCTGCGGGTGCACACCACGGCCAGCATGGGCGCGTACCTGTCGACCTTTGCGTCCTGTATTCCCACCATCCTCTATGCAACGCTGCTCTCCGGCCAGTACACGACCCCGGCGATCTACTGCGAAGTGACGGCAGTATTCACCAACACCGCCCCGGTTGATGCTTATCGCGGCGCCGGACGGCCGGAGGCAACCTACGTGGTGGAACGCCTGGTGGAGACAGCGGCGCGCGAAATGAAAATCGATCCGGCCGAGATCCGCCGGCGCAACTTCATCACCCGATTCCCCTACCAGACGCCGGTGGCCTTGCTGTACGACACCGGCAACTATCACAAGACGCTGGAGCACGCGCTCAAACTGGCCGACGTAGCAGGCTACCCGGCGCGCAAGGCCGCAGCAGCAAAGCGCGGCAAACTGCGCGGCCTGGGCTATTCCTGCTACATCGAGGCCTGCGGCATCGCACCGTCCAACGTTGCCGGATCGCTGGGCGCCCGCGCCGGTTTGTTCGAGGCAGGAGAGATTCGCGTACACCCGACCGGCAAAGT
>JBQTIV010000116.1:0-18491 GCA_052387775.1 Betaproteobacteria bacterium
ACCGGCGATTTTATCGACGCCGCGACCGCCAAGGCCCGCGGCCTGGTGAACCGCCTGGTCAGCCTCGAAAATCTGGATGCGGAAGTCAGCGCGCTCGCCAATACGATCATTGCCAAGTCCTCGGTCGCGGTCGCCACCGGCAAGAAGATGTTCTACAAGCAGATCGAAATGGGAATGGAAGCTGCCTACGAGTACGCCTCGGAAGTCATGGCCTGCAATATGATGGCCGAGGACGTAGGCGAGGGCATCGACGCCTTCACGCAGAAGCGACCGCCAAAGTGGAAAGGCAAATAGGAAAAGCCGGCAAAACGTCGAATCAAATCAAAAATGGCCCCGTCAGTCGGGGCCATTGCGTTTCAGGGACGCAGTACCGCTGTTGTTGCACCAGGACAAGGAGGACGAATCATGAATCGGGCTCGGACTATCGCGCTTGCCGTTATTCTCGGCACGGCATGGAACAGCGCCCGCGCAGGCGGCTCGGATTACGCGATCGAACCGGGCAAGCTGGCACGATTTTCAGGCACCGTTTTTGAGTGGCCGGTGCCGACGCCGGAGTTTGCTCGCGACCCCGCACCCGGCCCGGACGGCGACATTTACGTAGCGGTCATGCACGGCAACAAGATCGCCCATTTCGACACCGAAAAGCAGACATTCAATGAATGGGACCTGCCCTCCGGCGCCAGGCCCCACGGCTTGCTGGTGGATAAGGACGGAATCGTCTGGTACACGGGAAACGGCAATGGAACCATTGGGCGGCTCGATCCGAAGACCGGCAAGGTCACCGAGTACAAGGCACCTTCGGGCGGCGATCCCCATACATTGGTTACCGACGGTAAGGAGACCATCTGGTTTACGGTGCAGAGCGGCGGACGCATCGGCCGCCTGGACATGCGCTCCGGCAGGATCGCCGAATACAAGACCAGTGGCCGACCCTACGGCATCGCGCTCGACAAGGCCGGCAACGTCTGGTTTTGCCGCATGGGCGCGGACGCGCTGGGAAAGCTCGAGCCTTCGACGGGAAAGATTTCGCACCTCGAGACCGGCCGGGGCAGTCAGCCCCGGCGCATGGCGAGCGCACCCGACGGCTTTCTGTGGGTCACGCTTTACGGTAACGGCAAGCTGATCAAGGTCGATCCGGCAAGCGCGAAAATCGTCGGTGAGTACCGGCTTCCCGCCGGCGAGAACGGCGGCCCTTACGCGGTGACCGTGGATGGCGGCGGAATGGTCTGGGTCAACGAAATCAACCGCGATACGGTGGTGCGTCTGGACCCGGACAGCGGCGCAATGACAGTAGTGAACCTGCCGTCAAAAAATGCCGGCATCCGCAAGATGATCGTCGATGCGCGCGGACGGCTGTGGTACATGGGCTCTCACAACGGCCGCCTGGGGGTCATCGAGTAGAAGCCAAGACACTTTCGACACGAGGACAGCGAAAAATCACAGGAAACCACTTGCGCAACCGGCTGCCGCTGTTTTCAGATGGCGAGGCCAGTGCACCGCGTCACCGATTCGAAGCGGGCTTGACTACTTTGCGGCCGGGCGGGACTCATTATCCAGCGGATTCCTGGCCATCGCGGCCAGCAGTTTGCGGACGGCGTCACCCTCGATAAGACTCTTGAGCCCGACGTAGTCCACCTTGCCGGAAGCAAGCAACGGGATTTCCCGCAGGTGCACGATGCGGCGCGCCACTGAAAGATCGTGCGTCCCCAGCCCCTTCGCCGCCTCCAGCAGTTGGGCGCGAGTGATTTGCGCATCGGTGCTGAACAGCACCGTGGTCTCGCCGCCGAAATCCTGCACCGTCAGCACCGCGGCATGGTGGTGCTCGGGCGCGGCTTCGCGCGCTACGTGCTCGATCATGTCCAGCGACACCATTTCGCCGGCGATCTTGGCGAAACGTTTCACCCGCCCCGAGATGCTCAGCATGCCGTCCTGATCGACTTCCACTACGTCGCCGGTGTTGTACCAACCTTCGCCCACGCTCGACTTGGGCGCCTCGATCACACCAGGGTTGTTATAGCGGTAATAACCCAGCATCAGGTTCGGTCCGCGAATGTGCAGTACGCCGCCCTTGTCGATGTCGTCCACGGGTTCGATCTGGTAATCGATACCCGGCAGGAAGCGGCCCACCGCATTGCGACGGTACGTGGATGGCGTGGCCAGAGATATCACCGGCGCGCATTCCGTCGATCCATAGCCTTCCAGGATGCGCAATCCGAATTTCTCCATCCACACCCTGGCGACCTCGGGCGAAAGCTTTTCACCGCCGGAGATCACGTAGCGCAGGCGGCAGAAGTCCAACGGGTTTGCATAGCGGGCGTAGAACGACAGAAAGGTGCTGGTGCCGAACAGGACGGTACAATCGCGCCGGTATGAAATCTCGGGAATGGCCCGGTAGCGCAGCGGCGAAATAAAGAGGTACATCCGCGTGCCAGTGATCAGCGACAGCATGACACCGGCGGTGAAGCTGTAGGCGTGGTACAGCGGCAACGGATTCAGAATCTTGTCTTCGGGAGAAAAGTCGAACACCGCGCGAATCTGCGCTACGTTGGCAACGATGGCATGGTGCGACAGCACCACCCCTTTCGGACGGTCCTCCGAGCCGGAAGTGAACAACACCACCGCAGGGTCGAGCGTGGACTGGCTGGCAATCGCCAGCCGCGGAAAACGCAGCGCGAAGCCGATCAGCCACAACTTGTCGCGCCAGCCGAACTGGTTGCGCAGATCCTCGAGATAGACGATGTTGCAGCCGGCAAGCGCCTCCAGCAGCGGGTGTAGATGGCCCTGCTCAATGAACTTGCGAGAAGTGATCACGGTGCGCACGCCGGCCGCAACCTTGGCGCTTTCCACCCCCAGCGGACCCGCCGTGTAATTGAAAATGGCCGGCACGCGCGCGGCAGCCGACAGGCCCATCACCACGCCCACCGCCGGGACCACGTTCGGAAGCAGTACGCCGACGTTCTCGCGCTCACTGGTAAATCGCTTGAGCAACCGCGACAGCGCCAGGCTCATGCGCAGCAACTGGCCGTAGGTCTGCGGCTCCTCGTTCTGATCTTCCATCAGCACCGTATTGCGCCCGTGCGCCGCCACCGCATCAAGAAAGCATTCGAACAGCGGCTTGCAGGCGTGCGACTGCTGCGCCATGGTCTGCATGATCGCAGTGAGCCTGCGGGTGGCGAAAGCGCGCCGCCGGCGCGCGCTTCCGGCGGCGCCGCCGTCTATGCGAGTGGGCGAGAACACCCGCACCGTCACCGCAGGCAGGAGCCGCCGCAGGAATGATGTCGAACCGGAGCGGCTGAACCACTGGCCGGCGCCTTCCACGTGCACCGGCAGCACCGCGGCGCCACTCTTGAGCGCGATCAGCGCGGGTACCGGGTAAACCTTCATCACCGCGGCATTGCGCGCGATGCGCCCTTCCGGGAATAGCACCACCGGGCGTCCGCCGCGTAGCAATCGCAGCAGCGGCTTGATGCTGAGGGGATTGTTCAGGTCATGCACTTCGTGGTCGACGTGCCCCAGCAACCAGCGCATCAGCCGGCTATGGGTTTCCTCAGGCGGAACGACTATGACCGGCGCACGCGGCAAGAACAGCGCCAGCAACACTGCGTCAAGCCGTGAATGATGGTTGGCGACCAGCAGCAGCCGGTCCGCATGCCCGAATGGCGCCAGGTCGCCGACGACCTTGACGCGGAATAGCAGCCACGCGATGGAACGGAGAAAGAAGTGCATCGAGGAGCGAGGGTAAGACTTTCGTTCTTATGGGTTTCCTTTCTACTGCGAATTGAATGGAACGTCAACAAAATCCAAAGCTTGTACGGCGTTCTTGAAGCTCATCCACACGTTGGCCCTCAGTCGGGCCAAAAGCAAAACACTAATTTTTTTAGTCTCCTTAGGGTGACAAGTTCATCCAAATTATTGACAACAAAGCAGAAAAATTAAATCTATCAAAGTGTTAGATTTGCTTTTTGCCTCTGTTTTCGTCTACAGTCAGTGCGCAGGCCGCTTTGGGGGAGGTCCTGTGGCGGCCTATTTCACAACTTAAATCCACTCTCGGAGGAGACTCTAAAATGGACATGTATATCCAGCAGGAATTACTAAAAGTCCCGGCATCGACCGGAACCGAGCCTGCCGGGGAAGCGACCGAGTACTTTTTCTCGGCTCAGCTATCCGCCTTTTTCGAAAGAGAACAACACGCTATGTGGTTGCGCTGGAATCCGACTCCGCGACCGAATTTCAATCCCGACCTGCTGCGCGACCTGGGCCGCTATTGCCGTTTCATTACCCACACCGGCGGCGAAGTGGATTGTGGAGGACGGAGTGCGCCCATCGAATACGCGATCCTGGCGTCCAAGGTGCCTGGCGTATTCAATCTAGGCGGCGACCTCAGCCTGTTCACCAGGTTGATCGACAATCAGGACCGCGACGGGCTGCTCGGCTATGGCAAGGCCTGCGTCGATGTCCTGTACCGCAATTACATTGGTCACGAGTTGCCAATCACCACGATCTCCTTGATCCAGGGTGAATGCCTGGGCGGCGGATTCGAGGCAGCGCTGTCCTCCGATGTGCTGGTCGCGGAGCGTCAGGCGCGCTTCGGTTTTCCGGAGATCCTGTTCAACATGTTTCCGGGGATGGGGGCCTATTCCTTCCTGGAGCGCAAGGTGGGCAAACCTGCGACCGAGAACCTGATTACCAGTGGCAAGATGTACAGCGCCGATGATATGCTGGCAATGGGGGTAGTGGACGTAGTCGTGGAGCAGGGCCGTGGTGAAGCGGAAGTCGCCGGGTTTATCCGGTCCCGCGGCCGCAGCCGCAACGCCAGGGCTGGACTTGCCGCCGCACGCAGGCGCGTGCACAAGCTCGATTACGAGGAACTGATTGGCGTGGTCGAGGTGTGGGTCGACACGGCGTTAAACCTGAGCCATCGTGACCTGAAGCTGATGCAGCGGCTGGTTACGCGGCAGAACGACATCACCTCGGGCGTGCGCCAGGACGAACCGGGCATGGCCAAGCACTTGCATTGATGCGCCGGCGCGCTGAATTTGCCGGCCCGACCAACCAGAATCCATCAAGCGCGAGGCGCGTAAT
Organism: Betaproteobacteria bacterium; assembly: GCA_052387775.1. Classification (GTDB taxonomy): domain Bacteria; phylum Pseudomonadota; class Gammaproteobacteria; order Burkholderiales; family JACQAP01; genus JACQAP01. Next base: position 5,083 of record JBQTIV010000116.1, read on the forward strand.
GGCGCACGAACTTCCCGAATATTCGATTCAGGAAGCCGCGGCAAAGCTTGGCATCCCCGTGCAGAAACTCAGGCGCTGGGACGCTCAGGGCGTGCTGGTCGCCCGCCGCACTGATGGCGGACACCGGCGCTATGCGCTCGAGATCATCGACGGTCTGGCCGGTTCGGCCCTGGTAGCCGGCAGCGACAAGCACGAAGCGGAAAAGTACGAAGACGAATTGGCCGCCGCGCGCAGGACGCTCAAGGAAAAGCGCCGCATCATCCAGCTGCTGCTGGAAAGTGAGTCGCGCTACCGCGACCTGGTGGAGACCTCCCACGATCTGATCTGGACCACCGATGCGCTGGGCCGTTTCACCTACCTCAACAACGGCTGCGTGGACATCTTCGGCTTGCAGCAGAAGGACCTGATCGGCCGCTGTTTCTTCGACTTTGAAGCGGGCCTGTCGCACGTCTCCAACCGCCGCTTTCTTTCCGCGCTGCGCCGCAAAGGCGAGGTCAAGAACTATCTCACGCACCTGATATCCGCCGACGGCAACGACCGCTGGGTGGGAATCAACGCGCGCACTTCATATGACGACAATGGCGCGGTCATCGGCCTGCGCGGCACCGCGCGCAACGTTACCGAGCAGCACAGGGCGGCGCTCGAGATCGAACGCTTCGCCAGCCACGATACGCTCACCGGCCTGCCCAACCGGGTTTCGCTACAGAAAACGCTGGATGCCGCGCTCGCCGACGGCGAAAAAGGATCGGTGCTGCTGCTGGACGTCGATCATTTCAAGTACATCAACGATAACTTCGGGCATCGTGCCGGCGACCAGTTGCTTATCAGCATAGGCGGACTGCTCAAGGACGTGGTGAAGGACCAAAACGCGCAGGTGTTTCGCCTGGGCGGCGACGAATTCGCGTTGCATTTGCCGGATGCGCTGCGTGCCGAGGCCGCAGAGGTCGCTGAACGCGCGCTCACGGCGCTGCGCCACTACAAGTTCCGCCTGGGCGGCCAGGGCTGCCTTTCCACGCTGACTGCCTCGCTCGGTGTCGTGGCCTATCCGTTTCACGGCAACGATGTGGCGTCACTGCTCGCCAACGTGGACATCGCCATGTACCAGGCAAAGGACAACGGCCGCAACCGCTTCGTGCTGCATGATCAGAATCCGGACGATATGCGCAGCACCCACAGGCGCGTGCACTGGGCGCGGGAACTGCGCGAAGTGCTGGATGAGGACCGGGTGTTGCTCTACTCGCAGCCGGTGGTCAGCCTTCCCGATCAAAAAGTCGTTCACCACGAAGTTCTCGTGCGCATCCTCGACCGCAGCGGCAGCATCGTCCTGCCGGGACAGTTCATCGAGGTCGCCGAGTCGCTGGGAATGGCCCAGGAAATCGACCTGCGCGTGCTGGCCAAGGTCCTGGAAGTCCTGAAGCAGCCGCATATGCGCGGCCAGAAGTTGCGCTACTTCGTGAACCTGTCGCGGGTGAGCCTCTCCGACCAGCAGTGGGTACGCCGCTTCCAGGGCATGCTCGCAGCCGCGCCGGTGGATCACGATCAGCTGGTGTTCGAGATCACGGAAACCGCGGCGATGGCAGAAGTGGGCGTGACGCAGGAGTTCATCTCGCAGATGAAGAATCTGGGTTGCCGCTTTGCGCTCGACGATTTCGGGGCGGGATTCAGCTCGTTCTATTTCCTCAAGCGCTTCGATGTGGACTACCTGAAGATCGACGGCAATTTCATACGCGGTCTGGCGGCCGATGAAGCCAATCGCCTGTTCGTGCGCGCGTTGTGCGACGTGGCGGAGGGACTGAACAAGCAAGTGATCGCCGAGTGGGTCGAGAACCAGGACGTATTGAAAATCCTGACCGAGATGGGCGTGCGCTACGGCCAGGGCTATGTGTTCGGGCACCCGCAGCCCTTCCTGGTCTCAAGCGACGCAGAGCAGCCGGCAGCCAGACTCGCCTGATCGCGCCGGGGTTCTCTACCAGGCTTCCCTGAGAATCTTTTCGGCCCAGAACAGGCCGAGAATGGTTTTCGTGTCGCTGATGCGCCCGCGCCGGATCCACTCCAGCGCCTCTGCAAGCGGTAACCTCAAGGTCTCCAGAAACTCGCCTTTGTCAAGCCGTGCGCCTTTGAATTCGAGCCCGCGCGCCAGGAAGAAATCGATGGTCTCGTTGGAGTACCCGACGCAGGGATGCAGGCGGCCGAGTTCGCGCCATTGCGCCGCCACGTAACCGGTCTCCTCCTGAAGCTCGCGCCTGGCGGTTTCCAGCGGCGGTTCGTCTGACTCGAGCTTGCCTGCGGGCAACTCGTAGAAATGACTTCCGACCGGATAGCGGAACTGGCGCTCAAGTAGCACGGAACCGTCGTCGAAAATCGGCAGAATCAACGCGGCTCCCGGATGCACAACGAATTCGCGCCGGGCATGGCTGCCATCGGGCAACCTGACTTCGTCCTCGTTCACCTGCAGCAGTTGGCCGCGGTAGGCGGTCTTCGAGGAAATCATCTTCTCGGTGAAATCCGCACTCACAGGGAAAGCCGTAACGCGCGTTCGCAGATGTCCAGCAGCGAGCCCGGCGCCAATCCGAACACCAGCACGGCAAGGCCGTTGGCCGACATCAATACCCGGATGTCGGCGCGCGGGTCGATCGGCGCCGCGTCGGTCGGTGCATCGAAGTACATCAGTTTGACGATGCGCAAATAGTAGAACGCGCCGATGAGCGAGAACAGCACGGCCACCACAGCCAGCCAGAGGTAACCCGCCGACAGCACCGCCTGGAGCACGAACAGCTTGGCCCAGAAACCCATGGTGGGCGGAATGCCCGCCATCGAGAACATCAGCAGCATCATGATGAAGGCGTACCAGGGGCTGCGTTGATTGAGCCCCTTGAAGTCCTCGAGGTTCTCCGCCTCGAAGCCCTGCCGAGACAGCAGCAGGATCATGCCGAAAGCGCCCAGTGCCATCAACACGTAAATGATGGCGTAGAACATCGCCGCACCGAAGCCATCGAGCGTGCCACTGAGGACGCCGAGCAGCAGGAAACCCATGTGCGAAATGGTCGAGTAGGCCAGCATGCGCTTCAGGTTGGTCTGCGCGATCGCGGTGATGTTGCCGATCGCCAGCGAGGCCACCGCAAGGATTACCAGCATCTGCTGCCATTCGACGAGCAGTTGCTCCATGCCCAGCGCCTCGACCAGCAACCGCATGATGAACGCAAACGCCGCCAGCTTGGGCGCGGTTCCGATGAGGAGCGTTACCGCCGTCGGCGCGCCGTGATAAACGTCCGGCACCCACATGTGGAACGGCACGGCGCCCAGCTTGAAGCCGATGCCGGCCACCACGAACACCAGCCCGAAAATCAGGATGGCCGGAATGGCATCGCCGTCGAATATGCGCTGCGCAACTTCGGTGACCTCCAGCGACCCGGTGGCGCCGTAAATCATCGACATGCCGTACAGAAGCATGCCGGAGGCCAGCGCACCGAGCACGAAGTACTTCATCGCAGCCTCGGTGCTGTTGCCTGAATCGCGCGGCAGCGCCACCAGCGCATACAAGGACAGCGACAGCAATTCCAGCCCGAGGTAGAGCACCAGGAAGTGATTCGCCGAGATCATCACCATCATGCCGAGCGTGGCGAACAGGGAAAGCACGAAGAACTCGCCGCGATACATGTCGCGCGCGGCGACGTAGGTACGCGAGTAGGCCAGCATGACGGCAACCGTCAGGCACACCGCAATCTTGAGCACGTCGGCCATCGGGTCGTCGACGAACATGCCGTTGAAAGTGTAGGCAACATCCTCCCCGCGCATGACAAACACAAACACCGCTGTGCCGATCAGCGACAGCTGGCTTAGCGCATAGGTCCAGACCCGCTGGGCATCGGACAGAAACAAGTCCACGACCAAGATGACGCAGACCATCGTCAGCAGGATGATCTCGGGAGCCGCCAGCAGAAAATCGGGCATTTCGTATTCCATGGTCTTAAATCAGGATTGAGGATTCGGGATTGGGGATCGGGGGAAGAGCGGTTCCAGAATCAGGATTGAGGATTCGGGATTCAGGATTGGGGATCGGGGGAAGAGCGGTTCCAGAATCAGGATTGAGGATTCGGGATTGGGGGTCGGGGGAAGAGCGCTTCCTGCCGCGTTTGGCTTTGCCTCAATCCACATTCCCCAATCCGCTCTTTCATAACTTGCTCTGGCTTGCCAGCGTCAGCAATTCGTTGACCGAAGTGTGCAACACCACGGCAAAAGGCTGCGGGTACAGCCCCAATGCCAGCACCGTGATCGCCAAAAGACCCAGCACCAGCCCCTCGCGCGCGGTAATGTCCGTTAATGCCGCGACCTGGCCGTTGGCCACCGCGCCGAACACGACGCGTTTGATCATCCACAACGTATAGGCGGCACCGAACAGCAGCGTGCTCGCCGCGGCCAACGCGTACCAGAAGTTCTTTTCCATCGTCCCCAGTATCACCAGGAACTCGCCGACAAATCCGCTGGTGCCCGGCAGGCCCGAATTGGCCATCGCGAAGAGCGTGAAGAAGGCGGCAAATACCGGCATCCGGTTCACCACTCCGCCGTAGTCGGCGATCAGGCGCGAGTGCATGCGGTCATAGAGGACGCCTACGCACAGGAACAGCGCACCGGAAACGAAGCCGTGCGAGACCATCTGGATCACGGCGCCTTCCATGCCGCGTTCGTTGAACAGAAAAACGCCCAGCGTCACGAATCCCATGTGCGAAATCGAGGAATAGGCGATCAGTTTCTTCAGGTCGGTCTGCACCAGCGCCACCAGTCCGATGTACACCACCGCGATCAGGGACAAGCCGATGACGACCGGGGCAAGCACATGGCTGGCGTCCGGGAGGATTGGCAGAGACAGCCGGATGAAACCATAGGCGCCGAGCTTCAGCATTACCGCCGCCAGCACCACGGACCCGCCGGTGGGCGCCTCGACGTGCGCATCGGGCAGCCAGGTATGTACCGGGAACATCGGCACCTTGACCGCAAACGCGGCAAAGAAGGCAACGAACAGGAGGATCTGCGTGCCCATGGGGATCGGCAGACGGTAGTAGTCGGCCATTGCGAAGCTGCCCTCAGCGGCAATGTACAGATAGATGAATGCGATCAGCGTCAGCAGGGAGCCGACCAGTGTGTAGAGGAAGAACTTGAGTGCCGCATAAACCCGGTTCGGGCCACCCCAGACGCCAATGACGATGAACATCGGAATCAGCGTCGCCTCGAAGAACACGTAGAACAACGCAGCATCCTGCGCGCAGAACACGCCATTCATGATTCCCGACAGGATCAGGAAAGCCGCCAAGTACTGGGCCACCCGGGTTTCCACCACTCGCCATCCCGCCAACACCACCAGCACGGTGGTGACGCAGTTGAGCAGGATCATCAACAGCGAGATGCCGTCGATACCGAGGTGATAGTTGACGTTGTAGGACTCGATCCAGGGTTTCAATTCCACGAACTGAAATTGCGCGGCACTCCGGTCGAATCCGGCGTACAGAGGCAGCGCAACGGCCAGTCCGCCGATGGCAGCGGCGAGCGCGAGCCAGCGGGCGACGTTGGCATTGCGGTCCGAACCGGTGAACAACACTGCCACCCCGGCAAGAATCGGCAGCCAGATAACGGTGCTGAGTTGAAACCCGGAAAACATTCAGTCTTTCACCACGGGGAACACGGGGAGAACAGCAATCTCTGCACTCAAAAAAAGCATTGCGTTACCGAAAGACAGTTCAAGTAATCTCATGTAATTGATCCCCCTGCTCCCCGTGGTCAACTTTCAAGTCCGCGCGAACCAGAGGGTCAGCAGGGTCACCATGCCGATGATCATGGCAAAGGCGTAGGTATAGACATACCCGGACTGGATCTTGCGAATTACGCTCGCCAGCCAACCGACCAGAGTTGCACTGCCGTCGACGAAACCGTCGATCACCGCGACGTCGCCGCCCTTCCACAATCCGCGTCCCACCAAGCGCGCGCCGCCGGCAAAGAACCAGTCGTTGAAGCGGTCGAAATAATACTTCTGCTCGAGAACGGTATACAGCGGCGAGAACCGTTGCCGCAATTTGTCCGGCAGATCGGTGCGCTTGAGATACAAATGGGCGGCGGCGGCAATGCCGGCCACGGCAAGCCAGAACGGCCACGTGGCAAGCGCGTGCGCCATCATCGCCAACACGCCGTGGAAATTCCTGCCCAGATCGGCAAGCACGTCGTGAGATTTTGCAACCACGATGGATTCAGCGAAGAAACCGCCGTACAACACGGGCCCGATGACCCACCCGGCGCAGACCGACGGCACCGCCAGGATCATCAACGGCACGGTCACAACCCACGGGGATTCACGCGGGGCATGGCCCTGCCCGCGTACATGGTAATCAGTGTGCGCCTGGAAATGCTCCTTGCCGTGGAAGGTCATGAAGATCAACCGGAAGGTATAGAACGCGGTGACGAACACGCACGACAGTACGCACAAGTGGGCGAAGCCGCTGCCCGGTAACTGCGACAGATGCACTGCCTCGATGATCGCGTCCTTGGAGAAAAAACCGGACAAGCCAGGGATACCCGCGCTTGCCAGCGCGCCAATTAGCATGACAGCGTAGGTGACCGGCAGGTATTTTCTCAATCCCCCCATTCTGCGCATGTCCTGCTCGTGGTGCAGGGCGATGATCACCGAGCCGGCGCCGAGGAACAGCAGCGCCTTGAAGAAGGCGTGAGTGACCAGATGGAATATGGCCCCGGCGTAAGCCGAAGCGCCGAGCGCCACAGTCATGTAACCGAGCTGCGACAGGGTCGAATAGGCCACCACCCGCTTGATGTCGTTCTGCACCACCGCCACCAGCGCCATGAACAACGCGGTGATCGCGCCGATCACCATCACCAACGACAGCGCCGTTTCCGACAGCTCGAACAACGGCGACATCCGCGCCACCATGAAAATGCCCGCAGTCACCATGGTGGCGGCATGTATCAGCGCCGAGATCGGGGTCGGGCCCTCCATCGAGTCCGGCAGCCAGACGTGCAGGGGAAATTGCGCCGATTTTCCCATCGCACCGATGAACAACAAGATGCAGATGGTGGTAAGCAGCGGCCAGCCGACGTATGCCACTTCCACCGTCGCCCCGGTAAATGCGGGTGCGCGGGAGAAAACCTGCGCGTAGTCAAGCGAACCGCAGTACACGAATATGAGCGCGATGCCGAGCAGGAAACCTAAATCGCCGACGCGATTGACCAGGAAAGCCTTCAAGCTGGCGTAGATCGCGCTGGGGCGCGTATACCAGAACCCGATCAGCAGATAGGAAATGAGGCCCACCGCTTCCCAGCCGAAGAACAGCTGCAGGAAGTTGTTGCTCATCACCAGCATCAGCATCGAGAAGGTGAACAGCGAAATATAGGAAAAGAAACGCTGGTAGCCAGGGTCGTCCGCCATGTAGCCGATGGTGTAGACATGCACCATGAGAGATACAAAGCTCACCACCAGCATCATGGTGGCCGACAGTTTGTCGATCAGGAATCCGATTTCCAGCGAGATGTCACCGGTGGTGATCCAGGTATAGACCGGTCCGTCGAACGTGTTGCCCGCAAGCACGTCACGAAACACCAGAAAGGCCGCAACCGTGGACACCGTCATGCCGATGATAGCCACCCAGTGCGTGGCGCGCCGGCCGATCAACCAGCCCAGCAGTCCGGCGACCAGCGCGCCGGCAAGCGGGGCGAGGGGGACGAGGAGGTAGAGGGCTTTCATGGATCCAAGTGCGTGATGGGTGAGGGGTGAGGGGTGAGGGGGGAACCCGCCGCGATTCTTGTATTCCTCACTCCTGACTCCTCACGCCTCACGCCTCACCCCTTCAGTTTGTCCAAATCGTCGACATTGATGGTGTGCACGGTGCGGAACAGCACCACTAGGATCGCCAGACCGATTGCCGACTCGGCCGCCGCCACGGTAAGGATGAAAAACACGAATACCTGGCCGGCGGTATCGTCCAGGAAATGCGAAAAGGCGACGAAATTGATGTTCACCGCCAGCAGCATCAGCTCGATCGCCATCAGCAGGATGATCACGTTCTTGCGGTTCAGAAAAATTCCCACCACGCTGATCGCGAACAGCACGGCGCCGAGAATGAGGTAGTGGGAGAGGGAGATCATCGCCGACCTCCATTCGTCGAAATGATGAAGGATGAAGGATGAAGGATGAAGTGAAATGCTGAACCAAAGAGGCCGCAGCAATCCGGCGCCTGACTATCCGCGTGCACAACCGCACTCCCCGACACGTGGAATTTTCCTTCCGCCTTCATCCTTCAGCCTTCATCCTTGCCCTCTGACGGCATCGATACCATGCGCACGCGGTCCTTGCGGCGCACGTTGATTTGCTTCGCCGGATCGAGGTACTTGGTGTCCTTGCGGTGGCGCAGCGTCAGCGCTATGGCGGCGACAATTGCGACCAGCAGGATCACCGCGGCGATCTCGAATGGATAGACGTAGTCCGTATAGACCAGCAGGCCAAGCTCGCGCGTGTTGCTGTAGTCCCCAGCCCTGGGTTCGGGCACCGGCATGCCTTCGAGGTCGAAGTAGCGGGCGCCAAGGATGATCGCCATTTCCGCCACCATCACCCCGGCCACGATCAGCGCCGGCACCAGGTAATCCCAGTAGCCCTCGCGCAGGCGGTCGAGGTTGATGTCGAGCATCATCACCACGAACAGGAACAGCACCATCACCGCGCCGACGTAGACCAGCACCAGTGCGATGGCGAGGAACTCGGCCTCGAGCAGCATCCACAGGGCCGCGGCAGTAAAGAACGCGAGCACCAGGAAAAGCGCCGAGTGCACCGGATTGCGCGCTGTTATGACGCGCAGCGCGGCTAACACCAGCATTGCCGCGAAGAAATAGAAGATGCCAGTCTTGAAGTCCATGTTCTTGTTGGTAAGGTTTGAGGAGTGAGGGGTGAGAGTAATTAAGTAATTAAGTGATTAAGTGATTGAGTGATTGAGTGGCTGGTTTCAATCACCTAATTACTGAATCACCTCATCACCGATTCTTGGCCTCACGCCTCACCGATATGCCGCGTCATCGGCGCGGTCTTTGGCGATCTGTCCCTCGTAGCGATCGCCGATCGCCAGCAGCATCTCCTTCGTGTACAGAAGGTCTCCGCGCTTTTCCCCGTGGTATTCGAGGATGCGGGTCTCGACGATCGAGTCTACCGGGCAGGACTCCTCGCAAAAACCGCAGAATATGCACTTGGTCAAGTCGATGTCGTAGCGCGTGGTGCGGCGGGTGCCGTCGGCACGCTGCTCGGATTCGATGGTGATGGCCAACGCTGGGCATACCGCTTCACACAACTTGCAGGCTATGCAGCGTTCCTCGCCGTTGGGATAGCGGCGCAGCGCGTGCAGGCCGCGGAAGCGCCCCGATTGCGGAGTCTTCTCTTCCGGAAACTGCACCGTGATCTTGCGCGCGAAGAAATAGCGGCCGGTGAGCATCAGACCCTTCACCAGTTCGAACAGCAGGAAGGTGCGGAAGAAATCGCGCATGCGCTCGATCATTTTTCCGGCCTCACCATGGCCAGTACCGCGTCTGCATCAGACCGCCAACCAGAACCAGCCAAACTATCGTCAATGGGATAAAAACCTTCCAGCCCAGCCGCATGATCTGGTCGTAGCGGTAGCGCGGGAAGGTGGCACGCAACCACAGGAAACAGAACAGCAGGAAGGCCGCCTTGATGGCCAGCCACGGAAAACCGTCCGCAATGAACGGAACGGGCGAGAGCCAGCCGCCGAGGAACATGATCGAGGCCATCGCCGATATCAGGATCATGTTCGCGTATTCGGCAAGGAAGAACACTGCGAACGCGGTCCCCGAATACTCGACGTGGAAACCGGCCACGATCTCCGATTCGCCTTCCGCCACATCGAAAGGCGCGCGGTTGGTCTCGGCCACGCCGGCAATGAAATACACCAGGAACATCGGCAGCAACGGGATCAGGTTCCAGCCCAACAGCCCCCACCCGGACTTCTGTTCGTTGACGATGGTGGAAAGGTTCAGGCTGCCCGACATCATCAGCACGCACACCAGGGCAAAACCCATCGCAATCTCGTAGGAAACGATCTGCGCCGCCGAACGCATGGCGCCCAGAAAAGCGTATTTGGAGTTCGACGCCCAGCCGGCGATGATCACGCCGTACACGCCCATGGAGGTGATAGCCATCACGTAGAGCAGCCCGGCATTGACGTCCGCCAGCACCAGCTCCGGGGAAAACGGCACCACCGCCCAGGCCGCCAATGCCGGCATGATGGCGAGCACCGGGGCCAGCATGAACAGGAATTTATTCGCGCCCGAGGGCACGATGACTTCCTTGACCAGCAGCTTGAGCACATCGGCGAACGGCTGCAGCAGGCCCCAGTAGCCGACGCGGTTCGGGCCTATGCGGATCTGCATGTAACCGATGATCTTGCGCTCCGCCAGCGTAAGGTAGGCCACGCTAAGTGTGATCGGGATGACGATGGCAAGAATTTTCGCCAACGTCCACAGCGCAGTGACCCCGCCGGTCCCGATGAGCTTCTCAAGAAAGGCGAAACTCATGCTATAGCTCTCTGCGGCGCCGCGGCGCGCTCCAGCGTCACTACGCCGAACATCGCTCCCAGGCCGGCGGTTTCGCGGCAGCCCGAGGGCAAGCGCACGCAGTCCCCGGGCAGGCGGTCGTCGCGCTCGAATGGCAGCGTAGCTTCGCCGCCCTGCTGCATGATCCTGAGGCGCTCGCCCTGGCGCAGTCCGAGCCGTTCGATCAGGCTCCCGGCCAGCCAGGCGGTTTGCACCTGCGCGTCGCGCGTCTGCTGCAGCGAGTCGGCGCGCCGCACGATTGCGTCCGCGTGGTAGATCGGCACTTCGCCGATCCTTTCAATTGGCGCTCGCCCGATGCCCGCGGACGGTACTGCAGCAATTACCGCGAGGGCGCCGCCGATTTCGTTTGACAGCCTGGATGCGACGTCACCGATCGAAGTCAGACACTCGCCGCGCACCTGCTCGATGCTGTCGAAATCGAAACCCGCACAATCGAGAAGCGTCCCGAGCACGCGCAAGACTTTCCACGCCGGGCGCGTTTCGCCCAGCGGTCGCACCACGGCCTGAAAGCTCTGCACTACACCCTCGGTGTTGACGTAAGTGCCGGCGGTCTCGGTGAACGGCGACACCGGCAGCAGAACCTGCGCGTACGCGGCGGCACGTTGCTTGTACGGGGACATGACCACCACCAGCTCCGCGCCGTGCATTGCGGCGAGCGCCGTGCGCGGATCGTAGGTATCGAGCTCCATTTCGGCATTCAGCAGGAGGTAAGCCCGACGCGGCTGGATGAGCATTTGCGCAGCGTTCAGGCCCGCGGATTTGCGCCCGAAAGGCAGCGAACCCGCGAGGTAACCGCCGACGCTGTTCGCCGCCTCGCCGAGAAAGCCGAAGCTCGCGCCTACGATGCTGGCCAGTTCCTGCGCGAGGCGATGCAACTGATAAGCCTGCGGGTGATGCTGCGCGAGGTTGCCGAGAAATACCGCGCGGTTTGCACCGGAAACCAGGCATTGCGCGATCGCGCGGGCGGGATTGCCTACCTCGAGGCCGGCCACCGCCGCCGGCACCGCCACTGACTTCGCCTCGGCGGCGGCTTTGAGCACCTGGCCGAGTGCCTCGGGCATCGCACTTGGGGCGACGATCGATTTGTTAGCCACGCGCATCAGCAGATCGTCGTCCACCGGATTGATCAGGTTGAACTGTGCCCCATTCTTTACCGCTTGGCGGAATCGCTGCGCGAGCAGCGGGTGATCCTTGCGCAAGGTCGAGCCCACCATGAGCACCCGGTCCAAGCCATTTATTGCAGCGACCTTCGTTCCCAGCCAGGGCGCGCCGCGCAGGCTCGCGTCCCCCGAGAAGTCCGATTGACGCAGACGGAAATCGACGTTGCTGCTGCCGATTCCGCGCACAAATTTGCCGAGCAGACGAAGTTCTTCCAGCGTCGACTGAGGTGAGGCGAGCGCGCCGAGCTCATTGCCTCCGTGCACATCGCGAATGCGCCTGAGTCCAGCGGCCACGAACTCAAGCGCCGTGGTCCAGTCCGCTTCCTCCCAGTTGCCGTCGCGCTTGATCATTGGCGTGGTCAAACGTTCTCGCGAGCTGAGCGCCTCGTAAGAGAACCGATCCCGGTCCGAGAGCCAGCATTCGTTGATGCCTTCGTTCTCCAGCGGCAGCACGCGCATGACGCGGTCGTCCTTCACCTGCACCACCAGATTGGAGCCGAGGCCGTCGTGCGGGCTGATGGATTTGCGCCGCGCCAGCTCCCAGGTGCGCGCCTTGTAGCGAAACGGCTTGGAGGTAAGCGCGCCTACCGGACAGACGTCGATCATGTTCCCCGACAGTTCGGAATCCACGCCGCGCGCCACGAACGGCATGATCTCCGCATGCTCGCCGCGGCCGACCATGCCGAGTTCCATGATGCCAGCGATCTCCTGACCGAAACGCACGCAGCGGGTGCAGTGAATGCAGCGGGACATCTCGTCGGCGCAGACCAGCGGCCCCAGTTCCTTGGTCGCGACAACCCGCTTGGGCTCCGTGTAGCGGGAGCTCGATGCGCCATAGCCGACGGCGAGGTCTTGCAACTGGCACTCGCCGCCCTGGTCGCAGATCGGGCAATCGAGCGGATGGTTGATGAGCAGGAATTCCATTACGCCTTTCTGCGCCTGGATCGCATCCTCCGAGTGGGTATGGACCTTCATACCTTCGGTAGCGGGGGTGGCGCAGGCGGGCAGCGGCTTCGGCGCTTTCTCCACCTGTACCAGGCACATGCGGCAGTTGGCGGCGATTGACAGTTTCTTGTGATAACAGAAATGCGGAACGTAGATACCGAGCTTGTTGGCGGCATCCATGATCGTGCTTTTGTCCGGCACTTCGACCGGCCGGCCGTCTATTTCGAGTCGCGCCATCAGTTTGGCCTCATACAAGGCACTTCTTGTGATCGACGTGGTACTGGAACTCTTCGCGGAAGTGCTTGACGAAGCTCTTCACCGGAAGTGCGGCGGCGTCGCCCAGCGCACAGATGGTGCGCCCCGCGATGTTGTCGGCCACCGAGTTCAGCGTTTCCAGATCCTCGCTCCGGCCCTGCCCATGCTCGATGCGATGAACCATCCGGTACAGCCAGCCGGTGCCTTCGCGGCAGGGGGTGCACTGGCCGCAGGATTCCTCGAAATAAAAATATGACAGTCGCTGCAGCGCGCGCACCATACAAGTAGTCTCGTCCATGACGATCACCGCTCCGGAACCCAGCATCGAACCGGCCTTGGCGATCGCATCGTAGTCCATGGCGGTTTGCATCATGATTCCGGCGGGCAGCCCCGGCAGGGAAGACCCTCCTGGGATGACTGCTTTCAGTGTGCGTCCCC
>JBQTIV010000117.1:0-3446 GCA_052387775.1 Betaproteobacteria bacterium
CGCAGCGCGAAGGTAATTTGTTCTTCCGTGAACCTCGACTTCTTCATCGCTTCTCCCGCTCCCAAAAGAGCCCGCGAAGCGCCCTTACTCTACTTCTAACCTGTGCCGAAATTCTGGTACAACGTCAAGCGTCGCGCGCCTGAACTGGCACGGTTAGCCCCAAGGTGTCGAATGGACCCACGCGAAATTGCAAGAAGCTATGACCAACTCGCGGATCGGTGGAATAGCGATGCGTTCCTGCAAGACTACGGGATTAGACAGCACGAGCGCGCTATTGCCTTTGTCAAAGAGAAGCGTACTGCGCTTGATGTTGGTTGCGGCAGTAACGGGAGAATCATCGACCTCCTGACAAAGTGTGGTTTTAGTGTCGAGGGGCTGGACTTGTCGACTCAAATGATTGAATTGGCGAAACAGCGCCACCCGAATGTCATCTTTCATCATGCCGATATTTGCGAATGGGATTTTTCGAGAGCGTACGATCTCATTACAGCATGGGACAGCATCTGGCATGTGCCTTTGGCACACCAGGAGCCCGTTTTAAAAAAGATCATGCAAGGCCTATCACCCGGAGGAGTCTGTATCTTCACGACGGGCGGTTTGAACGCGCCCTCGGAGAAGGTCGATTCGGCGATGGGGCCGCAGATGTATTACAGCACCCTTGGCATTCCAAAGATGCTCCAGTTGATATCTAGCACTGGATGCGTGTGCAGGCACTTGGAATATGACCAGTATCCGGAGCTGCATCTGTGTGTCATCGCTCAGAGGGCCTGACAAAACAATGGAGCCGACGTAAGAACGCTTCGCAATTTGAGGGGGGTTGTTTATGGCAGGTTTGCAAGCACACTATTCGGCCCGTGATATCGAGGCACGAATCCTGGCGGCCATCCGCGCAGCCGGATTGAATCCCGAGCAACGCCTGTCGCCCGAGGAACTGGGGGCGCTTGATCATTTCCACACGGGTGGACTCCGCGCTTCACGCGAGTTGCTGGAGCTGGCACAGTTTCGGGCCGACGATCGCGTTCTCGATATTGGAGCTGGGCTGGCCGGTTGCGCCCGGCTGATCGCTTCCACGCTCGGCTGCCGCGTCGACTGCCTCGAATTGTCGCCCGATTACTGTGCCGGCGCGGTGCTGCTGAATCGGCTGACCGGCCTTGACGACCGGATCGAAGTGCACCAGGGCAGCGCTCTCGACTTGCCCTTCCCCGACGATTCGTTTGATGCAGCCTGGATGCAAAACGTCGGCATGAACATCGCGGACAAGCGGAAGCTCTACGCGGAGGTCTACAGGGTGCTCAAGCCCGGTGGCCGGTTCGCCTTCCAGGAGATGGCCGCCGGGAAAACGGCCACGTCCTATTTTCCGCTTCCGTGGGCCACCGACCCTGCCGACAGCATCCTTGTCTCTGCCGAAGAAATGCGTTCGCTTCTCGGCGAGAGTGGATTTGTCGCTGAACTCTTCGAGGATACCAGCGAGGCTCATTTGAGCAGGACGACTGCAGACGCCGCACCAAGCGCGCTCACCCTGGGAGTGTATGTCGACAATCTCGCGCAAAAAGCCGGGAACGCGCGGCGCAGTCTTCAGGAGGACCAAGTCCGGCTTGTCAGAGGTTTCTTCCGGGTTAAATGAGTGACCGCGCGGCTGGCACTCCCGGGACGTTATTACCAATTGCGGCCAGAACTGGCGATGAGCGCGTATGTTCTCCCGTCACTTAGTCGTCGCTAGCTATCGAGAGAGAATCCTTCGTGTGCAGTCGGCGTCAATCACATGCCCGTTCCATCATTCCACCGGACCTGCGCTCAAAGCCGCGCAGTCCGATGAATTCAGAGTTTGGGTTTTGTCCGTGATTTTGGCGCCGTAATTCGCGAACGCTCCGCCTGTTCAGTCAGATTTCGGCGCTGGGTGGATGTTGTCCACCCAGTGCACTTCTTCCGGTTGCTCCACAACGGGAATATCGAGGTTCACAACGACCGGCTCCTGGCCGCTGCGGCACAGCACGCAGGACAACGGCTCGCCGTCCGAGGCGTTGATCTCCTGGTGCGGAACGTAAGGCGGCACATGGATGAAATCGCCAGGGCCGGCCTCGGCGACGAATTCGAGCTTTTCGCCCCAGCGCATCCGTGCCTTGCCGCTAACGACATAGATCACGCTTTCCACCGGGCCGTGGTGATGGGCGCCGGTCTTGGCTTTCGGATGGATGACCACGGTGCCGGCCCACAGCTTCTCGGCGCCGCAGCGCGCGTAGGTGATCGCGGCAGCTCGGTTCATCCCCGGCGTCTGCGCCGTATTGGTGTCGAGTTCGGATCCCTTGACGATGCGAATACCGTGATATTTCCACTTCGATTCGGCCATTTTCTTTTCCTACCTGAGTTGCAGCAGGGCTAACAGCAGCACCGTCGGAATAATGGTGTTCAACAGAGACAGCATGAAAAGATTGCGCGGGCCTTTCTCGTTCGATACGGCATGGACGAACGAGGTAACCCCCGATACGGCGATCACCAGCCCTCCGACAGCATAAAGCACGGAAAAAATCTGAAACTCTCCCTGGCGCTGGAAATAGGGCACCAGATTGAGCTGCCAGGTCAGGTACGCGATCAAACCCAGGTTGGCAAGCAGTGGCAGGTAGTAGAGAAAAAACCCTCTGAGTTTCAGTTTCACCGTTTACCTTCTTCCAGCGACATCTGCAACACACGCGCAACGTGCAGCGCCTTCCTGCGCGCGCCATCGTGGATCTGCTGCCGGCAACTCGTGCCGTCTGCGACGACGATCGTATCAGGACCTGCTTTTCTGACTGCCGGGAGCAGCGACTGCTCCGCCATTTTCATGCTCACCGCGAAGTGTTCGGCCTCGTAGCCGAAACTGCCGGCCATGCCGCAGCAGCCGGAATCCACAGTGTGAACATTCAGGTCGGGAATCAGCCCCAGCACCTTGCGTACCGCGGGCATGGCGTCGAAGGCCTTCTGGTGGCAGTGTCCGTGCAGGAGCGCGGACTGCGCGCGCAGCGGTGCCAGTTCGAGCGCAAGGCGTCCGGCGTCCGCTTCATCGGCGAGAAATTCCTCGAACAGCAGTGCGCGTGCGGCGGTCGTCCCGATTTCGCCGTCCAGTCCCATTACCAGGAACTCGTCGCGCAGCGTAAGCAGGCACGACGGTTCGAGCCCGACGATGGGCACGCCACGATCGACAAAAGGGCGCAGCGCATCGAGCAGGCGCTGGGCCTCGATTGTGGCCTCGTCCACCAGGCCGGCGGCGAGAAACGTGCGGCCGCAACATAGCGGGCGAGCACCGTCGCGCGGCATGGCAATTTCGACCTTGTAGCCTGCCGCTGCCAGCACTTCCATCGCGGCAGCGACATTTTCGGGTTCAAAGTAACGATTGAATGTATCCACGAGCAAGACCACCTCACCCCGGCCCTCTCCCCCTGCAGGCGGAGAGGGAGCAAGAAACAGCCGGG
>JBQTIV010000118.1:0-8259 GCA_052387775.1 Betaproteobacteria bacterium
GCTCGAGGTTAAGTGATTTGAGCCAACTCGAGATGGACTGCACCTTCGCCTCCCCCGGGGGCTTTTTCTGACCTTGATTACACCCCGCGTGGCCACTCCTGCTCCGGCGCGATGAAGAGTGCATTCAGGGCGGCAATAAGCTTACGCCGTTCTCTTCAAAATGGGACGCCGGCCTCCTGAGGGAAAACCACGAAAGGAAACAGGAAAAAAGACAATGAGATACCCATTTCCCGCTCGTCTCACCGAACCAGTGCGATACCGCGGTCGGATCCGGATCAACCGAATCAGGGCGTCAGCTTCCCGATCACGCCGGCCATCATGCGATCGAACAGCGGCGCTTCCTCCATCACAACAACCATACCGAGACGGACCAGGCGCCCAAGATCAGTTCGCGAACACTCTTTGACGGTTTTTCCCGACTGGTCAACGAAGAGAAAGCTGCTCCTTAGTGGGCTGATGTAGGACAGCTTGGCCGGTCGGCGCGCATCTTTCCCGCCTTGCTCGCGAAATTCCACCCAAGTCCCTACCTTGATATTTTTAATGAATTCGACGTCATTCGCCTCGCCTTTGGCAGGAGGAGCGCCAGACGCGCGAGCATCTGCGGATTCCAATTCTTCGACCTTGACCTGGCCGCCACCAAACGGGTTCTTGATGGTAAGGCTCTTGGTGAAATCCAATGAATCGAGATCCGCTCCTTGCGCCTCGACAGGGGCGTGCGCCTTCGCTGCAGTTGCCGTTGCCGGTTTTCCAGCAGTCGCGGCAGCGGGTCTTGTGCCCGGCGGAGCCCCGGGTCTCACGCCTGGTGCAGCAGCGGGTCTTGTCGTGGGCGGAGCAGCAGGTCGCATACCCGGCGGCGTAGCGGCGGGTCTTGCCGCGGGCGGAGCCGCGGGTCTTGACGCGGGCGGAGCAGCGGGTTTCATGCCCGGCGGCGCAGCGGTGGGTTTTGTCGCCGGTGCCGCATCGAACTCCAATGCCGGCAAAGCGTCGGGGGGTATAACGGGCGGAGCGCCTGGTTTTGCGGCCGGTACCGCCTCGAGTTCTATTGCGGGCGCAGCAACGGGTTTTGAGCCGGTACCGCCTCGAGTTCTATTGCGGGCACAGCGACGGGTTTTGCGGCCGGCACCACCTCGAGTTCTATTGCGGGCGCAGCGACGGGTTTTGCGTCCGGTACCGTCTCCAATTCTATCGCGGGCGCAGCAACCGGTTTTACTGCCGGTACCGCCTCGAATTGTATTGCGGGCGCAGCAACGGGTTTCGTGGCCGGCACCCGCTCGAATTCCATGGCCGGCGTAGCAACGTGTTTTGTGGCGGGCGCAGCGTCGCCTTTCGCCGAGTCGTTCTCACTGCTGACGCCAAGGGCTGGCGCAACCTCGCCTTCTCCGCCCGTGCCCATCACTTCGGCGTGGAGTTTTTTCAGATCAGAGAAAAAGCGCTCGACGATGGCATCTTCAACATCGGCTATCTTCAAGCCGGCACCCAGACGCTTAGTCAGTTCCGGTACTACCGTGGCCAACTTGCGGCGCTCCTCGGGCGTATGTTTGGGTTCGACGCTCCAGACAAGCATATCCATGGTTTCGAGCGAGTTCTTCCACGCATCGCTGTGCTGGCCGCGCCTGACATGGACTATAAGCAGCGACTTGACCCATTGGTGAACGAGAAACTCGTGCACCGGACGCGGCAATTTACTATCCTGGACGCGCGTCTTGATCTCGAACTCTGCCATGGTCTTGGAGGCGGCGAGGCCTTCAATCTGTTCGATTCGCCTCGCGGCGGCCCGTGTCTCCTCGTCGATACGCCGGTCCTCCTCCTCGACGAGATTCTTCAACTTCTCGCGCACGACGTCGAAGATCTCGATGCTGTCCTGGAAATTACTCATCAGTTCGAGGATGACAGCGTCCAGGCGCCCAAACAGCGGGTTGGAAGCGCTGAAGTCAGCCGGCAGACGCGCAGCAATTTCGCCCAGCGTATCGAGCAGCTGCCGGGCGGGATGGCTTTTCTTGGAGAAGAATTCCTTGTCCGCAAGGGCGACCTTGAGCATCGGGATCTGCATCCGCCCGATGAGCCCCTTCACCGCAATGGGAATCTTGGGATCATCGAACAGTTGATCGAACAACATGGCGACGATATCCAGCGTCATGCTGTCCAACTGATTCATGCCGGTGCCGACACTGCTGGCCTTTAGTTCGCGCAAGACGTTCGTCGTGCCCGGCTCGGCAGCGGAGCTCACCAGTGGGGGGCCGCCCTCCACCGCGGCCGTGGCATCGCCGTGTTGGACACGCGTGAGCAAATTCATCAGTTCCGCGCCCTGGAGCACTACCACTTGGGCCCCACCCGCCCCAGGTAAAGCCGGCATTCCCGAAATGGGTGGAAACCCGGGTATGGCAGCCACGCCTTGCGCGGGCGCGCCAGCGCCCGCGGCGGTGCCCAACTGAGCCTGCGCCTTGACATTGCTGGCGAGCAGATCCTGCAGGACTGAGAAAAAGTCCTGCTCGCCGCTGGGTGCTTTCCCCACAACAGGAGCGGCGGCTCGCCGCGGTGCCTCGCTCGCCAGCTCGGCGGAAGGCGGCGCCTTGCCGCTCTCCTGGGCGCGTGAGACGCGGAAGCGGATTTTAGGCAGGATGGAGTTCTGAACCAACAACGCATTTACCGCCTTGTAGACGGAGCGGATGTCGTCGAGGACATGGTCGTCGAACAGCATTAGCAGGACCATCCGTACTTTGACGTTCGAATCGACGTGACGGCAGGTATGCTTGAATGCATTCAAGATCGCCTGCGGACTAAAAGGATTATCTTCCACTTCCAGGTTGGCATCGCCGAGGAGCACACCCACTCGCTGGTCGAGGGCGACGAGTTCCTCGTCGCAGTATTGACGCAGCTTGGTCGCCATGTCATTGAGCTTGAGCGTCTCGTTGAGATCGTCTTCGCCCACCAAATCGAGCTCGACGGCGGTCGAGTCAACATCGGAAAAACTTTGGCCGATTTTTCTCACTCGGTTGCTGCGGACCTGGAACTCCCGCAGATACTGCGCCCGGAACTGCTCCACGATGGCTTGGCGCTGCGCAACTGCCTTGTCCTTGGTCTCTGCATAAAGCTTTCGCAGGTCACGATCCTGGGAATCCAGGATAAGGTTTGTAAGTGTCTCGTCCACTTTGTCGAGCATGCCGTCCAGCCCCTGGACCAGGCGCTCGCAAACCAGGTCGCGACATTGCGCCAGAAGGCTTTCGAACGGCATCGTCTGCTTCGTAGTAACGGGTGGATTCGGATCGGTCATACGCGGCTCGGCAAAAATATCGGGTGAATTATGCAGCAACTTAGCCCTTGGTGGGGGCTGCCCGGCGTGGCTATGTGCGACAAATTGGCAAGCGAATGGGCGTGTGAAAGCGTCTGGACGAGCCATTCCTGCCTTGAGCCCTGCCGCGCGGCGTGATACGGTTGGCTCTCCCATCCGTTACGCGCACCACTTTAGATTTCCGGTCCGGCTCCTCAACCGCTCCGCCAGCGATGATTCACGACAGTCCAATTGCGCGCTTCATCGGGCGCAGCGTGTCCGCCATGACCTCGATCGGCGATTCCCCGCTCGACAGTGACGAGGACAAGCTCGCGCATCATCACTTGATCTACATGGGGGTGCTGATGTCCTGCGGGGGTGCTATCTGGGGCGCGATCGCGGTGTTCTACGGGCTGATCGTCGCGTCGGCTGCTCCCTTCAGCTACGTGGTGCTCACCGCGCTGAACTTCGCATACTTCCGCATCTCGAAGAACTTTCGGCGCGTGCGCCGCTTCCAGGTGCTGATCAGCCTGTTGCTGCCGTTCGTTTTCCAGTGGAGCTTGGGTGGATTCATCGCAAGCGGGGCGGTGATGTTGTGGGCGGTGGTCGCCTTGTTGAGCGCGCTCGTGTTCCAGGACGTCGCCCTGAGCCTGGCCTGCCTCGTAGCCTTCATTGCCTTGACCATAGCCAGCGGCCTGATCGAACCGGCGCTGAGCCGTTCAGTAATGGTCGAGCCAGGCCGGCCGACGACGGCGTTTTTTGTCGTCAATATCGCGGTTACCTCCGCGCTTGTGTTCTGGCTGAACGTCTATCAGATGACGAAGCGGGACGAGGCGAAGGCAAAACTCGCCGAGATGGCCTCGGTGCTGAAAAAAATGTTCGGGCGTTACCTATCGACCGAGGTGATGAACTCACTGGTCGAAAACCCCTCAGCCCTCGAGCTCGGCGGGACGCGGACGACGGTCACAATCATGATGAGCGATCTGCGCGGATTCACGGCGATCGCCGAGCGACTGCAACCCGAGCAAGTCGTGCAGATGCTCAATAGCTACTTTGAAGTGATGGTCGAGCTCGTGCTGAAGTACCACGGCACCATCAACGAGATCATCGGCGACGCCCTGCTCGTCATCTTTGGCGCCCCGCAGGCGTTGCCGGACCGGGCGCAGCGCGCCGTCGCCTGCGCGATCGAAATGCAGAATGCGATGGCCGAGGTAAACGCGCACAACCGCGCGCAGGGCCTGCCGCAGCTCGAGATGGGCATCGGCTTGAACGAGACCGAAGTGATCGTCGGCAATATCGGATCGAGCAAGAGAAGCAAGTATGCCGCTGTTGGCAGCGGCGTGAACATGACCAGCCGCATCGAGTCATACGCCATTGGCGGGCAGATACTGATTTCCGATTCGGTGCGGCTGGCGGCGGGCGAAGCCTTGCGCATCGACGCTCAGCGCGAGGTCCATCCCAAAGGCTCGGAAGCGCCAATGAAGATCTACGAGGTGGGCGGGATCGCGGGTCCTTACAATCTGGCGCTTTCGGGAAAGAGCACGATGCTGGTGGCGTTGGCGCGCGAAATCCCGCTGCGCTGCGCCGTGCTCGAAGGCAAGGACGTCGGCGGACCCGGCCTCATGGGTGCCGCCGTGCAGCTCTCGCGAAGCGGGGCTCACGTGCGCTTCAGCATTCCTGTAGACGTGCTCACGAACCTGAAACTGAATCTGGACAACGTCGACGAAGCGCTGTCGGCGAGGGACTTTTACGGAAAGGTGATGCAGCGGCTGGGAGGCCAGGGCGAGGTGTACTTGGTGAGCTTGACCGCCGTTCCCGCCGAGATCGACGCCTACTTCCAGGCGCACCTGGCATTCGGGTACAGGAGCGCGACGTTGGCCCCAGGAGCCTGACCGTGCCAGCCGAGGTTAACGACAGTTTGCAGATTCGGGCAAGGGCGCGAGCCTCTGTTTCGCTTCAGCGGTCTTTGCGAATCACGGCGAAGGTTCGCGATGGGTTGTGCGCGGCGCCACAAATGTCCCTGCCTGTTCGCAGGCAAACGAGCCCACTGATCTGACACGACATGCTCGGTCGCCTTCGCCTCTACAGCGGGCTGATACTCTTCGCTTACCTGGTGAGCCATCTCGCCAATCACGCACTGGGCGTGATCTCGCTCGAGGCGATGAATGCCGGGCTGCCGTTCACCGTTGCGCCGTGGCGCACCCTGCCCGGCACCGTGCTGCTGGGCGGCGCCGCGCTGGTCCACGTCGTCCTCGTCCTGCGCTCGCTGTATCTGCGACAGACGCTGCGCATGCCGGCCTGGCAAATTGCTCAAACCTCGCTCGGGCTCCTCATCCCCTTCGGCCTGATCGGACACGTGCTCGCCAGCCGCGGCCTGCATGAGGCGTTCGGGGTCCACGGCAGCTACTCCACCGAGCTTGCGGCACTGTGGCTGCTGCTGCCGGCGTTCGGCGTACTGCAGGCAGTGCTGCTGGTCGTTGCCTGGATTCACGGGTGTGTCGGCCTGCATGCCTGGCTCAGACTCAAGCCGTGGTACGCGGCGCACGAGCGGCTCGCTTTCGCGGCCGCGGTGCTGTGGCCGGCGCTCGCGCTCGCCGGCTACGTCTCCGGCGGGATGCAAGTCGTGCGGCGGGCGGCCGTGGAGGGCTGGCTCAATGGGGTCACCGCCGACGCCGGCCTGACCATGGACATGATCGGCTGGGTGCTGTATTGGGAGAATATTGGTATGGCGGGCTTCGCGCTCTTGCTGGCGACGCTGTTCGCGGTGCGCGCGCTACGAGGCCGTCGCGCCGCAAGCGCCGGTACGTTGCGCATGCGCTACCAGGGTCGCACGACGGTCGCGGTCCGCCCGGGCATGACTGTGCTCGAGGCGTTGCGCGCCGCCCGCATCGCGCATGCTTCGGTGTGTGGCGGGCGTGGACGCTGCTCGACCTGCCGAATCCATATCGATGCCGGTGCCGAGCAATTGCCGGCTCCGCAGGAAGATGAACTTAGAGTGCTCAGACGGATCGCGGCGGCGGCATCGGTGCGGCTCGCCTGCCAGTTGCGGCCGCTCGCGGATCTCTCGGTCACCCCGTTGCTGCCCGCGAGCGCGACCGCGGCGGACGCGATGGAGCGCGTCGAGTACCAGCGCAGCGAGGAGCGCACGGTCGCGGTGCTGTTCGCCGACATGCGCGGCTTCACTCGCCTGGCCGAATCGCGGCTGCCCTATGACGTCGTGTTCGTGCTCAACCGCTTCCGCGAGGAGATGGCGCGCGCGATCGAGGGTGCGGGCGGCGTGGTCAACGAATTCGTCGGCGACGGCGTGATGGCGCTGTTCGGGCTGGACAGCAACATCGAAACCGGCTGCCGCCAGGCGATGGCGGCGGCGCACGCCATGCTCGACCGGCTGGAACACCTCAACCGGACGCTCGCCGCCGAACTGGGCGAACCGCTGCGCATCGGCATCGGCATCCATGCCGGGCCGGTGATTCTGGGCGAGATGGGCTATGCCAACCTCAAGGGCATTACGGTGGTCGGCGACGTGGTCAACACGGCAAGCCGGCTGGAGGAGATGACCAAGCGCTTCGGCGCCAAGGTGGTGATGTCGGAAGACGCCGCTACCCATGTCGGCGATGGCATTGCCGGGTGGCAACGCCACGAGGTCGAGGTGCGCGGCCGCCTGGACACAATGACGGTGCTGGTCTCGGGCGCCGCGTCGGCCTGATTCGCGCTTGGCTACACGAACGCCGCGACCGACCACATCAGCGCACCGAGGCCGGCAGGCGTAGAAGGATGCCGCTACACCAACCAAAAGAAACCTACAAGGTATAGCCGTAACCTTCGTTGTTCCCAGGAGCCGGACTACGCCTGCTGACTGTTCCGGTGACTCGGTCAAGCGGCTGAGCGGGAGTTGCGCGGGCGGCTGCGCGTAACGATTTGGAGGTACAGGATGAAATACGCGGCAATTAGATTGATCAAGGACGAGCACCGCTCGATGGCGGCAGTGCTCCACGCCTGCGAGTACGTAGTGGGCAAATCCTTATCGACCGGCACGCTGCCGGACTTCAAGCTGTTGCGCGCGATGCTCTACTACCTGCGCGAGTTTCCGCAGCGCCGTCATCACCCAAACGAGGACCGGGTGCTTTTTGCGCGGGTCAGGGAGAGGACACACGAAGCCGATGCCGCCATAGCCGATTTGGAGGATGAACATGGACGCGGCGACGCGATGCTTCAAGGCTTGACGATCGCGTTGGACAACTGGGAGGCGGGCGCGGCGGATGGCCGGCTATTCGCCCAGGTGCTCTCCGGCTTCGCCCGCTTCTACTGGGCGCATATGGAAAAAGAAGAGACCCTCGTTCTGCCGGCGGCGGAACGCTCACTATCCAATGAAGACTGGCATGAAATTCACGTTGCGTTCGAGTCGCACGAGGATCCGATGTTCGGCGAGGACACCGCGAATGAATTTCGCAACCTGTTCTCCAGAATAATTCTGCTTGCTCCACCGCCAAGTTAAGGAGCGATGGTCTGCAGCGATTGGGACAGGCTTGGCCTATTGAATTTTGGAGGACCCATTACGCCTCTCGCCTCACGTCAGTGATTGTCCCGAGGGACACCTTTCGTTGTTGAAATGCGCTGATACTTGACCGCAGGCTTGAGCACCATGCCATTGGAAAGCTCGTCCACCATGCCGCGCTGGATTTCCTGCCAGGGAGTCTGGCTGCCGGGCATCTTGAAGCCGCCCTGCTTCGCCAGGGCCTTCTTGCGCCTTGCGTACTCCGCCTTGCTGATCAGGATATTTGCCGTGCGCTTGTTCAGATCGATGCGAATCCGGTCGCCGGTCTTCAGCAGCGCGAGGCCGCCGCCGGTCGCCGCTTCCGGCGAGGCATTCAGAATTGACGGCGAGCCGGACGTTCCCGACTGTCTTCCATCGCCGATGCACGGTAGTTCCGTCACGCCGTGCTTGATCAGTTCCGCGGGCGGCTGCATGTTCACCACTTCGGCGGCGCCGG
>JBQTIV010000119.1:0-17004 GCA_052387775.1 Betaproteobacteria bacterium
GCGTCTCCGGCGATGAATGCTGCGTGGATGGCCTTGTTGATGCGCGCAGCGTGACGGTTTTTGCCGCGCTGGATGAATAATGTCCCGGTCCTCGCCGACAGCCAGCCGATCAACGGCCAGCGGCGCACTTCCGCTTTGGCGATGAAGCGCACTTGCCACACCGAGTGCACCAGCGGGATGTCGAGCCAGGAAACGTGATTCGCGACCATCACTGCCGCACGATCATTGACTGCGGGAGGCACACCGCGCAGGCGCGGCTCGACGTTGACGGCGGACAGAATGCGTGCCGACCAGCGCGCCACGGCCAGACGGCGCCGCGCGCCTTCATAGAAAGGAAACAGCAGGGCCACGGTGGCAATACCGGCGAAGAGGTGAAACAGAAGAAGCGTCGAACGATAGAAGCGGACCGCAATCGAGGTCTGTGGTCTATCGTGGCGGGTCATGCTTCAGGAAGCGGCGGGCAGGATGCCGATACTTGCGCTCACCACGGCGACCTGCCGAAGGCGTCGCGGAAACGCGCGCCGATTTCGTCGCGCGAGAACTGGTGGTTCTGCGCGCCGCGCTCGGCGATTTTGATCGAGCCCAGCAGCGAGGCCAGGCGGCCGGTCGTCGGCCAATCCAGATCGTTGGCTATGCCGTAGAGCAGTCCGGCGCGATACGCATCACCGCAGCCGGTCGGATCCACGACCCGCGCCGGCTTGACGCTGGGAATCACTTCGATCCTGCCGCCTGAATACACCACCGAACCCTGCGCGCCCTGCGTGACCACACAGGCCTTTACCAGTTTTGCTATCTCCTCAATAGTCCTGCCGGTGCGTTCCTGCAGCATCTTCGCCTCGTAATCGTTAGTTGCTACGTAGGCCGCCTGCCGGATGAAATTCAAAAGCTCCTCGCCGCTGAACATCGGCAAGCCCTGGCCAGGGTCGAATATGAACGGGACACCGGTCAGGTGAAATTCGCGGGCATGCTGCAGCATGCCCTCGCGCCCGGCCGGCGCCACTATGCCCAGCCCCACATCGCGCGCATCGGTGACATGGTTCAGGTGCGAGGAATTCATCGCCCCCGGATGGAATGCGGTGATCTGATTGTCGTCCAGGTCGGTGGTAATGAAAGCCTGAGCGGTGAAGGTGCCCGCTATCTGGCGAACGTGGGTCTGCGACAGCCGCAGCTTGTCGAGACGGTAAGCGTAAGGCTGATAGTCCTCGCCGACGGTCGCCATGATCAACGGATCGCCGCCGAGCATCTTCAATGTGTAGGCGATGTTGCCGGCGCATCCGCCGAATTCGCGCCGCATGTCCGGTACCAGAAAGGCGACGTTGAGGATGTGGATGTGGTCCGGAAGGATGTGATTCTTGAAGTAGTCGCCGAACACCATGATGGTGTCGTAAGCGATCGATCCGCTGATCAGTGTGCGCATGTCCAGCCGGCGCCCGGTGATTTCAGCGTTTCAGCACAAAGGGCGTGAATCCGAGTTCCTGCCGGATGCGTTCGGCGGCGCGCTCGGCCTCTGCGCGATCGGGGTAAGGCCCCGCGTGAACCCGGTAAAGTCCGTCGCCACGGTACAGTTGCATCGAACCGGAAAGCCAACCCAGGTCGATGCTCATTTTGCGCAGGAATGCTTCGGCGTTTTCCTCCACCGAGAAGGCGCCGAGCTGCACGAAGATGCCGCCGGCCTCGCTGCTGACCGGCATCGCAACCGGCGCGGGCGCGGCTGGCGGGCTGGCGACCACCGGCGCTTCGCCGCTGCCGGGAATGATGGCTTCCACTTCAACCACGGCGCTGCCCTGGCCGATGATGCCGATGCGGTGCGCGGCGGCGTAAGAAAGATCGATCAACCGGTCCTCATGGAACGGGCCGCGGTCGTTCACGCGCACGACTACGGCCTTGCCGTTGGCGACATTGGTAACCCGGGCGTAACTCGGCAATGTCAGCAGCGTATGCGCTGCGCTGAACGCATACATGTCGTAAACCTCACCTGAGGAAGTCTTCTGGCCGTGGTAGCGCCTGCCATACCAGCTAGCCACGCCGCGCTCCTTGTACGCAGTCAGCTGCGTGTGAGGTGCGTAGGTGCGGCCAAGCACGGTGTACGGGCGGCTGGTGTATTTGTTGACCGGCTCGATTTTCGGAGTCGGCTCAGGAATCGAATCCAGATTCGCCGGAGGGTTGGCGCCCGGTCCGTCGTCGAGATAATATCCGCCGGGCTTCGACGGGGGCCGGCTGGGAGCGCTGGCACAGCCGGCGATGGTGATTGCGACCAAGGTCGCGATCACCAGGATTGGGGATCGAGGATTCGGGATTGAGTAAAAGGCCGTTCCGAGAGCCAGTGCTTCACTCGATATTTGCATTCGCGGTTTTTCTTTCTCCATCCTCAATCCACGATCCTCAATCCCCAATCCTCAATCCTAGGTCTGCACCAGCCTTCGATGCGTATGGATGCTCATCAGCAAACCGACGCTGAATAATATCGTCACCAGCGAGGTGCCGCCATAGCTGATCAGCGGCAGCGGCACGCCCACCACCGGCAGGATTCCGCTCACCATCCCCATATTGACAGTGGCGTAAGTGAAGAACGTCAGCGTGATCGCACCGGCGAGAAGCCGGGTGAACAGCGTCGGGGCATTAGCTGCGATCACCAGTCCGCGGCCGACGACCAGCAGGAACAGCACCATCAGCACCAGGTTGCCGAAGAGACCGAACTCCTCCGCGTACACCGCGAAAATGAAGTCGGTGGTGCGCTCCGGAAGAAAGTCGAGATGCGATTGGGTGCCGTTGAGCCAGCCTTTGCCGAAAACTCCGCCCGATCCTAGCGCGATAGTGGACTGGATGGTGTGATAACCCGAACCCAGCGGGTCCTGCGAAGGATCGAGCAGCGTCAGAACCCGCCGGCGCTGGTAGTCGTGCAGCATCGGCCATAGGAACGGAAGGCTCGCCCCGCCTGCCAACGTCAGACCCACCAGGATTTTCCACGACAGCCCGGCGAGAAACAACACGAAGAACCCGGCCGCGGTTACCAGCAGCGCGGTGCCGAGGTCGGGCTGCTGCACGATCAGGAGCACCGGCACCAGCACCAGCACCGTCCCGACGGCGAAGTCACGCATTTTCAGCACCGCCTCATAGCGATCGAAATACCAGGCCAACATCAACGGCACCGCGATTTTCATCAGCTCCGATGGCTGAATGCGGGTGAAGCCCAGATCGAGCCAGCGTCGCGCACCGTTGACGATCTCGCCGAACGCCGCCACCGCAATCAGCAGCACCATGCCAAGGACATAGAGCGGCAGGGCGATGCGGGAAAGGTAATGCAAGGGCACGTTGGCTGCTATCCACATCAACACCAGCGCAACGCCGATGTTGGCCATTTGGGCGGCCACGCGCTCGAGGCTGGCCCCCCCGGCGCTGTATAGAATCAGCAAACCCATTACCAGCAGAATGGCCACCAGCGTCAGCAGATAGCGATCGAGGTGCTTCACCAGGTAGGCGTAGAGACGGTTAATCACCCTCTTCCTCCGGGTCCGGTGCAAGCACCTGCTCCAACGCCCTTTGTTGTTCCGGCGCCAGTTCGGGGACGGTTTCCTGGGCTGGCTCGCGCGCCGGTTTTTGCTTCGTCGGTTTCACCAATGGCTCCTTGCCCAGCAGATAGAAATCGATCACCTGGCGCGCGATCGGCGCGGCGGTACTGCTGCCGTGGCCGCCGTTTTCCACCAGCACTGCCAGTGCGATCCTGGGATCATTTGCCGGAGCGTAGCCGATGAACAGGGCATGGTCGCGGTGACGCGCCTGAACGCGATCCTCGTCGTACTTTTGCCCTTTCATCCCGATCACCTGTGCAGTGCCGGTCTTGCCGGCAAACAAGTACTTCGCTCCCATGCCCGCCCAGGCCGCGGTTCCGCCCGGTTTCATCACGTCCACCATGGCGTCGCGCACGCGCTTGACGTTCTCCGGCTTCAGTTCAACCATGCCGATCGGCTCCGGCTCGATGCTGGTCAACGCGCCGGTCTGGCTGTCCTGTATGTGCTGGACCACGTGCGGGCGGAAAATGCGCCCGTCGTTGGCCAGAACTGCGGTGGCCATCGCAAGCTGCAGCGGAGTGGTCAGGTTGTAGCCCTGGCCGATGCCCACCGAGATGGTGTCGCCGACAAACCATTTCTGCCGAAAGCGCCGCTGCTTCCACTCCTGCGAGGGCAGCAGCCCCCCCACCTCGCCCTCGATGTCGATGCCAGTCTTCCTGCCAAGGCCGAACTGGCCGATGAATTGGTGGATGGCGTCGATGCCGAGTTCGTGCGCCAGGCCATAGAAATAGGTATCGCAGGAAACGACGACCGCCTTGTGCAGGTTGACGATGCCGTGGCCGCCAGTCTTCCAGTCGCGGTAGAGGTGGCCACCGCCGCCGAGCACAAAATAACCCGGATCACTGATAGTGAACCCGGGCTTGCGTTTTCCCAATTCCAGCCCGGCCAGCGCCATGAAAGGCTTGAAGGTCGAGCCCGGCGGATACATGCCCTGCAACGCGCGGTTGTTGAGCGGATGGTCGGGGGAATTGTTTAGCGCCTCCCAATTCTGCGGATCGATACCCTCGACGAACTGATTGGGGTCGAAGCCCGGTTTGGAGACCAGCGCGAGCACCCCACCGGTGGCGGGATCCACCGCCACCAGCGAACCGCGGTGGCTACCGAACACCTGCTCCGCCACCTGCTGCAGGCGCGCATCCAGTGCCAGCCGCAGATCGTTTCCGGACACCGGCAGGGTGCTGCGCAGCGTGCGCACCGACCGGCCGTTGGCATCCGTCTCCACATGTTCGGAGCCGGTCACCCCGCGCAGGTCTTTCTCGTAACGCTGCTCGAGTCCGACCTTGCCGATATAATCCGACGCACTGTAATTCGCCGCCCTGCCCGTGCTCTTCAGATCCGCGACGTCCGCATCGGCGATCCGGCCGATGTAGCCGACCACATGCGAGGCGATCTCGCCGTTGGGGTAGTGCCGGAACAGTCTTGCGTTCAGTTCCACTCCGGGGAAAAGGTGTGCGTTGACTGCGAAGCGCGCCACCTCCTCGTCGTTCAGGCGGGTGCGGATCGGCACGCTGTCGAAGTCGTGGCCTTCCTCGAGCAGTTTCTGGAATCGCTTGCGGTCCTTGGGCGTGATGTCGACCAGCATCGACAGCCTGTTGATCATGTCCGCGAAGTCATCCACATAGGTGGGCAGAATCTCCAGGGTATAAGCGGCAAAGTTGTGCGCCAGCACCACGCCGTTGCGGTCCACGATCAATCCGCGGTTGGGCACCACCGGGACGACGAAAATGCGGTTCTGTTCGGCCAGCGTGTGGTAATAGTCGTACTGGATCACCTGCACGTAGAAAAAACGCATGAACAGAATAAAGAAGGTGAACAAAACGGCACCACCGGTGATCGCCAGCCGCAGCTGGAAGTTGTAGAGCTCGCGTTGATGATTGCGAAGCTCGACGGTGTGGTTCATCGTCGTGCGGGGAAATGTCGCCAGGCGCATGCGGGGTGGACGCCTTACACTTCGTCGCGGTCCCGCCGCGATCGCAGCGGAATCGCGAACAGGAACCGGGTTACCGGCCACAGCAACGCGCCGGTTACGCTGGGAACGAAATACCACCAGGCCGGATACTCGCCGCCCGCGGCTGCCCGCACCGCCAGCACAATCACTTGCATCAGCAGCAGGATCGCCAGCACGTGCAACATCTGATGGCGTACACCGAACATCGCCACGCGCCGGTGCAATGCAATGGCGCTGAACATCATCACCGAGTAGGCGAGCGCGTGCTGCCCGAACAGGCTGCCCTCGGCCACGTCCACCGCCAGGCCGAGCAGCCAGGCGGGAAGGAACCCGATCTTGCGCGGCTGGTTGATTCCCCAGTACAGCAACGTCAGGGCGACAAAATCGGGGCGCAGCACCAGCACCCAGCCGGTGAGCGGCGCCAGGTTCAGCAGCAGCGCTGCAACCAGGGTCAGGGCAAGGTACAACGGTCTGGTCGGAGGCAGGATTTCCCCGGTCGACAGGTTACTGAAGGCAGAGCCGCGCATCATCCGTCCCGCCGCGACTTGCGCGGCTTGGCCTTCTTTTGCGGGGCTGGTGGGGGGTAGTCGGGCAGTGGCGCCAGCCTGGCGAGAACCAGGACCTGGCGGTGGCGGTTTACGCCAGCGGCTGGAGCACAGGTGATGTGCGCAAAGGGGTAGGCGGGGTTGCGCTCTATGCTGGACACCACAGCCACCGGCAGTCCGGCCGGGAAGACCCCGTCGATGCCGGAGGTCACCAGCAGGTCGCCGTTCTCGATTTCGACGTTGACCGGCATGAAGCGCAGGTCCAGCGCGCCGTCGTAGCCGGTGCCGAAAAGCGCGGCGCGCAGGCCATTTCTCACCACCTGGACCGGCACGATCTGTTCGCGGTCGGTGATCAGAGCGATTTCCGCGGTCCAGGGAAAAGCCCGGCTCACCTGACCGATCAGGCCGGTATCGTCGATTACCGCCGCACCTTCCTCGACCTTTTGCGACGAGCCCTTGTCGATGATCACCTTGCGGCTGAACGGATCGCGGCCGACGTAGAGGATTTCCGCCGCCACCGAGGTTGGCCCGGCGCGAGCCTTCATGTCCAACAGCTCGCGCAGGTGACGGTTCTCGGCGATCAGTTCCTGCTGAGTCTGCAATAGCCCGGCGTTTAGGAAATTCTCCCGTGCGAGGCGCTCATTCTCCCCTTGCAGGTAGGACTGACTGACAAAGAAGCTACCGATGCCGGAGGCGACCTTTCCCGGCACATCCACGATTCTCTGCAGAGGATAGAGCACCACACCGACCGCCTTGCGCATCCCCTCCATGTAGTGGAAGCGGGCATCGGCGTACAACAGGACGATGGAGAGCAGCGCGAAGAAGGACAGTCTTACAAGGAGGCTGGGGCCCCGCTTGAAGAACGGCTGTGGGGTGTACTCCATTAGACGTGAGGCGCGAGGCGTGAGGCGAGAGGCGCGAGGCAATAAGCAGAAATCCGGTGGCGCGAGGCAATAGGCAGAAATCCGGTGGCGCGCGCCATTGATGGGGAGTTCGGACCGGGAACTTGCGCCTTATCCCTCACGCCTCTCGCCTCACCCCCAAGTCAGTCGTTGGTGAACAGGGTACCGACCTTGTCAATCTTTTCCAGCGCCCGGCCGGAGCCGCGCACTACGCAGGTGAGGGGGTCGTCGGCGACGATCACCGGCAACCCGGTTTCTTCCATCAGCAACCGGTCGATATCGCGCAACAGCGCGCCTCCGCCAGTAAGCACCATGCCTTTTTCGGCGATATCGGCGCCGAGTTCCGGCGGAGTCTGCTCGAGCGCCGACTTGACCGCGCTGACGATGCTGTTCAGTGGATCGGTCAGCGCTTCCAGGATTTCGTTGCTGGAAATGGTGAAGCTGCGCGGAATGCCTTCCGCGAGGTTGCGGCCCTTGACCTCTTTTTCGCGCACTTCCGAACCCGGGAATGCCGAGCCGATTTCCTTCTTGATTTCCTCGGCGGTGGTTTCCCCGATCAGCATGCCGTAATTGCGGCGGATGTAATTGATGATCGCCTCGTCGAACTTGTCGCCTCCGACCCGCACCGAACCGGAGTAAACAATGCCGCCCAGCGAGATCACGCCGACTTCGGTCGTGCCACCGCCGATGTCCACCACCATCGAGCCGGTGGCTTCCTCCACCGGCAGGCCGGCGCCGATTGCGGCCGCCATTGGCTCCTCGATCAGTTCCACCTTGCGCGCGCCGGCACCATAGGCAGACTCGCGGATCGCCCGGCGCTCGACCTGGGTGGAGCCGCAGGGCACGCAGATGACGATGCGTGGACTGGGAGAGAACAGTCGCGAATCGTGAACCTTCTTGATGAACAGCTTGAGCATCTGTTCGGTCACCGTGAAATCGGCGATAACGCCGTCTTTCATCGGTCGGATCGCGGTGATATTGCCGGGCGTGCGGCCGAGCATCTGCTTGGCGGCGAGCCCTACCTCCTGGATCACCTTCTTGCCGTTCGGGCCCCCTTCCTGCCGGATCGCCACTACCGAGGGTTCGTTAAGAACGATGCCCTTGCCCTGCACGTAAATCAGGGTATTCGCGGTGCCGAGGTCGATAGCAAGGTCATTGGAAAAATAGCCGTTGAGGAATCCAAACATAAAGTGAGCCTGGTGTCGCCGCGATGCGAAAAATGAGGAGGTTATGATACCCTATCGGCGGTTAACGAAAAGCGGGTTTCCCGGGAGCCGCCAGGGTACGGCCAGCGACCCTGCGGTCCTCCTTCCTGTCCCGTCCCTGAACCCGACCGCGACCACGGAAGCCTCCCACGAAATGGCACTTACTCTCAGCGACGTCAAGCGCATTGCTCATCTTGCGCGCATAGAGGTGACCGATGCCGAAGCCCGGCTGGCGCTCGGGCAGCTCAATGACATCTTCAAACTCATCGAGCAGCTGCAATCCGTGGACACCAGCGGCATCGAACCGATGTCTCATCCGCTCGGCGGTTCGCAGCGGCTGCGCGAAGACCTGGCCATCGCCGCGGAGAACCGCGAAGCCAACATGAGCAACACGCCGGCGCAACAAAACGGCCTGTTCCTCGTGCCCAAGGTCATCGAGTAGGGGCCGCGCGATGTTCGAAAAGTCGGTGGCCGAGCTGGGCCGCGCGCTGATTGCCAGGGAAGTTTCCGCCGTCGAACTTGCCCGGCTTTTCCTCGAACGCATCGAAAGCCACAGGAACCTCAACGCCTTTCTGGACGTGCGTCCGGAAGTCACGCTGGCGCAGGCGCGCGCGGCCGATGCGCGCATTGCCAAAGGCGATGCGACGCCGCTGACCGGTGTGCCGGTTGCCCACAAGGACATTTTCGTCACCCGCGATTTCTATTCGACCGCCTCGTCGCGGATTCTCAAAGGCTACATGAGCCCGTTCGACGCCACGGTCGTGGAAAGACTGGCAGACGCCGGGATGGTCGCGCTCGGGAAGCTCAACTGCGACGAGTTTGCAATGGGCTCGTCAAACGAGAACAGCCACTACGGCAACGTGCTCAACCCCTGGGACAACTCCGCGGTACCGGGCGGAAGCTCGGGTGGTTCGGCGGCAGCAGTCGCCGCGAGAATCGCGCCGGCAGCTACGGCTACCGACACCGGCGGATCCATTCGCGAGCCCGCGGCATTTTCCGGCATCACCGGCATCAAACCGACCTATGGCCGCGCCTCGCGCTGGGGCATGATCGCGTTCGCCTCCAGCCTCGACCAGGCGGGCATCATGACCCGTTCGGCAGAGGATGCGGCGCTGATTTTCAATGCCATGCTCGGTTTCGATCCGAAGGATTCGACCAGCGTTGAGCGCGCCCCCGAAGACTACACCCGCGCGCTCGGCCTCGACCTCAAGGGCCTGCGCATTGGCGTGCCGAAGGAGTACTTCGGAGAGGGTCTGCAGGCCGACGTCCAAAAATCCGTGCGCGAGGCGCTCGCCGAGTATGTCAAGCTCGGCGCGAAGCTGGTGGACATCTCGCTTCCGAATGCAGCGCTCGGCATCCCGGTCTATTACGTGATCGCCCCGGCGGAATGCTCCTCGAATCTGAGCCGCTTCGATGGCGTGCGTTACGGCTACCGCGCAGCGCAGTACACCGACCTCATCGACATGATGAAGAAGTCACGCTCGGAAGGTTTCGGTGCGGAACCCAAACGTCGCATCCTGATCGGCACCTACGTGCTGTCGCATGGCTACTACGATGCGTACTACCTCCAGGCGCAGAAGGTACGCCGGATCATCGCCGACGAATTCCAGCGCGCCTTCCGTGAGTGCGATCTCATCGCCGGACCGGTCACCACCAGCGTGGCCTTTGGCTTCGGCGAGAAAGCTGCCGATCCAGTGGCGATGTACCTTTCGGACCTGTACACCATCCCCGGCAGCCTGGCCGGCATTCCCGGGATGAGCATTCCGTGCGGATTCGGTGCGAAGAGCCGCCCGGTCGGACTGCAGCTGATGGCGAATTATTTTGACGAAGCCAGGCTGCTGGGCGCCGCGCACCGCTACCAGCAGGCGACCGACTGGCATTTGCGGGTTCCACCCGCGGCGAAAGAGTGATGAGCGATGCGTGATGAGTCGGGAACAAGGGTATTGAAGCCGCCCGCGCGTTGGGCGCATTTGTCTCACCCCTCACCCCTCGCCCCTCACCCCTCACCCGAGCGATAGCGTATGGAATGGGAAATCGTCATCGGCATCGAGACCCACGCGCAGCTGTCGACACGCTCGAAGATATTCTCGGCAGCATCGACTGCGTTTGGCGCTGCGCCCAATACTCAGGCTTGCGCGATCGACATGGCGCTGCCAGGCACGTTGCCGGTGCTCAACAAGAGCGCGGTGGAGCGGGCGATTCGTTTCGGACTGGCAGTCGGCGGCACCATCAATCGCCGCTCGATATTCGCGCGCAAGAACTATTTCTATCCCGACCTCCCCAAGGGTTACCAGATCAGCCAGTACGAGCTGCCGATCGTGCAAGGCGGCAGCCTTGCCATTCACCTGAAGGATGGCGAAAAAGTAGTGCGCCTGACCCGCGCCCATCTGGAGGAAGACGCCGGCAAATCTTTGCACGAGGATTTCCACGGGATGTCCGGAATAGACTTGAATCGCGCCGGCACGCCGTTGCTCGAAATCGTGACCGAGCCGGATATGCGCTCTGCGGAGGAGGCGCTCGCCTATGCCAGGGCGCTGCATGCTCTGGTGCGCTGGATCGACATCTGCGACGGCAACATGCAGGAAGGATCTTTTCGCTGCGACGCCAACGTTTCGGTGCGCCGCCCGGGCGCAGCGCTGGGAACGCGCCGCGAGATCAAGAATCTGAATTCCTTCCGCTTCCTGCAGCAGGCGATCGAATATGAAGCCAAGTGGCAGATGGAGACGCTGGAAGACGGCGGGCGCATCGAACAGGCGACGGTTCTGTTCGACCCCGACACGGGTGAGACGCGCGCCATGCGCACCAAGGAAGATGCGCACGACTACCGCTATTTCCCCGACCCCGATTTGCTGCCGCTGGAGGTAAGCGAATCCTGGATCGAAGACGTGCGCGGCAAACTGCCCGAGTTGCCGCAGGCCAGACGCGAGCGATACATCAGGGTATATGGTCTTTCAGAATATGATTCCGCGATCCTTACCGCGTCACGTGGCACGGCGGAATACTTCGAACGTAGCCTGTCCGCAGTGGACATCCTTGCCCTGCCTGCCGTACCGAAGCAAAGTGCAAATCTGATTGCCGTCGACGTCGCTGCATACCTTAACAAGGAGAACATTGATATCGAGGCGTTTCCGATACCCGCCGAAGACATCGGTAAACTTGCTCGAAGCCTCGCAAACGGGACCATCTCCAGCAAAATGAAAAAAGAAGTTCTGGATGCCATGCGCGCTGGTGAAGGCAGCGCCGACGAGATCATCGAAAAGAAGGGTCTGAAACAGATTTCCGATTCGGGCGCGATCGGGAAAATCGTGGACGAAGTGCTTGCGGCCAACCCACGGCAGGTTGCCGATTACAGGAGCGGGAAAGAGAAGGCCTTCAACTCGCTGGTCGGCCAGGTGATGAAGGCCACCAAGGGCCAGGCCAATCCAGCCCAGGTTAACGAGATGCTGAAGAAGAAATTGGGCTGATTATTTGCCAGCCACCTTCAGTTCGCGGTAACGCTGTTTGTCGGCCTCGTATTTGGCGCGTATTGAGTCAGCGAAGTTCTTCTTCTGCTGCAACTCAGCCTCGAGCACCGCGACTTCCTTCTGCTTGGCGTTGATCTCTTCAAGCAACTGCGGCGGGATCGCTTTCTGTTGTTCCGCGAGGCGGTTCGCCTGCGACTTCAAATCGAAAAGCTGCGCATTCGCCCTGGTGAACCTGCTTTCAGCCGTCTTTACCGCCTGCAACGGAATTGCCAGGCTGTGGTCTCGGGCGACGTCGATCTCCTCTTCCGAGGTGTAGGTCGAAATCAGGGCGCGATCGCGGCGTCTCCTGTCGGCTGTGTCCTTGTGCGCCGCCACCTCATCAGGCGTCGGCTTTGCCACCACTTCCGGCGCGGGGGATCCGTGCTTCTTCACCACCCGGCCCTGACTATTCATCTCCTGGACCTGGGCACATTCCTGTGTCAGTTTGTCCGAGTAGTAGATCTTGCCCCGGTCGTCCAGGCACTTGTACATAATCGAGCCGGTACCCCCGGGTTTGGGTTTCTTCTGCGCCATTGCCGGTAGGCAGAGCGCCGCGGCCATGGTCAGGCTCACCAGCAAATGAATCACTTTCATAGGGATACCCCGTACTCCTTGCGGTAACGTTCCACCGCCTGCAAGTGCCGTGCCATATCCACACGCGTGCGCAGAAATGCCGTCAGGTCGTCGAGCGTGGCGATGCAGATGACAGGAATGCCGAACTGGCTACGCACTTCCTGAGTGGCGGACTGCGGGCCGCCGCCGCGCTCCATCCGGTCAAGAGCAATGACCACGCCGCAGGGCGCCGCGCCGGCCGCGCGAATGATCTGTACTGATTCGCGCACTGAAGTGCCCGCGGAAATGACGTCGTCCACGATCAGTACCCGCCCGGCGAGCGGCGCTCCCACGGTCATGCCGCCTTCGCCGTGGTCTTTGGCTTCCTTGCGGTTGAAGCAGAACGGCAAGTTTCGCCCAATTTCGGCAAGCGCAACGGCGGTGGCGCAAACCACGGGGATGCCCTTGTAAGCCGGACCGAACAACATGTCGAAGCTGGCATCGGCGGCAACAATGGCTTTGGCGTAGAATTGCCCGAGTTTGCGCAGCGACTCGCCGTCGTTGAACAAGCCGGCGTTGAAGAAATAAGGCGACAGACGCCCGGCCTTGGTCTTGAACTCGCCGAAACAGAGCACCCCGCGGGCCAAGGCAAATTCAATAAACTCCTGCCTGAAATTATTCATTGCCCGCCGTGCGAATTGTCACCCTAAATCTAAACGGCATACGTTCGGCAGTCAACAAAGGCTTTCTCGAGTGGATGTCCGCGCAACAGGCCGACGCGATTTGCAGCCAGGAGATCAAGGCGCAGGACCGCGACCTCGGCGAGGCGATCCGTAACCCAGATGGCTACCGCGGCTACTTTCACTTTGCCGATCGGCCTGGCTACAGCGGTGTGGGTTTCTATTGCCGCAAAAAACCGGATCGCGTGATCGAGGGCCTCGGCATTCCCGACATCGATGCGGAAGGCCGATACATCGAGGCGCAGTTCGGTGATCTAAGCATCGTCTCCGTCTATGTTCCATCCGGGTCGAGTTCGCCCGAGCGCCTGGCCATCAAGTTCAGCTTCATGGAGCGTTTCATCGCGCCGCTGCACAGGCTTGCGCAAAGCGGGCGCGAGGTCATTCTCTGTGGCGACTGGAATGTCGCGCACAAGGAAATTGACCTGAAGAACTGGCGCACAAACCAGAAGAACTCCGGCTTCCTGCCTGGAGAACGCGAGTGGTTTTCCGGCGTGCTCGACAAGCTCGGGTACGTGGACGTGTTCCGCCGGCTCAACCGCGACGCCGAGCAATACACCTGGTGGTCCAACCGCGGCCGCGCCTGGGCCAATAACGTGGGATGGCGCATCGATTATCAACTCGCCACGCCCGGCATTGCCGCCAAAGCCAGAAGCGCAGCGATCTACAAGGCGCAGCGTTTCAGCGACCACGCACCGCTTACTATCGACTATGACTACCCGCTGGTTTAGCGACTTGCGCGGTAGACTGCCGGAAGGTATCCGCCCCTATCTTGAAGCCGCGCCCCTCGCGGCGCTGTTCCTGGGCATCTCCTCGGGCTTCGGCTTCGCGATGATCGGCGCGACTCTGGCCACGCGCCTCGCCCAGCACGGCATTACCAAGAGCGCGGTGACCGCGTTCGCGCTCACTTTCCTCGCCTACAACATCAAGTTCCTGTGGGCACCGATAGTCGACAACGTCCAGCTGCCGGTGATCGGCAGGTTCGGGCAGCGGCGCAGCTGGCTGTGGCTGGTCGGCGTGCTGGTGATGTTCGCAGTCGCGTTGCTCGGAATCGCCAACCCGGACGACGCGCTTTATATCGTCGCGATCGCCGCGATCGCCGTGGGGGTTGCCGGCGCCACTTTCGACATCATTATCGACGCCTACCGCATCGAGCTGCTCGAGCCGCGCCAGCTCGGCGTCGGCTCCGGCATGTCGCAGTACGGCTGGCGCATCGGCGCAGCGGCGGCCGGCGCCCTGGCGCTGGTCATCGCCGCCCGCTTCGGCTGGAGCGCCGCCTATTTTACCTGCGCATTGTTCGCGCTCCCGGCGATGCTGGTCGCGGTGGTAATGGGCGAGCCAGAGCGGCACCGCGAGCCGGCAAAACCGTTCGGCGCCGTCGAGGCGATCGTCGCCTATTTCAGCCCGTTGCTCGAGTTCCTCAAGCGCGAGGGAGCGCTGGTGGTGTTGCTGTTCGTGCTCATCCACAAGATCGGCGACACGCTCGCCAACCTCACGCTCAGGCTCCTCTTCAAGGACCTAGGTTTCAGCAACGACGAGGTGGCCTTCTATGACGTCGGCGTTGGCTTCATCGCATTGCTGCTCGGCATTTTCGTCGGCGGCATTCTATACGCGCGCCTGGGGATGAAGCGCGCGGTCCTGGTCAGCCTGGTCCTGATGGCGGTATCGAATTTCAGCTTCGCCGCGCTGGCGGCGGCCGGCCACACTAACTTCGGCATGGCGGCGGCGGTCAGCTTCGAGAATTTCGCGAGCGGCATAGGCGGCGTGACGGTGGTCGCCTACCTCTCCGCGCTGTGCAACCTGCGCTTCACCGCGACCCAGTACGCCCTGCTCTCCGCGCTGGCAAGCATCGCCGGCCGCTTAGTCACCGGTACAAGCGCCGGCGCGCTGATCGAGGCGATCGGCTACGTAAACTTTTATCTTCTCACCACCATCATCGCGTTCCCAGGCGTGATCCTGTTCTGGTTCATGATCCGCTCGGGGCTCGCCGATCTGTCGATCGGCACGGCAGGCAAGGAGGGTAAAGTCGACGCGTACGCGGACAAGGCGGCTGACGCCTAGGGAAGCGCCCGATACAAGGCTACGCGCGCGGACCCCCGTCGAAGCGGAAGACCGCGAGCGAGCCCAGCAGGTTGGGCAGCACGTTTACCGGCTTGGCGTCGTCCATCACCAGGCGTTCGAGAACGCGCACGCCGTGGGTTCTGCAGAATGCCTCGAAATCCCTGATAGTGAAGAGATGGATGTTCGGGGTGTCGTACCACTCGTAAGGCAGTTCCCTCGACACCGGCATGCGCCCGGCCAGAATCTGCAGCCGGTGCCGCCAGTAGCCGAAGTTCGGAAACGTGACGATGCCCTCGCGGCCGACGCGGAGCATGTCCTTGAGGATGCGCTCCGTGTGGCGCACCGCCTGCAGCGTCTGCGACAGAATCACGTAATCAAAGGAATTCGACTCGAATCCAGACAGGCCCGACTCCAGGTCGTTCTGCAGCACGTTCACACCATTGCGCACGCAGGCCAACACCTTGGCATCGTCGATCTCGATGCCGTAGCCGGTCACGCCACGCGCCTGCTTCAAATAGCGCAGCAGCGATCCATCGCCGCAACCGAGGTCGAGCACCTGCGCGTCGGGCTTGATCCATTTCGCGATCGCGGCGAAGTCGGAACGGCCGGACAGCGTCGCCAGGGCCGCTGAGACGTTCATGCCCGCGGGCCCTGCAGGACGATATTGTCGAAGTAGGTATCGATCAGATCGTGATAGCGCGGATCGTCCATCAGGAAAGCGTCGTGGCCGTGCGGTGCGTCGATCTCCGCATAGCTCACGTCCAGGCGGTTGTCCACCAGCGCCTTGATGATCTCGCGCGAACGCGCCGACGAAAAACGCCAGTCCGAGGTAAACGACACCAGCAGAAAGCCCGCCTTCGCCGGTTTGAGCGTTGCCGACAGATCGCCGCCGCAGGCGGCGGCCGGATCGAAGTAGTCGAGCGCCTTGGTGATGCGCAGATACGTGTTGGCGTCGAAGCGCTCGGCGAACCTGTCGGCCTGGTAGCGCAAATAGGACTCGATCTGGAACTCGACGTCGAAATTGAACTTGAACGCGCCTTCGCGCAATTCCCGGCCGAATTTCTCCGCCATCACATCGTCGGACAGGTAAGTAATGTGCCCGATCATGCGCGCGATGCGAAGCCCTCGCCTCGGTACCACTCCGTACGAGTAGTAATTGCCGCCGTGAAAATCCGGATCGGTGGTGATCGCCTGGCGCGCCACCTCGTTGAAGGCA
Organism: Betaproteobacteria bacterium; assembly: GCA_052387775.1. GTDB lineage: Bacteria > Pseudomonadota > Gammaproteobacteria > Burkholderiales > JACQAP01 > JACQAP01. The sequence goes on from JBQTIV010000119.1 coordinate 16,239, forward strand.
ATGTTCTGCGCCGAAAGCCTGGGCGCGGCAGCAATCACAATGGAATGGCGCACACGCTCCGGCTCGCTGATCGCCCACTGCAGTGCCTGCATCGCGCCCAGGCTCCCGCCCATCACCGCGGCAAAGCGTTCGATGCCCAGCCTTGTGGCCAGCCTTGCCTGCGCCAGCACCCAGTCGTCCACCGTCACCACCGGAAAATCGGCGCCCCACGGCCTGCCGGTCGCGGGATTGATGCTGGAAGGGCCAGTGGATCCGTGGCAGCCGCCGAGGTTATTGACGCCGACGACGAAGAAGCGTTCGGTATCCACGGGCTTGCCCGGACCGATCAGGTTGTCCCACCAGCCGATGTTTTCCGGATCGTCGGCATAGACGCCGGCGACATGGTGCGAGGCATTCAGTGCGTGGCAGATGAGCACGGCGTTGTCGCGCGCGGCGTTGAGCGTTCCGTAGGTTTCGTAGGCGAGATCGTAAGATTCCAGACGCGCACCGCTCCTGAGCGCGATCGGATCATCGAAATGCGCAATTTTCGGTGTGACGACGCCGACGGAACCTTCGGGTGGCATGGGGACTCGGGGGCCTGGATTGTGCGGATTATATCCGCCGGCCGCACGGGAAGCTCTGATCAAGTTCCGCAACGCGCGTCGCGGAACTTGATCAGAGCTTCCCTTGTACGTCTTTCATGATCGACCTCCAGATCGTTTGATGCCGGCGCACCTGCACCGGTTACACGTTCAATTTAGTGTCGGAGTTGCCGCGAGGGAAGGCC
>JBQTIV010000120.1:0-6274 GCA_052387775.1 Betaproteobacteria bacterium
TGGAGCAATCTCTGGGAGTGCTGCAGAAGATCGCGGCGGCGCCAGCGCGGCCCGCGCCGCCCGCCCCGGCACCCAAACCCGAAATCCGCACGGTGACCAAGACCGAGCCGATGCCCTGGTTCTACTGGGCGGGGTTCGCCGCAGTAGCTGTGGCCTGCGCGGTCGGCGGGTTTGTCTTCGGTCGCAGGCAGGCTTACGCCGGGACGCTGAGCGAGACCGACGAACGTCTTGATCAGATGCTGGCGTCCGCTGCCACCGCGATACGCGATCTGGATGCCGCACCGGCGCCCCCACCTCAGCGCGTCGCTCCACGGCCCGCACCGCCACCACCGAAACCAAAGCCGGAGCCTCCTCCCGCACGCCCGCCGGCCATGGTGACCAAACCGTTGCCGCAGCGCGAACCCCCGAGGGCGGACGTTGAACTGCCGCCGGCCGCCCCGGCGATTGAGCCTGGCCCCGGCATGGATCTGGAACTGGAAAGCAGCCCCATCGCGCAATCGATAGGACTATCGAGCAGAGTCCTGTTCGAAATGGACCAGGCCCTGGACAACACCCGCTCGATGTTCACGGACGTGGACCGCTTCATCGCGCTGGGACGCACACAGAACGCCATCAGCCTGCTGCAATTCGAGGTCCACAAGGATCCCAAGGACCGCGACTCGTGGATCAAGTTGATGGCGATCTACCGCCAGGAGAAAATGGACTCGGAACTCGCCGCGGCTGCGCGCGAATTCAAGAAAAACTTCCCCGGCGAGGGTTCGTAGGCGGGCTGACGCGATGCCCCGCGGTCAGAAGCGCGCGGGGTCGGCGAAATTAGCGAAGCGGGTGAATTCGCCCTGGAACACCAGGGTCACGGTGCCGGTCGGGCCGTTGCGCTGCTTGCTGATGATGACCTCGGCCTTGCCCTTCTCTGCAGAGTCGGGGTTGTAAACTTCGTCGCGGTAGATGAACAGGATCACGTCCGCATCCTGTTCCAACGCGCCCGATTCACGCAGGTCCGACATCACCGGCCGCTTGTTTGGCCGCTGCTCGAGAGCGCGATTGAGCTGCGACAGCGCCATCACCGGCACGTTCAACTCCTTGGCCAGCGCCTTGAGCGAGCGCGAGATCTCGGAAATCTCGGTGGCTCGGTTCTCCCCTTGCGCGCTCGCCGACATCAACTGCAGGTAGTCCACCACAATAAGACCAAGCCTGCCGTACTGGCGGTGCAGGCGGCGCGCGCGCGCGCGCAGTTCCAGAGCGTTGAGCGCGGCGGTTTCGTCGATGTGTATCGGCGCCTCGTTGAGCTTGCCGACCGCATCGGTCAGCCGGCGCCAGTCCTCGTCCGCCAGCCGTCCGGTGCGCACCTTGTGCTGGTCGAGCCGGCCAACGCTGCCAAGCATGCGCATCACCAGTTGCGTGCCCGACATTTCCATAGAAAACACGCCTACCGGCAGTCTCGCCTCGATCGCCACGTGCTCCGCGATATTCAGGGCCAGCGAGGTTTTGCCCATCGACGGCCTTCCGGCTACGATCACCAGATCGCCCGGCTGCAGCCCGGACGTCATTCTGTCGAGATCGGTAAAGCCGGTCGCCAACCCGGTAATGTCCGAGGGATTGTCGCGGTTGTACAGCAGGTCGATGCGCTCGACTACTTGCGTGAGCAGCGGCGGCATCTCCATGAATCCCTGGCCGCCGCGCGCGCCCTCCTCGGATATCGCGAACACTTTCGACTCGGCTTCGTCGAGTAGCTGCCCGGCTTCCTTGCCCATCGGGTTGTAAGCCGCGTCGGCAATTTCGGTGCCTACCTCGGCAAGTTTGCGCATCACCGCGCGTTCCCGCACGATCTCCGCGTAGCGACGGATGTTGGCGGCGGTGGGCGTGTTCTGCGCCAGCGCCCCCAGATAGGCGATGCCGCCGACGGTTTCCAGTTCCTTGGTGCTCTCCAGGCTTTCCGCGACGGTGATGACGTCGGCGGGCCTGGAGTGTTCGATCAGTCTGGAGATGCTGCGATAGATGAGCCGGTGATCGGCGCGGTAGAAATCGGACTCGCCGATCAGGTCGGCGATCTTGTCCCACGCAGTGTTGTCGAGAAGCAGCCCGCCGAGGACAGACTGCTCGGCCTCGACCGAATGCGGCGGCAGCCTAATCAGCTCGACCTGGGTATCCGTTACTCTTTGTGCCGCGAACTGCGCCATTTATGCCGGAGTGTTTTTGCGTGGTTGAACAATTGTGGCGCCAAACCGGTACCGTCGCCGACTATTATTCGTAACGTGACATGGCGCGCAAGCGAAAAAATAAAAAGGGCTGTTTTCACAGCCCTTTTTTTGCGACGAAGGTTCGCAGACTCAACTGACCGTCTCTCCCAGCACGGAAACCGTGATGGTCGCGGTGACATCGGCGTGCAGATCGAGCGTGATCGGGTAGTCGCCGACCTGCTTCAGCGGCCCTTGCGGCATGCGCACCATGGCCTTGGTCACCTCGTGGCCCTGCGCCTTGAGCGTCTCGGCAATGTCGTAATTGGTGACCGAGCCAAACAGGCGCCCGTCCACGCCGGCATTCTGGGTGATCTGGATCATCAGCCCTTCGAGCCTGGCGGCGCGCGCCTGCGACTCCGCGAGCGTCTTGCCCTGTTGCAACTCGAGCTCCGCGCGGCGGCTCTGGAACTCGGCGATCGCGCGGTCCGTGGCGCGCTTGGCCTTGCCATGCGGAATCAGGAAGTTACGCGCGAAGCCGTCTTTCACTTTGACGATGTCGCCTAGCTGGCCGAGGTTGTGCACTTTTTCCATCAGTATGACTTGCATGGCTGCGGTTCCTCAGTGCAGGTCGGTGTACGGCATCAGCGCCAGGAAGCGCGCACGCTTGATCGCAACCGACAACTGGCGCTGGAAGTGCGTCTTGGTGCCGGTGATCCGGGCCGGAATGATCCGGCCGTTTTCGTTGATGAAATCCTTCAGGATCTCAACGTCCTTGTAATCCACTTCCTTGATGCCTTCGGCCGTGAACCGGCAGAACTTGCGGCGGCGGAACAACGGGCGATTGCTGCGTTCCTTACCCTTGCCCTTGTCCTTGCCTTTACCCTTGCTACCTCCAAATCGTGGCATGGCTCTGTATCCTCAGTTCAATTCGAATCCGTTGACGTGCAACACCGGTTGCCGGGACAGCTTGCTTCTCATCGCCAGGAAGCCTTCGAACCGGTATTCGGCTTCCTGCGTCGCCTTGCTCAATTTCTGCGCCACTTCGCCGAGCGCCACGCCTTCGATCTCGAGGTTGACACTCCTGGGCCTGCCTGCCTCGACCTGTTCCGAAACATGGCCGATGCGGAAATTCAGCGCCGCCAGGCCGGCTGGTGTATGGCGCAGTTCCTTGCGTTCGATCAGTTTGCCCGACAGGACAACCCGGTTGCGACTCACTGCGTTACCGGGGCAGCCGTCGGGGCCGGTTTTTCCGCTGGGACTTCCGTCCTCGCGCTCTCGCCAACCACGGTGCGCGACTTCTCTTCCTTCATCATCGGTGAAGGTTCGGTCGCGGCGCGGGTCATGTTCACGATCAGATGGCGCAACACCGCATCATTGAACTTGTAGGCGTGCTCGAGTTCGGTCAGGGTTTCCTGATCGCACTCGATGTTCATCAGCACGTAATGCGCCTTGTGGACTTTCTGGATCGGGAAGGCGAGTTGCCGGCGGCCCCAGTCTTCAAGGCGATGGATGCGCCCGGCGCGGGAAGTAACCATCTGCTGGTAGCGCTCGATCATCCCGGGCACCTGCTCGCTCTGGTCGGGATGGACGATGAAAACAATCTCGTAATGCCGCATCGATGCATCTCCTTGTGGATTGGCCCGACGGATCGGGCGGAAAGCCTCCCGGGATGCGGCCCCGGTGAAGCAAGGAAGGCCGGGATTATACCGATTTCGGCTTGAAGATCAATCACCTTTCGCCGGATTGCGTCATCTGCGCGGGAAGTACCCCTGTTGTGGCCGCGAACCACCGACGGGTGCGGCCGCGCACACCATGCCGAAAGACGCCGTCGTTCAGACGAGACAGAGCACGCCGCGGCGGATCTGATCCGCCAACTGCGCCGCATTGGCCAGCCCTGCAATACCGAACCCGAGCACCAGACCACCGGAAACCCAGCGAACTACACGACCCTGAAACCAGGACCGAGCACGTCTCAGAAGCAATCCGGCCAGTAGCAGATTGGGTAGTGTGCCCAATCCAAAAGCGAGCATCAGCAGCGCCCCGTTTGCCGCGCCTGCGCTCACCAATGCAATCGCCAGCGCGCCGTAGGTCAAGCCGCACGGCAACCAGCCCCAGAGCGTGCCGACGGCAAAGGCTCGCGGCATCGTATCTACAGGCAGAAATCTTCTGGTCAGCGGGCTGATCTCCCTCCATAGCCAGCGTCCCGCCGCTTCGAGCCTGGTCACCAGCGAGGACCATCCGGCGAGATACAGGCCGAGCAGGATCAGCATCAGATTGGCCAGCACATAGAGCGCGAGTTGCAGCGGCAGGACGTCGTAGTACAGCACCATTCCGCCGAGCGCACCGGCGACCGCCCCGGCGGCCGAATAACTCGCGATCCGTCCGCCGTTATAGGCCAGATGCAAGGGAAAACGCGAACCGGTCCCCGAGGACAAAGCACCGACAATACCGCCGCACATGCCGGCGCAATGCCCGCCACCGAGCAGTCCGGCAAGAAATACCGCGAGCAGCGTCGTCTCGGGCGTCACGTTCGTTTTAAATTACCCTGGAATAGCGTTCGCGCTGCCGGTGTTCGCGGAGATAGCGATCGAACACCATGCATACTACGCGCACCAGCAACCTGCCCTTTGGCGTCACCACGATCCAGTCGGGCTGCAGTTCGACCAGCCCATCCTGTTCCAGGCGCCGCAGGTCCTCGATCTCGGCGGAAAAATAATTGGCGAAGTCCACCAGATAGGATGACTCTATCGACTCGATCGAAAGCCGGAAATGACAGGCCAGCGCCTGAATGACCGCGCGCCGGAGCAGATCGTCCTTGGTCAGCACGATGCCGCGCCACACCGGCAGGCGCCCAGCGTCGAGCGCCGCATAATACCCCTCCAGAGTCTTCAGGTTCTGATAGTAAGTCGGGCCTATCCGGCCGATCGCAGATACTCCGACACCAAGCATGTCGCATTCGGGGTGCGTCGAGTAGCCCTGGAAATTGCGCTGCAGGCGGCCCTGGCGTTGCGCGACCGCGAGCTCGTCATCCGGTTTGGCGAAATGGTCCATGCCGATATAGAGAAGTCCCGCGCGGGTAAGGCGGCCGATCGCCAGCGTGAGGATCTGCAGCCTGGTCTCCGCCGACGGCAGTTCGGACTCGACGATGCTCCGTTGCGGCTTGAACATCCGCGGCAGGTGCGCATAGCTGTACAGTGCAACGCGATCCGGATCCAGAGCGAGCACCTTGTCGAGCGTGACGCCGAAGCCGTCCAGCGTTTGTTTCGGCAAGCCGTAGATGAGGTCAAGATTCACGGAGCGCATGCCGGCCGCGCGCGCTTCTTCGATGACGCGACGGGTAACTTCTTCCGACTGTATCCGGTGCACCGCCTTCTGCACGTTGGGATCGAAATCCTGCACACCGATCGATACGCGGTTGAAGCCGAGCTCGGCGAGAAATCCCATCGTGCCTGGCTCGACCTTGCGCGGATCGACCTCGATGGAACATTCGAAGTCGGGGCGGCGCTCGAACTGCTCGTCGAAAGCGCTCATCAATTCGCGCATTTCGCCGCGCGAAAGGAACGTCGGCGTGCCCCCGCCCCAGTGCATCTGGGAAATCGCGCGTTCGGCTCCCAGCGATGGCGACAGCAACGCCAATTCCCTGGCGAGGTACTTGATATACTTCGTCGAGCGCCCGTGATCCCTCGTCACCACCTTGTTGCACCCGCAGTAGTAGCAGATGGTGTCGCAGAACGGCAAATGCGCGTACACCGAAAGCGGTTGCTTGATGCCGCCAATGTTGCGGCTGCCTATCCAGTGTCTGCACTCGGCCTCGCCGAAGGCCTCGACGAAGCGATCCGCGGTCGGATAAGACGTATAGCGCGGGCCGCTGACGTCGTAATTGCGAATCAGCACCGGATCAATTACCAGTTCCGAGGATGGATAAGTCATTGCCCGAACCTACGCGTACCACGCCTCCCTTGCCCGTTTCCAGGGAAAACTATGACAAACGCCGGGCAGGCGGCCTTGACCTGAATCAACCACGGCTCGCGTGCTGCGGGCGAGGTGAGCAATGACGCCCCGTGCCCAGGCATGGTCTTCGCTGCGCTGGCTGAAGC
>JBQTIV010000121.1:0-2259 GCA_052387775.1 Betaproteobacteria bacterium
TGACTTCCACTTTCGCGGTGTGCGTCTTTGGCGCACCCACACTCTTTGCAGCCTGCGCGAGGGTCTTCTCGTTCATGTCCCAAATAGCGACGTTGGCCCCCGACTGCCCGAGCCGCTTTGCGATTGCCAGGCCGATACCGGAAGCCCCGCCGGTGACGATGGCGCTGCGGCCTTTCATGTCGAATTGGTTCATTGGTACTCCCTTTGTCGATATGTGAGTTTCTGACCGGGCGGATGCGGATACCCGCAGGAAAAGCCCGCATTCTAATTCATCGGGAGACACCGACCAAACCTGGCTTTGCCACCTCCTGCTGCCGACGCAGCACGGCCGCCGTGGCGGATTACGTGAGCAGGTACAGGATGACCAGCGCGAGGACAATGCCGCCGATCACCCAGACCCAGGCCGCGACGACGCGCTTGCGGGCTTCTGGTCTTTGTGCAGCCGCCACGGGTGCCGGCGCGACGGTCTGATTGAAGCGGGTGAAGAAATCGTCGGACATCTTTTTTGCTACGCCGTCGATGAGGCGCGAACCGATCTGCGCGAGCTTGCCGCCAACCGAGGCGGTGGCCTTGTACGTCAGGAGCGTGGTGTCTCCGTCCGCGGTCAGGGACACCTGGGCGGCGCCTTTGCCGAAGCCCGCGGCCCCACCCGAGCCTTCGAAGGCAAGCGAATAAGAGTGGGGCGGATTCAAATCGGAGAGCAGCAGCTTGCCGTTGAATTTCGCCTTGACCGGACCGATCGCGGCGGTTATTGCGACTTTGTATTCGAACTCCGAGACCTTCTCGATGGTTTCGCAGCCGGGTATGCAGGACTTGAGTATCCCGGGATCGTTGAGTGCCTCCCACACCCGTTGCTGTGGCAGCGGGATGAGTTGCTCCCCGGTCATTTCCATTCTGCTTGTCTCTGATCGACGTGATGGGCCGGCGCAAGCGTTCGCGCGAGGTCTGCCAGGCTTTCGACATTATGTGCCGGGAGGAAGGCGTCCACGTGGGGCAACATCAGGCGCACTCCGGCGGCCTTTGGTTCGAAGTCCTCGAAGCGCAGCAGCGGGTTCAGCCAGATGAGCTTGCGGCAGGACTTGTGCAGACGTTCCATTTGCGTGGAAAGATCCCGGCCGAGGTCGCGGTCAAGACCGTCGCTGATGAGCAAAATCACGGCATTCTGGCCGAGCAGACGGCGCGACCAGCGCAGATTGAATTCCTTCAGGCTGGCGCCGATGCGCGTGCCGCCCGACCAGTCCGCCACGGACTGCGCTACGCCGAACAACGCGATGTCCACATCGCGATGACGCAGGTGACGGGTGATGTTGGTGAGCCGCGTGCCGAATACCAGAGTGTGAACACGATCGCGATCGTTGGTGATGGCGTGCAGGAAATGCAGGAACATGCGTGCGTAGCGGCTCATGGAGCCCGAGATGTCGCACAGGATCGTTAGCGGCGGGTGGCGGCGAAGCCGCGAGCGGCGGCGCAGTTGGATGACATCGGCGCTACCCCGCAGGCTCGAGCGCAGTGTGGCACGCAGGTCTACGAGTCGGCCGCGCGAGTCCGGCCTCAGCCGCCGGGTGGCGATCTCGGGGATAGGCAATCTCAGTTGCGCGATCATTCTTTTCGCCTGTGATAGCTCCGCGCTCGTCATGGTCTCGAAATCGGCACGCTGCAGCAATTCCCTGTCGGAAGCGGTGAACGTCGCGTCGATCTCGATTTCAGACGGTGCCGGCCCGCGCTCTGCGGCGTCCTTGTCCGGTTTCGGTGCGAACGCATCCGCCACTCGGTTAGCGGCCAGTTCGCCCCCGGGTGGGCGGCCGCGCCCCTGCACCTTCGGCAGAAGCAGCGCCATTGCGCGTTCCAGCAACTGCGGGTCGCGCCAGAAAATGTGAAAGGCCTGGTCGTAAAGATCGAACTGTTCGCGGCGGTCGAGGAACACGCTCGCCAGCGTCCAGTAGAAATCGTCGCGGCGCTCGATGCCCGTGACTTCGAGGGCCCGCAGCGCGTCGATGACGCGATCGGGACCGACCGGAATACCGGCCCCTCGCAGCACGCGCGCGAAGTGCATTACATTTTCCGCCAGTGTTCCGCCAGCTCTGTCGATCTGTTTGGAAACCATGAAATCAGGACCTTTGACGCAAAGGCGCAAAGACGCAAAGGGAATCAAGATAAATTGCCGGGAGACAGACGATGATGCCGTCCTCGTGCGCCCGTGCATAATCCGGCGTTTTATTTTTCTGCCGATCCTCTTTGCGTCTTCGCGCCTTTGCGTCG
>JBQTIV010000122.1:0-40047 GCA_052387775.1 Betaproteobacteria bacterium
TGATCGTGCAATGTCTCTGACGTTCAACCCTGTACCGGGTTTCGGTTCAGCCCCTTGAACCGGTTCGGCGGCGGCGCTCCGAAAGCGGAATCACGTTGTCCTTGCGCCGATCGGCTAGGCCGGCGCGTTTGATCAGTTCATTCCAGAAAGATTCGCCCTGCTCGGACTTGAACGTGACATAGAGCGCCACTTGCTGCGGATAGGCCTCGCCCGAACCCAGGCGCGGCAGGTGTCGGTTGGGGGAGTTGCTCGCGAAGGCGTGCCGGTCGGCCTCCCAAGCGTGCAGTATCGTATGCCACAACGAGCGCTCGAACGGATCGTCTTCCTCCTCGAAGCCGTACTGCCACTTCAGAAAAGAGATTTCGACCGGTGACAGGTCCTTGCTGCGGAACTGGATGCTCATATCTCCTCGACCTATGGTGGGTGCCGTCTGCTACGACAGTGAATAATAGGGGGAGTTTGCGGCGAAGCCAACCGGCATAGGACTAGTGAGGACTTTCCCTGCAGTCGGCAAACAATTCCAGCCTCCGCGCCGGCGCGCCAATCGGCGGCGGCTTATGCGCCGTTGGGGCCGGCGCGAACGGGCGGAGCTATTCATCCGCGCCGATGGTGCCGGTGAGCCGCACCGCGCGTCCAATTCTGTCGCGCTCGGTGACCTGGCCCTGGCTGTAGACCCGCTTCCACCGCCCGTCGCGGACTTGAATGCGGAATTCGGCGTGGAAGGAAGGCGTGACTGCCTTGAAGGCGCCGACGCAGGCTTCACGCAGGCGTTCCCGGTCTTCCGGGTGCACCAATTCCCCCAGGCGCCGCGCAGTGGTCGTGCCCGGTTCCTGCACGTCGTCTGCGATCGCTCCCCATCGCCGGCTCAGAAAAATTTCTCCCGAAGGCAGGTGCCAGTCGAACAGAGCCAGTCCAGAGCTCTCCAGGGCAAGGTGCAGACGCTCTTCGCTCTTGCGCAGCGCCTCCTCCGCCTCGCGCCGTTCGGTCACGTCCTCCACGGTGCAGATGAAACCGATCAACTGGTCGCGATCACTCATCCTGGCGGCTTTCATCGTTACCCACACTACCCGGCCGCCGCGGTGCAGGAAGCGGTGTTCGGAGGCGAATCCCGCGTGCTGCGCGATCGCCTGGTTCCAGGCAGACACAACGCGGCTGCGGTCAACAGGATGCAGCGCGGACTGCCAGCCCTGCGCGTGCAGCGCCGTCTGCGCCAATCCGGAAATGCGCGCAAATGCCGCGTTGGCGTGCGTGCAGGAACCGGCGGCGTCGGCGACAAACATTCCCAGCGGGGACGTGTCATCCATCGCACGGCGCGCCGCCTCGCTTTGCCGCGCCGCGCGCTCGGCGACCTCGCGGCCGCGGGTCTGACCCCCGAGCCGCTCGATCGTTCGCCCAAGCAGCAGCGCGAGCGCCGCCAACGCCAGCAACAGCGCCGCCCCGCGTGCCAGCATCCACTGAGCGACTCGCCCAAGTTCTTCCTGCATCCGGCCCTCTGCCCCCGCCACGCGCGTCGCCTCGGCCCGTTGTATCTCCTCGAACTGGGCGTTAATGCGGTCGGCGAGCGCCTCACCCGTGCCCTCCCTGACCGTGTTAAGCACGGCCGCCATGGTGCTGCGTGCGCCCTCGCTGGCGCTGCGCTTGACCACCAGCGGCGACAGATACGCGGCCAGCCACTCCTCGGTCAGCCTCGCGGCTTCCTCCAGGCGCGCGCGTTGCGCTGGATCGTTTCCGACCAGCGCGAGTGCGTGCGCGACCGTGGCCGGAAAACTTTCCGAGGCGGCCCGATAACGTCTGAGGAAGGACTCGTCGCCGGTAAGCAGGTAACCGCGCATGCCGGATTGCATCTGCAGCACGATTGCCGGTAGCGGTTGCAGTGCTTCCAGCATCTCGCTGCGGGTGCGCAGCTCGTCGGCCGCTTGCTCCAAGTTGCGATAGGCGCCCAACGCATACAAGTCGATCGCGAGAAGAACCCCGAGCACCGCAAGCAGGGCAAGAATCGGACGCGGGATGTAGGGCTTGAGGTTCATCATCTGTACGCTGGCCGCTGACCCCGCTTCAGACTAAGGAAACGATTGCTGCGGCGGCAGGCGCGTCATTGACGGTGATGAGCATGGAATGGTGCAGGCCGGGAATGCTGACGGGGTGTTTGCACGCGGGGTTACTGACGCGCTATCGGCTCGCATTATAGCCTCGCGTGTCTGGCGACCTCGGCGCCCAGCCTGCTCAGTGAGATTGCATTCCGGTGCCCCTTACGTAGAAAGGGGTTAGCCGCCCAAGACGTTCGGCTGTTGCCCCCGTCGAGGGCGTCGCCTACACTGCCGGAGTCGCGTACGTTGAAAGGGGGACCAAGCTATGAAGAACCCGCTGGATTCGCTGTGGGGGACGGTGATCGCCGGACTGATCCTTACCGTCATCCTGTATTACGTCGTCAAGTCACTGATCGGGGGTTGAGCCATGGAAATGCTTCCGGGAATTTATCGCTGGATCCACATCGTGGCCGGTGTAATGTGGATCGGTTTGCTTTATTACTTCAACTTCGTTCAGGTGGCGGCAATGAAGGCCGCGCAGGCCGACAATTCCGCAGCCGGAATCACCAAGCACATTGCCCCGCGCGCACTGCTGTTCTTCCGCTGGGCCGCGGTAGCGACCTGGCTGGCTGGCGCGGCCCTGCTCGGTGCCAACTTCGTACCCGCGTTCACCTTCCAGGCCGGTTGGGAAAAGATTGGCATGGGTGCGTGGCTCGGCACCATCATGTTGATCAATGTGTGGGCGCTGATCTGGCCGAACCAGAAAAAAATTCTCGGCCTGGTGCAGGCAAACGACCAGGAAAAGAACAAGGCGCGCCGCGTGGCCTTCCTAACCTCACGGGTAAATACCATGCTGTCGATCCCGATGCTGTTCTTCATGGCGGCACAGTCGCACATTGGCATGTAAGAACTGCGGCCGATGCCCTCGCAACGCCCGGGCTCTTGCCCGGGCGTTTTTCATTGCGGCGGCGGCAGGCGCCGCAAGCCTTCGACGCGGTCGCCGGTTTTTATGCCGCGCTTCCTGAACCAGCCGCGGTTCATCTCGAGTGCGTACGCTGCCGCGCCCGCCGAGGTGTGCGCTTGCTCAGAGAACGGTTCCATGTCCTCGATGTTGAGTATGCGGCCTTTGCGATCGATGAATGCGACTGACAACGGAATCCGGGTGTTCCTCATCCACATCGCGTTGACGCCGGCCTCTGGGTAACTGAACACCATCCCGCCGTTGTCGCCGAGTCGGTCGCGAAACATCAGTCCCTGGCGCCGGCTTTCCTCAGTATTCGCGACCTCCGCGCGGATTTCGTGATTCTTGATCCGCAGCGAATAGGTCAGCAGCGGATCGGCCAGCGTGCTTCCGCTGAGACCGAGGAACACGGCGATCAACACGGCGGCATAAATCAAGCGTTTCACAGTCTTCATCGCGATTTCGACAGGTGAAACAAGGATTGGGTTCGCATGGACATCGAGTTTGACCATGCAACCAGGATCTCGTCCAGCCCTCCGCGTCAGCGCCGCACGGCGATACCCGCCTGGGCGCGGCGCGTTTGCGGATGGATGCCGGCCCCTTACCTCTGCGTTGCGTATGAGGCGACGTATGCGCTGTTTACTTCCGGCCCGGAGCTGGGTGAGAATAGATTCGCGGTAGGGATTATCCCGCAAGCGCTTCGTCGATAACTTACAAACAAGGGAGGGGAAGATGCGATTCATGGAGATGGTATGGGTACTGGCCTTGGCCCCAGCGATGGTGGCGGGCACGGTGTCCGCGCAGAGTCTCGATGACTTGCGCAGGGACCATCAGACCGCGGGCGACGTGCTCACGTACGGCATGGGCTACAACAATCAGCGCTACAGCCCGCTCACGTCGATCAACACGGGCAATATCGCCAAGCTGGTTCCGGTGTGGGCCTACAGCCTGAACAACCCGCAGGGCCAGGAGTCGCAGCCGGTCATTCATCAGGGTGTTATGTACGTCTCCACTCACACCTCGACAGTGGCCGTGGATGCACTGACTGGCAAGCAGATCTGGAAGCAGACGCTGGAGTTCGCGCCCGACGTGTTCAGGATGGCCTGCTGCGGCCTGCTGAACCGGGGCGTTGCGGTCTACGAGGGTAAGGTGTTCCGCACCACGCTGGATGCGCACGTGATTGCGCTCGAAGCCAAGACCGGCAAGGAGGTCTGGAAATCGAGGGCGGCTGACTATAAGCTCGGCCACGCCATGACCGGCGCGCCGATCGTCGCCAACGGCGTCCTGATGACTGGCATCGCCGGCGGCGAGTACGGTACGCGCGGCTTCATCGACGGCTGGGATCCCGCCACCGGCAGGCAGCTCTGGCGCACCTACACCACTGCAGCCGGCAACGAGAAGGGCGCCGACACCTGGCCCGGCGACACGGCACTGAAGGGCGGCGCGCCGACCTGGCTGACGGGCAGCTACGATGCGGAACTCGACTTGGTGTACTGGGGCACGGGCAACGGCGGCCCGTGGAACGCCGAGGCGCGCAAGGGCGACAACCTGTACATCTGCTCGGTGGTCGCCTTCCGGCCAAAGACCGGTGAAATCGTCTGGCACTACCAGTTCTCGCCTAACGATCCCTACGACTATGACTCGACCGATCCCGGCATGCTGGTCGACATGAAGATCGGCGGCGCCATGCGCAAGACACTGATCCAGGCCAATCGCAATGGTTTCTTCTATGTGCTGGACCGAACCAACGGCGAGCTGCTCGCGGCCAACCCCTACATCAAGGTTAACTGGGCTGATCGCATTGACCTGGCCAGCGGCAGACCGGTGGAGTCGGACGTCACCAAGAGGGTACGCGCCGGTGGCGACGAGGAGGTCTTTCCCTCGGTCATTGGCGGCAAGAACTGGAATCCGATGTCGTGGAATCCGGCGACCGGCCTTGCCTATGGCAACACTCTGAACATGAGTTGGCCGTACAAGCTCGCCAAGCCCGAGTACAAGCAGGGCGAGTGGTATCTTGGGATCGAATTCCGCGGCGTCAGCATGCCGAAGAACGAGCCACACGGCTACTTGTCGGCGATCGAGCCGATGACCGGAAAGGCGAAATGGCAGGCTCCGTGGCCGAGCATCCCCAGCCTCGCAGGCACCCTCTCGACGGCGGGCGGCCTGGTGTTCACGGGGGCACCGACCGGCGAGTTTCTGGCCTTCGACGCGCAAACCGGCGTGCAACTGTGGCAGTTTCAGACCGGGTCGGGAATCATCGGATTGCCAGTTACCTGGGAGCACAAGGGTAATCAGTACGTTTCGGTGGTGTCGGGCGTCGGCGGCGTCTGGGCCTTGCTCGGCGACGAGCGCTTCGCAGCGGTGCCGGCGGGGGGCTCGATCTGGACGTTTGCCCTCCAGCGGTGAGATGAGGGCGAGACCGATCCGGCCCCATTTAAGGATCGCTGCACGGACCGCCAGCCTTGGGCTGGCGGTCCTTCTTGTTTCTTTTTCGAGTGCCTCGGCGGCGCAGACCGCCGGGCCGCAGCCGACGGGTCCCGGTGCTTCCGATTTCGAGAACGGGCGGGCGCAGTTCCACCGTACCTGTGCGCAGTGCCACGGCCGAAACATGGTCAATTCCGGGGTCACGGTTTACGACGTGCGGAAATTCCCCACCGACCAGCCGGAACGTTTTTTCACGTCGGTGACCGATGGCAAGGGCAACATGCCGTCGTTTCGCGATGCGCTCTCCAGCGAGCAGCTGCGCTGGCTGTGGACCTACGTCAGCAGCCGCGGCACGCCGCCGTAACTGCACCGATGGCGATTCTGCGGCAACGGCTGCGGCAGCTTTGCGGCGCGGTACTTTGCGCATTTCTCGGCGCCGCGTCCGCGCCGGCGGCCGATTCCTCGCCGCTCAGGGTCTGCATGGCAGCGGGCAACATGCCGCTGTCCTACCGTGCCGCAGGCGAGGCGCTTGGGCTGGAGGTCGAGGTGGCGCGGGCGATCGCAGCCGAGCTGGGTCGGCCGCTCGATGTCGTGTTCTTCGATTCCCAGTACGAGCGCGAAACCAGTCTGGCGCAGGAAGTGAACGCGATGCTTTCCTCCGGAGTGTGCGAGCTGGCGTCGGGCTACGCGTTGTTCGCGGCCGATCTGGGCCAAGCCAGCCGTCCGAGCGCGCGCGCGCCAGACCACGATGGTGCCAGGCCGCGGCGCGAGCGGCCGTTCGTCCCGCTCGGCAGACTGGCAGCCGCGCGGGCCTACTACGCAATGGCAATGGGTGTCGTGACGCGCGAACCGGGGATGCGAGTGGATTCGCTCGCCGATCTGCAGGGGCTGCGCATCGGGGCGATCACAGGCACCGTCGCCGGCTCGGCGCTGCTCCTGTATCGAAACGGCGTGCTGCAGAAGGGGCTGGTGACGCTGTCACAGCTCGACGACCTGCTTACCGAGATGGAGGCCGGGCGATTCGATGCGACGCTCACGCCATTGAACAAGTACGACGCCTACCGACTTGCCCACCCTGGCACACGCCTGACGCGAGCAGGATACCTGCATCCTCTGCGCATCAACCTCGGCTTCGTGGGGTTGGAAAGTGAGGCCGCCACGCTCGCGGCGGCCAGTCGCGCCATCGAGCGGGCGTTAGCCGCCGGCGATCTCGCGCGCTGGGCCGAGACGGCTGGCGTTACCTGGGTTCCGCCCGAGGCGCCCGATGTTCAACCGCCATTCAGCATCGGCAGCCTGCGTACAGAATGAGTCGGCTGCCGTCGCCGTGCGCCGGGTCAGTGCTTGCCGGTACTGCCGAAACCGCCGGCTCCGCGTGTGCTCGCTGCGAACTGTTCCACGACGTTGAAATTCACCTGCGCCACCGGTACTACCACCAGTTGCGCGATGCGCTCCATCGGGTTGAGAGTAAAGACACTCGATCCACGATTCCACACCGAAACGAAAATCTGTCCCTGATAGTCGGAATCGATCAGGCCGACGAGATTGCCGAGTACGATGCCGTGTCTGTGGCCGAGTCCCGAGCGCGGCAGCACTACCGCGGCGAGCCCCGGATCATCCAGATGGATTGCCAGGCCCGAGGCGATCAACTCGGTCTGCCCCGGTTTGAACTCGATCGGCACCTCGATGCAGGCGCGCAGGTCGAGCCCGGCGGATCCGGCAGTTGCGTAAGCGGGAAGCTGTTCGCGCAGGCGCGCGTCGAGAATCCGGACGTCGATGGTGCGCATGAAACTTTCTTGCTGTTGTGGCGAGGCGCCTAAGCCGTGACCGGAGTCTTGCGCGGGCGGTAGATTTTGGCGATATGGCGAATCAGGGCGCGTGCCAGCTCGAGTTTGGATGCGCGCGCCAGCCGGTGAGCGCCATCGTCGTCGAGCAACACCAGTTCGTTGTCGTCGGCGCCGATTGCAGCCGGTGCGAGATTCGCCGCGAGCAATGGCAGCTTCTTGCGGCGGCGTTTGGCTTCCGCGTTCTGCTCAAGTTTTTCGCTCTCCGCGGCGAAGCCGACACAGAACGGCGGGTTGGGACGCCGGGCAACCGTTTCGATGATGTCCGGATTGGGCGCAAGCTCCAGCGTCTGGACTCCGCTGTCTTTCTTGATCTTCTGTTGTTTGCGATTGCCGACGTGATAATCGGCCACCGCCGCGACACCGATGAAAATGTCGCAGTTGCCGACATACGCGTTGACGGCGTCCAGCATTTGCCGTGCCGTCTCGACGCGGACCAATTGCGCGGATGACGGTGCCTCGAGCGATACCGGCCCCGAGATCAGCGTGACCCGCGCACCGGCCTCCAGTGCGGCACGCGTAACCGCATAGCCCATTTTTCCTGAACTGCGATTGGTTATGCCGCGCACCGGATCGATTGGTTCGAAGGTCGGCCCGGCGGTGATCAGCACCTGCGTGCCCGCCAGCAACTTGGGTTGGAACCAAGCGGCGATCGAGCGGGCAAGATCCGCCGGTTCGAGCATGCGCCCCATCCCTGTTTCCCCGCAGGCCTGGTCGCCGGAATCGGGGCCGAGCACGACGATGCCATCCTGGTGCAGCTGGGCGATGTTGCGCTGGGTAGCGGGGTTTTCCCACATGTGCCGATTCATCGCCGGCGCCACCATCAGCGGGCACTCCCGCGCCAGGCATAGCGTGGACAGCAAGTCGTTTGCCGTACCGTGCACGAGTTTGGCGATGAAGCCGGCAGTTGCAGGAGCGACCACGATGATGTCGCGGTCGCGCGACAACTCTATATGCGGCATGCTGTTTGGCACCCGGCCGTCCCACATATCGGTGAACACCGGCTTGCCTGAAAGTGCCTGCATGGTCACCGGGGTCACGAACCGGCACGCCGACTCGGTCATGATGACTTGGACGTCAGCGCCTTGCCGCTGCAGTTCGCGCACCAGCTCCGCGGACTTATAGGCGGCGATGCCGCCGGTGATCCCCAGGAGGATCCGCTTATTGCCGAGTTCGATCATTTCCATAGCCTACCGGACTTTCCGCATCGGCAGTGTAAACTGTTGTTGGCAAATGCAAAAGTACTGACGGAGCGGTAAATGGCGATCACCGACTGGCCCAAAGATGACAGACCCCGGGAGAAGTTGCTGGCCAAAGGGCCAAGCAGCGTTTCCGACGCCGAGTTGCTGGCGATCTTCCTGCGCACGGGAGTGAAGGGCAAGAGCGCGGTGGACCTTGCGCGTGCGTTGCTTGCGAGATTTGGCTCCCTGGGAGAATTGGTGGCGGCTAGCCGCGATGATTTCTGTTCCGTCTCCGGTCTGGGAAATGCCAAGTACGTGCATTTGCAGGCCGCGATAGAAATGGCACGGCGCGCGCTCGCCGAGGACATGAAGGGTGGAATTAACCTTAGTTCGCCCAAGGCCGTGCGGGATTTTCTGCGGCTGCAAATTCAAAATCGACCGGTGGAAGTCTTCGTGGGTCTGTTTCTCGACGCCCAAAACCGGGTCATCGAGGTCGAGGAGTTGTTCTCCGGGACGCTGACGCAGACCAGCGTCTTCCCCCGCGAGGTGGTTAGACGGGCGCTGCATCACAATGCAGCCGCTGTGATCTTCGCGCATAACCACCCATCCGGCGTTGCGGAGCCGAGCCACGCAGACGAAACTCTTACCCAGGCGCTCAAGCAGGCGCTGGCTTTGGTGGATGTCCGCGTGCTTGATCATTTCATCATCGGGCGCGGCGCGGCCCTGTCTTTTGCTGAACGCGGGTTGCTCTAGCCGACCGAATGCTCGGGAAGTTGAGCAGGCTGCGCGAAATGTGCTATAAAGCGCGCTCTTTGGAATTTAACGAAGCTGCCGTTGGCAGCCTCACCCGGAATCGAAGCTGGAGAAGCCGTCATGGCGAGAGTCTGTCAAGTTACCGGCAAAAAGCCGATGGGCGGCAACCATGTCTCCCACGCCAACAATAAGACCAAGCGCCGCTTCCTGCCCAACCTGCAGTATCGCCGCCTCTGGGTCGAGAGCGAGAACCGCTGGGTGAGCCTGCGTTTGAGCCAGGCTGGCTTGCGCACTATCGACAAAAAAGGCATCGACTTGGTGCTGGCGGAAATGCGCGCCCGCGGCGACAAGATTTGAGGCAGGAGAACAGACAATATGCGAGAAAAGATCAAGCTTGAATCGTCCGCCGGCACCGGACACTTCTACACCACTACCAAGAATAAGCGTACCACGCCGGACAAGATTGAAATGAAAAAATTCGATCCGGTTGCGCGCAAACACGTCCTCTACAAGGAAACGAAGCTTAAGTAGCCCGCCCTTGTTTGCAGGAATAAAAAAATGCCCGCTTGCGCGGGCTTTTTTTCGTCTGGTGATCCTTACACGTAACGGCGCAGCGTCAGGGAGAACTCTCGTAGGGGTGCAATGCCGCTTCTTTCGGCGCGATGGCACCAGTCCTCGAGTTGCGACAGCAACTGTTCCTTGGTCGCGGTCGAGCGTTGCCAAAGCATGACCAGTTCCTGGCGCATCGTGTAAACAGTGTCGAGAACCTTGCTGGTTTTTAGCACTTTTTCCAGTTCGGCCTTCTCCTTGGCAGGAACCAGCTTGGCGTCGAGATGCAGCCAGCGCTTGACGCTCTGCAGATCAATGGTGTGGCCAGGTCTGCGCTCGCGAATTTTGCGCAGTTCGTCGGCGCAGGTGGCCTTCACCAGCCGGGTGAAGCGCGCCAACACGTCGTAACGATGAGTGATGACTGCCTGCAGGGTCTGCAGGTCGCACCTAGCCTTGGCGGTGGTGATCCTCACGGTCGAGGCGAGTTTCTTGACCTCCGCCAGACCGACGATCTCCATGAGGCGGATGTACAGCCAACCGATGTCAAACTCGTACCACTTGTTGGACAGCCGCGCGGACGAGGCATAGGCATGGTGATTGTTATGCAATTCCTCGCCACCGATCAGGATGCCCCAAGGCACGATATTGGTGCTGGCGTCTTCCACCTGGAAATTGCGGTAACCGTAGTAGTGGCCGACGCCGTTGATCACACCTGCGGCGGTGACCGGAATCCAAAGCATCTGCACCGCCCAGATGGTCAGGCCGATCGGCCCGAACAACAAGATGTTGGCGATCAGCATCAGCACCACACCGCTTTGGTCGCGGGGAGCATAGATATTGCGCTCAATCCAGTCCTCTGGGGTACCGTGCCCGTACTTGTCCAAAGTCTCCTGAATCTTTGCTTCCTTACGATAAAGCTCACCGCCCTCAAGCAGAACCTTCTTTAGAGTAAGCACTTGCGGACTATGCGGATCTTCCTCGGTTTCGACTTTGGCGTGATGCTTCCGGTGAATTGCAGTCCACGCCTTGGTGGACATGCCCGTGGTTAACCACAACCACAGGCGGAAAAAATGCGCGACTACAGGGTGAAGGTCCAGTGCACGATGCGCCGAGTGCCGGTGGAGGTAAATGGTCACCGACGCGATGGTGATGTGGGTCAGACCGAGCGCCACGACCGCGTAACCCCACCACGGGAGGTCGATCAGCCCGCCAGCCCAGCTGGGCAGGTCGGCAAACCTGTTCAGATTCATGCAGTTAACCTCAAATAATCATCAAGATAGCGTTGATTTTACAGTAACCGCCGCGCTCCGCAAGCCACAATTTGTAACGCGCCGACGGAACCAGCGGCAGATCGACGATCTTTCGTCGTAAAAACTCGCCTAATTTCGTCGAAATGTAGCGAAAGTGCAGCTAAATGACGGGTACCTGAGCTTACCTTACTGCAGTTTGAACCGTCCCGACGATGCGGACGTCCCGCTGCGGGAAGGGGAACTCGATTCCGTTAGCGACAAAGGTCCTATACAGCGCGAGGTTCAGGTCCGACTGCAGGTTCAGCTTCCCGCGCTCGGGATCCTCGAGCCAGGCCATGAGTTCCAGGTTGATGCCGTCGTCCGCGAAAGAAGCCAGCAGCGCGGCTGGCGCAGGCTCTTTGAGTACCCGCGGATGGGAGCGGGCCACTTCCAGCATCAGTTTCATGGCGGTTTCCAGGTTGCTGCTGTAGCTGACCTGGACCGGGACGCGCATCAGCACCCGGCGGTTGGAGGAGGAATGATTGATCACCGTCGTTGTGATGTCCTTCTCGTTTGGAATGATCGCCTCGGTACCGTCCTGGCCGCGCACCACGATACAGCGCGAGGTGAGTTTGGTTACCTCGCCGTAGAAACCTTCGATCGTGACCAGATCGCCCGGACTCACCGAGCGGTCGAGCAGGATGGTGAAACCGCTGATGTAATTAGCCGCGACTTTCTGCAGACCGAAGCCGATGCCCACACCCACCGCACCGCCGAACAGCGACAACACCGTAATGTCGATGCCGACAATCGGCAGCGCAATGAGGACTGCGGTAACCACCAGGACACTGCGGATGATCTTGGCGAACGCGAACCGCAGATTGATCTCGAGGTGTTGCAGGGTCATGATGCGCGTCTCGATCATGCGCCCGATCCAGAGCGCGGCGAGCAGCGTGAGCACGACTGTCAGCAGCGCCGTAAACACCATTGCAAGTGAGACACGCTGGCTGCCGACGCGGAAGGAAGTGTCTTCGAGGAATCCTCCGATCTGCGGAAGCATCCCGGTCAGGTAAAGCGCCACTCCTAACCAGACGATCCAGGTGACACCCATTTCCCAGGAGCGTAGCGCTCCTCCGGGATTGAACGTACGCCTGAGCAGGTAGACCACGCCGCGAATGATCACCATCGCCAGCACCAGGGGAATGGCGACATTGAGCAGGTGCACCGGCTGAAAGTAGTGAAGTATCCAGCGCCCGGCGAGAAGGATAATCAGCGCCGTTACCGGGAAGACCTCACGGTTCATCCCGCCGACGCTTATTCTCTGGGTGCCTTCGAGGTCGGTAGCGGCTGCGGATCGCAGTCGGCTGCGCAACTTGCGGGCGAGATGCCAGGCGGCCAGCAGCGACAATGTGATGACGACGACCTGCCAGAGGATCACGCCCTGTTGCAGGTCCTCGAATAAACCGGTCAGCAGGCGACTGATTTCGGACTGATTTTTCATCACGATCTCCAGCGGGATTCTATGTCACTTCCCGTTGCCGCGGCGAAACCGGGTGGAGTGCTTGTGGTGGCGCATCCAATTGTCAAGGTAAGCGCGCGTGAGTTCATGATTTGCGCGCAGTACCAGAAGATTCTCGGCATTGCGGAACTGGGCGGCGTGGGTGAAATTGAAGCTGCCGGTGATCAGCGCGGGTGCACTGGTGCCGGCATCGATCACCATGACCTTGTTGTGGGCGGCAGCGTGCTCGGCGTCGGTGTATACGGGTATCCCCGCTTCATCCAGTTGCGGAATCACGTTGTGGTCGATGAGGTCGATCTGCCCGGGATCGGCGATGACCTGTACGTCCAAGCCGCGGTTTTTCGCGCGAATTAGCGCGGCGGCAATCCCCCTGTGCGTGAAGCTGAACACTTGGACCAGGACCTGGGCGCGCGCGCCGTCGATCGCACGCACGATCAGCACCGCGGCATCTTCGCCAGGGCTAAAGGCATACTCGATGGTGCCGGTTCCGGGAACAATATCGGATGCTTCCAATGCGCGGGCCGGCTGTGCCAGCACAAGCATCAGGAGCAGGAGTCCAAAAAGCCTGATCGGACACGCGCGCTTCATTTCGGGCGGGAACTGCGCTCCAGCACGGCGGCGAAAAAAGCATCGGTGTCGTGCTTGTGCGGTCGCAGTTCCAGAAATGTGCCGCTTGCGAGCGCGATCCGCTGCTCGTCCAGAACGTCTTGGCAGCTCACCACCTGGAAGTCGGCATGGGTGCCGAGGAACTGCTCGATGACGGCCTGGTTCTCATCCCTCAGCACGCTGCAGGTCGCGTAAACCAGGCGCCCGCCGGGTTTGAGCAGTGTCGCCGCGCCACCAAGGATCGCCCGCTGCTTGGCGCGGAGTTCCGTCAGCGACATGGGCGACTGGCGCCATTTGAGGTCGGGATTGCGCCGCAGCGTACCGAGCCCGCTGCAGGGCACATCAACCAGCACGCGGTCGATTTTGGCAGCGAGGCGTTTCACCTTGATGTCATTCTCGCCCTGGATCAGCTGCGGGTGCACGTTGGAAAGCCCGGAACGCTTGAGCCGCGGTTTGAGATTGTTCAGCCGCTTCTCCGAAACGTCGAATGCGTAGAGCCGCCCCGCCGACTGCATCTGGGCGCCCATCATAAGGGTCTTCCCGCCCGCCCCGGCACAGAAATCCACGACCATTTCGCGCCGCTTCGGCGCGACGAGGTACCCGAGCAACTGGCTTCCCTCGTCCTGAACCTCAACCGCCCCGCGCGTGAATGCAGGGTGGCGGTTGATTGCGGGTTTGCCGGCAAGGCGGATGCCGATGGGAGACCAGCGCGTCGGCTCGGCTGCGAACCCGCTGGCGCGCAGTTCCTCGAGCACCTGGTCCCGATGCGCGAGCAGCGTATTGACCCGCAGGTCCAGCGCAGCGGAGTTGAGCATCGCGCGGCCGAAGGCGAGCGCTTCCTGCTCCGCATACTCCTCGACCAGGCGCTCGTACAGCCAGTCGGGTAGGCTCAGCCTGACCGCCGGCGGCAGCGATTCGATATCGGCCGACCTCAGATGAACCGCCCAGTCGCGATCATCGTTCTTGAGCAGGGGCTCGAGTTGACCGAGGCTGCAGCCTTGCAGCTTGAGCAACGAACCCAACACCAGCTTGCGTGGGGTGGCGTGCGCGATCATGGTCTCGAGCAGCCGCTTGTGGCGAAGCACAGTGAATACCGTTTCTGCAACGAAAGCGCGGTGGTGGTTGCCGAGTTCGCGATTGGCGCTGAAAAAATTGCGCAGGACCGCATCCGCCGGGTGCGCCAGCGGCAATACCGCATCCACGGCCGCGGTGGCCGCCTTGATCAACGCCGCCGTTGGTTGCATCTATTGGAAAGTGATGCTGGTGATGGTGGAATCCACCACGGTGCCGTTCTTTTCCACGTAGCGAATCTTGACAGGAAGGAAGTAGCGGTCCACGGAAAGCCAGAATTCGAGGCCGCGCTTGTCATCGGCCTCCCGTACTTTCTGGAAGTGCAGAGTTTCCAGTTCACCGAGGGGGGTTTGGAGTGTCTCCTTGCCGACGATCCTATACTCGTAGTCAGCCAGACGCCTGCCGTCGGCGACGAATACCTTGATGCTTTCCTCTTTCGACTGGGCAAACGCAAAGGCGTAGGGCAGGCTGGTCGGGTCGAAGGTGTTGGCGCTCAGCGGCACGATTTCAATCTTGTCGCCGTCGGTGAGCTTGAGCTTCCTGGCATCCCAGTCGAAATCGGCGAGGCGCCTGGGTTTGCGGCTGTTATTCTCTTCGTATTGAATCGGCCGCAGTCCGCTGGCCGTGAGCGAACCCCGGCTTTCGCGTCGGATGTTGAGCTTGTAGAAAAGCGCGGCCACGCCAACCGTACTGGTCTCGCTGACCACGGAGTATTTCTTGCCATCGTGCTCGAGAGAATCATGGCCTTCGCCCAATTGCATCGAACCGGAAGTCACTGAAAAGTCGATCTGCACCTTTTGCGGCGGCTGTGCGGCCGCCGACGTGGCGGCGTGCAGAAGCAGAACCAGGAAAGTCAGGTGTTTCATCGTTTTCATGGGCAGATCATTGCGCCCGCAGTGCTACGGCCCGCATTCACCGCGACGCGGTTGCCTTCCAGTTTGAGCTTGCCTTCGAGGAACCAGCGGATTGCCTGCGGGTAGATGCGGTGTTCCTGTTCGAGTACGCGCGCAGCGAGGCGTTCCTCGTCATCGCCGGTCAGCACTGGTACCGCGGCCTGCGCGATGATCGGACCATGATCGAGCTCGGTGGTGACGAAGTGGACGGTGCAGCCGTGAATTCTGACGCCTTCCTGCAATGCGCGCCGGTGCGTGTCCACCCCCGCAAACGCGGGGAGCAGGGATGGATGGATGTTCATGATCCGGCCGCTAAAGCGCCTGATGAAACCCTCGGTAAGAATGCGCATGAATCCCGCCAGCACCAGCAGGTCGGGACGGTACGATTCCACTTTGTCGGCGAGCGCGGCATCGAAGCTCGCGCGATCCGGGAACGCCCGGTGATCGATCACCGCAGTGTCCACGCCGAAGCCGCGTGCGATATCGATACCCGCTGCCGCGGGGTTGCTGCTGACCACCGCGGCAATGTGTGCGTCGAGTTTTGCTTGCAGGATCGACCGCAGGTTGCTGCCGCGGCCGGAGATCAGGATAACAATGCGCTTCATCCTGTCTGGCTACAGCACCACCGTCTGCGCTTCGCCGCCCGTACGGGAGCGGATCTCGCCGATGCGAAAGACTTTTTCTCCTTCGCGTTCGAATGCTTGAATCGCCCGCCCGGCATCGTCCGCGGCAACGATCGCCACCATGCCGATACCGCAGTTGAACACTCGGTGCATTTCCGCCTCGGCGACGTTGCCGTTTCTTTGCAGCCATGCGAACAGTTGCGGCCGCGGCCACGCGCTCTTCGCCAGAACCGCCATTACGTTCGACGGCAGCACGCGCGGCATGTTCTCCAGCAGGCCGCCGCCGGTGATGTGCGCAAGACCCTTGATGCGCACCGCGCGCATTGCCGATTGCACCGCCCGCGCGTAAATGCGCGTCGGCGCGAGCAACGCTTCCCCCAACGTCCTGCCGTCGAATTCGGATGACAGGTCCGCGCCGGACACATCGACGATCTTTCGAATCAGTGAGTAACCGTTAGAGTGGGCACCGCTGCTGGCCAGCCCGAGAACCACGTCGCCCGCAACGATGCCGGCACCATCGATGATGCCTGACTTTTCCACCACGCCGACCGCGAAACCGGCGAGGTCGTATTCGCCCGCCGGATACATGCCCGGCATTTCCGCCGTCTCCCCGCCAATCAACGCGCACCCGGCCTGCTCGCAACCGGCCGCGATGCCCTTTACCACTTGTGTCGCGGTTTCCACTGCGAGCTTGCCGCAGGCAAAGTAGTCGAGGAAGAAAAGCGGCTCGGCACCCTGCACGAGGATGTCGTTGACGCTCATCGCCACCAAGTCGATGCCGATGGTGTCATGGCGGTTCAGGTGGTAAGCCAGCTTGAGCTTGGTGCCCACGCCATCGGTGCCGGATACCAGCACCGGCTCCCGGTACCCTTTGGGCACCTCGAACAGCGCGCCAAAGCCACCGATGCCGGCGAGCACGCCGTCTCTCAGCGTGCGCCTGGCGTAGGGCTTGATGTTTTCGACCAGCTGGTCGCCGGCATCGATGTCCACACCGGCGTCACGATAGGAAAGGGAGACGGAGGAGGGGCGTTCGGTTTTCAAGTTGAGTTGGCGGGTTCTTCGAGATAGAGTGGCGGTCAAAATGCCGACCCATTGCGGAGCATGATGCGCCGCGAATTTTACTCCAAATGGATAATATCTTCCGTGCGCGTTTCGTCTGGTACAGGGGCGCTGCGGATGCAGCCGGGCGGCTCTTCGTTACGCTTGGCGGGATGATTCAGTTGGCAGACATCTTCGGCCTGGTCGGCGTGCGGACCGTGTTCGGCATGGGACAGTTGTCCGAGGCATTCGTGGGGATGCCTTCATTGGTCGGCAATCACATCGGGTTGTATCCTGTGGCGGTGATTTTTGCGCTGCCGGTAAAAGGGCAGTTGTCCGGATACCTTAACGTGCCACTGGTGTTGCCTGGGAGTGCGGCCTTGTCGGTGGGCTTGCGGCGTCTGCGCGCGCAGTACCCGGGAAGCGGTCTCGACAAATCCTGATGAGGCAGTTGGCTCTCGGACTGACCCCATCCGCGGTGCCGGCGCTCGACAACTTCTTCCCGGGGCGGAATGTCGAAGCCGTATCCGCGTTACGCTCACTTGCCACGGACCACTCCACCGGCCGTTTGATTTAACGCTGGGGTGAGCGCGGTTGCGGCCGCTCGCATAAAATGCAGGCTGCAGTGGCGGAAGTGGCCTCACGTGGGATCTTTGCCCAATACGTACCGGTGGGCGCGCGGCTGCCGGCGCGGAATTCGAGATTGCAGCTGCTCGCAGTGGACGATGTCGAAACCCTGGACGCGAAGGCACAGCTTGAATTTTTCCACTGGTATAACGCGTTGCGTGAAGCCCAGGGTTTGGTGCTTGCAGCGGGTAACGTGGCGCCGGCACGGCTGCAACTCAGGGCGGATCTGCTGAC
This sequence comes from Betaproteobacteria bacterium, assembly GCA_052387775.1. Classification (GTDB taxonomy): domain Bacteria; phylum Pseudomonadota; class Gammaproteobacteria; order Burkholderiales; family JACQAP01; genus JACQAP01. The sequence continues at coordinate 17,577 of JBQTIV010000122.1, forward strand.
TCGGCTGGGATGGGGGCTGGTATTCCAGGTACATGCGCTTTCCGACGAGGACAAGCGCACTGCGCTCAAGCGACATGCGGCCGCCCGCGCTTTCGATCTTCGCGACGAAATCGTCGAGTATCTGCTGCGCCACCTGAAGCGCGATCTGCCGTCTCTGATGACAGTGCTTGACGCGCTGGACCGCTACTCGCTGGAAACAAAGCGACCGATCACCCTGCCGCTGCTGCGCGAACTGCTGCAGTCCAGGGGTGACGGCAGTCGAAATTCGTCGCCTGAAATCTGACCGCTGAACGGGCTGGAAATCTCGGTCTCCGCGGGCTTTTGCGCTATACTTCCAGCGCTTCTTCACGACCTCTCCTACCCCTTTGCAATTCCCCCATGCGGCTCGCTTTGTTTGATCTGGACAACACCCTGCTGGCCGGCGACAGCGACTTCGAGTGGGCGCAGTTCCTGATCGAGAAAGGCGCGCTCGACAGCGAGGTGCACGCGGCGCGCAATCACAAATTTTACGAGGCTTACAAGGCCGGCACGCTCGACATCCACGAGTTTCTCGATTTTCAATTGAAGCCGCTTTCGCGTCATCCGAGAAAGCAGCTCGATGAATGGCACGTCGAGTTCATGCGCGACAAGATCGTCCCGATGATTACCCAGAAAGCGCGTGATCTGGTGGAAAGTCATCACGAGGATGCGCGGGCCATCATCACTGCGACGAACAGCTTCGTTACCTGGCCAATTGCACGCGCGTTTGGCATCGAGAGCCTGATTGCCACCGAGCCGGAAGAAGTGGACGGTGAGTTTACCGGCAGGGTGAAGGGAATTCCGTCCTTCCGCGAGGGCAAGGTGACGAGGCTCAAGAGCTGGATGGCCGAGCACGGCCTTTCCTGGGACGTGCTTGAGGAGAGCTGGTTTTACAGCGACTCGCTCAATGATCTGCCGCTGCTCTCGATCGTCAGCCACCCGGTCGCGGTGGATCCCGACGAAACACTCAAGGAACACGCGCTCGCGCACGACTGGCGCGTGATCAGCCTCAGGTAAACGCGAGGTGTGCTCGGTCGCGTCTCACTGAATATTTGTCGCCGGCGCCAGCATACTCGCAAGCCTGGCCGTGGGCAGCGTCCCGGTTTCCGTCGACCACGCGTTGGCAGCGGGTCGAGAACGGCTCCTTCGACCCTGCCGGTCTTAAGGGCACATGCCGCATGTATAATCGCCGCTTTTACGCAGCACCAACATCCGCCGATACTTGATGATTCGGAAACTGCTTCGTCGGGTTTTCACCGGCCGGTCATCACACGCCGCAGAGCCTCAGGTCGTTCCGCGCAGCAAACATGGCGTTTCCCGCGACGGTATCAGTTCCAGTGCACGCCGCGTCATCAGTACCTTGCAGGAGAAAGGTTTCGCGGCCTATGTCGTCGGCGGCGCGGTGCGCGACCTGCTGCTCGGACTCAAGCCCAAGGATTTCGACGTTGCCACCAGTGCTACGCCCGAGCAAATACGTAGCGCGTTCCGGCGCTCGCGGATCATCGGCCGGCGTTTCCGGCTGGTGCACGTCATGTTCGGCAATGACACAGTGGAGGTTTCCACCTTCCGCGCCAGGCAGGGCAACGCCCCCGATGAACAGGTGTCCGATGAGCACGGGCGCATCCTGCGAGACAACGTATTCGGCAGCCAGGAGGAGGACGCGACCCGCCGGGACTTCACCATCAACGCGCTGTTCTATGATCCGACCAGCGAAGAAATTCACGACTTCTGCGGCGGCCTGGACGATCTCAAGGCCCGGCGGCTGCGGATGATCGGCGATCCTGAACAGCGTTACCGCGAGGACCCCGTGCGCCTGCTGCGCGCGGTGCGGCTTGCCGCCAAACTCGGACTGAAGATCGAGGCCAGGACCCGCGAGCCAATCAGGAAACTGGCGCCGCTGCTAGCCAACGTGCCCTCCTCGAGGCTGTTCGAGGAAATGATGAAACTGCTTTTCTCCGGCCACGCCACGGCCTGCCTTCTGCAGCTTCGCCACGAGGGCCTGCATCACGGCCTGTTGCCGATGCTCGACGTGATCCTCGAGCAACCGATGGGCGAGCGCTTCGTGATGATGGCGCTGCAGCGGACTGACGAACGCATACGCGGCGACAAGCCGGTGGCTCCCGGTTTCCTGTTTGCGGCGCTGTTGTGGCACGAAGTGCTGGCGGCGTGGAAGCTGGCTCGGGAAGAAGGCCTCAATCCGATGCCGGCATTGTTCAAGGCGATGGATCACGTGATCCATGTGCAGGCGGAGAAACTGTCGATCCCGCGCCGCTTCGGAACCGACATGAAGGAGATCTGGGCCTTGCAGCCGCGTTTTCTTGGCCGTTCCGGCCGACGGCCCTACAGCGTGCTCGCCCACCCGCGCTTTCGCGCCGGCTACGATTTTCTGGTGCTTCGCTGCGACAGCGGCGAAGTGGATGCGGAAGTCGCCGAGTGGTGGGGAACGTTTCAAAATGCCGACGAAGAGACGCGTAAGCAGATGCTGCTCCCCGACCACACTCCGCGCCGGCGCCGGCGGCGTCACAGGCGCGGCGGCGGCAGCCCTCCGGACAGCATTCCTGTTCCTGTGCCGGCGGAATTCTGATGCCCGGGAATGAACCGGCGACCGTTGCCTTTATCGGTTTGGGCAGCAATCTCGCCGATCCCCTGGTACAGGTGAGGCAGGCGCTCGTGGAACTGGGATCGATCCCCGGCACCCGGGTAACCGCGCGCTCGTCTTTGTACCGCACATTCCCGGTCGGTGATCTCGAACAACCCGATTTCATCAACGCGGTCGCGTCGGTACAGACCACGCTTAAGCCACAGGCGCTGCTCGCTGCGCTTCTTGCCATCGAGCGTCGCCACGGGCGCCGGCGCGCGAAGCGCAATGCGCCGCGCACCCTCGATCTCGACCTGCTGCTTTATGGAGAAGAGGTCCTCGATGAGCACGGACTGAAGCTGCCGCACCCGCGGTTGCACGAGCGTGCCTTTGTGCTCGTGCCGCTTGCCGAGATTGCTCACGGGGTCATGGTGCCGGGGCGCGGGCCGGTGCACGAATTGCTGACGCGGGTGAGTTGCAACGGAGTGAACAGAGCCGATGTTGCCTGATAAATATCGCTACATCGTTGTCGAAGGACCGATCGGCGCCGGCAAGACAAGCCTGGCGCGGCGGCTGTCGGAACAAGTGGGCAAGAGTTTGCTGCTCGAGGACCCGGATTCGAATCCATTCCTGGCGCGTTTCTACGAAGACCAGCGGCGCTATGCGCTGGCCACACAACTGTTCTTCCTGTTCCAGCGGGCGCAACAGGTCGCCGGCCTGAAGCAGATCGACCTGTTCGATCGCGGCACGGTCGCTGATTTCATCCTCGACAAGGACCCGTTGTTTGCCAGTCTCACGCTCTCGGACGACGAATTGCTCCTCTACCAGCGGATTTACGGCCACCTGACGCCGCAGGCTCCCACGCCGGACCTGGTGATCTATCTGCAGGCATCGCCGGAGAAACTGTTCGCGCGGGTACGCAAGCGCGCGCTCGCCTACGAACGCAACATCTCGGAGCAATATCTCAGCCGGCTTGCTGATGCCTATCGCCGCTTCTTCTATCAGTTCTCCGCAGCACCGCTGCTGATCGTGAACAGCGATCATTTGAATTTTGTTGATGATGCCAGCGATTTTGATTTATTGTTGCGCCGCGTAACCGAAATGCGCGGACCGCGCGAGTTCTTCAGCCGCGGCGATTGAATTCAACTTGCCACAGAGGACACAGAGGGCACAGAGAACTTCCGAAGCAGCAGCACGGGATTGGCCGGGTATTTGGACTGAAACTGACGCGCATTTGGAGGGTTTTGCACGTGGTATCCGTTTCTCCTCTGTGATCTCTGTGTCCTCTGTGGCTGAAAAGATCTAATTATGAGCGTTACGACGAGCGTCTTGCAGAAGATGCGGCAGGAGGAAGACCGCATCACCATGCTGACCTGTACCGATGCGAGCTTTGCCGCGCTGCTCGATGCCGCCGGAGTGGATACGTTTCTGGTCGGCGATTCTCTCGGGATGACGATTCAGGGACATGAATCGACGCTGCCGGTGACCATGGACGACATGATTTACCACACGCGCATCGTGGCGCGCGGCGCCAACCGCGCGCTGGTGATCGGCGATATGCCCTTCGGCAGTTACCAACCGAGCCCGCAAAAGGCATTCGAGAATGCCGCGAGGCTGATGAGCGCCGGTGCACAGATGGTAAAGCTCGAGGGCGGCGAGATCATGTCGGAGACCGTCGCGTTCCTGAGCGCGCGCGGAATTCCTGTGTGCGGCCACATCGGCTTGACACCGCAATCGGTGCACGCGATCGGCGGCTACAAAGTGCAGGGCAAGACCGACGACTCCGCGCAGCAGCTGATCCATGCCGGCAAGGCGCTGCAGGATTCGGGAGCAAGCCTGATGGTGGTGGAACTGGTGCCTGCGGGCGTTGGCAAAGCGCTGACCGAGGCCCTGGCGATTCCGGTGATTGGTATCGGGGCGGGGCCGCACTGCTCCGGGCAGATCCTCAATCTCTACGACATGCTCGACATCTATCCCGGCAAGAAACCGCGTTTCGTCAAGAATTTCATGGATGGCTCGGCTTCGATCCGGGCGGCGATCGAGCGCTTCATCGCCGAGGTGAAAGCCGGCACTTACCCCGGTCCCGAACATTCTTTTTAGACATTGGCCACAGAGATCACAGAGGACACAGAGTGCTGAAAGTCGGAAACACGCGGGTGCGGCGCCCTGAGGACTAATATGAAAAATCCACAAGTTTTATCGTCTTGTTCCTTGGCTTTGCTCTGCGTTCTCTGTGTCCTCTGTGGCTCAAAGGGTTTTCATGGAAGTCATTAAGACCATAAAAGAGCTGCGCGAGCGGCTCAAGCGCGAATCGCAGGTCGCCTGCGTACCGACCATGGGTAGCATTCACGATGGCCATCTGAGCCTGGTAAGGATCGCCCGCGAGCATGCGCCAGTCACGGTCACCACGATTTTCGTCAACCGCTTGCAGTTCGGCCAAGGCGAGGACTTCGACAAGTACCCGCGCGCCTTCGAGGAAGACTGCGCCAAACTGAAAGCCGAGGGCAACACCGTCGTCTTTGCCCCGGATGAAAAGCAGATATATCCAGAAACGCAAGTCTTCTACGTCGATCTGCCCAAGATTGCCAACAAACTCGAGGGCCGCTTCCGGCCCGGCCACTTTCGCGGCATGGCCACCGTCGTGCTGAAGCTGTTTAACGTCGTTCAGCCGCAAGTGGCCATCTTCGGCAAGAAGGACTATCAGCAGCTGGCAATCGTGCGGCACATGGTCGGCCAGTTGGCGTTGCCGATTTCCATCATTCCGGCGGAGACCGTGCGCGCCGAGGATGGATTGGCGCTGTCCTCGCGTAACCGTTTCCTGTCGCCCGGGGAGCGGAAGGAAGCGATTCGACTGCGCCAGGCCATCCTTCAAGTCAAGGACGCGGTGGAAAGCGGCGACCGCAACTTCATCGCGATCGAGTACGCGGCCGGCGAGCTGCTCGCGCGCCATGACTGGAAAGTCGACTATGTCGTCGTTCGTACCCGCCGTGCGCTGCTGCGCCCAGATCCGCAGGACAAGGAACTGGTGGTGCTCGGCGCCGCGAAACTCGGCACCACACGCCTGATCGACAATCAGGAAATCCTTGCACCATAAATTAAGGCTGAAACACGGAGGACACAGGGGACACGGAGGGAAAAAACAAGAAAAAGCGACTTGGGGATAAGAGCGAAGTAACTGTTCGCGAACCCGTGCCTCCGATTTTTTCCGCTGCGATGGAAGGTGGGCAATGAAAGGTTTTCACCCGAACTCATTTCTTGTTCTTGCCTTTTCTCCGTGTCCTCCGTGTGCCCCGTGGTTCATAAATTTCGTTTGTGACCATACTCTTCTTCAGCGAGGCAGATTCGGCGGAGCCGTGGCGCGAGGCTTTCGCGCGCGAACTGCCGGGGATCGCGTTTCGCGTCTGGCCGGACCCGGGTCCTGCAGAAAACGTTCGCTACGCGCTGGTATGGAAACCACCTCAGGGGTTTCTCGCGCAGTTTCCAAACCTCAGGGCAATCCTCGCGCTCGGTGCCGGCGTGGATCCGATTCCGGATGATCCGGCTCTGCCGAAAGGCGTGCCGCTTTTGCGGCTGGTGGACGCGGGCTTTCCCGCGCAGATGGCGGAATACGCGATGTACGCGGTGCTGCGCTTTCAGCGCCGCATGGGCGAGATCGAGGCCCTGCAGCTACAAGCCCGCTGGGACCAGCTCGATCCATACTTCGTCCGCGACTTCCCGGTTGGCGTAATGGGCCTGGGCGTCATCGGCGCGTTCGTGGCGCAGCGGCTCGCGGCGGCCGGCTACGCCGTCGCGGGATGGACAAGGAGTCCCAAGCAACTCGATGGCGTCGAGGTGTTTGCCGGAAGCGAGACCTTCACGAAGTTACTCTCCCGCTCCCGCGTCGTAGTCAACGCGTTACCGCTTACGCCAAAGACGGCGAACATCCTCGACGCGGCGGCTTTTGCTTCGATGCCAAGGGGAGGGTACGTCGTGAACATCGGTCGTGGCGCACATCTGGTCGACCGGGACCTGATCGCCGCGCTCGATAGTGGGCAACTGGATGGCGCAATGCTGGATGTGTTCCGTGAGGAACCATTGCCTTCGTCGCATCCGTTCTGGCGTCACCCCAAGATCGTTGTCACGCCGCATGTCGCGGCGCCGACCATCGCCTCGGAAGTCCAGGCGCAGGTGATCGAGAACATCAGGCGGCTGGAGCGCGGCGACCCGCCGATCGGTTTGGTCGATCTCAAGAAAGGCTATTAACCACAGAGAACACAGAGTCCACAGAGTACGTCAGGAAGCAAATTGGTATGCGAGGTGACACATAGTTCGAAGTGGAGGCAAACATCGAGTTGCCTGTTACGTCAGGTTCCGGTTCTCCTCTGTGCTCTCCGTGATCTCTGTGGCAAGCGAATTTCAAGCAGTCGGCAACTTGTAATCCTTGAAGTCGTCGCGAAGCTTGGTCTTGAGCAGCTTGCCGGTGGCGGTGTGGGGTAACTGATCGACGAACACGACGTCGTCAGGGATCCACCACTTGGCGACTTTGCCCTCGAAGAATTTGATCAGTTCCTCGCGGGTCACCTGTGCGTCTTTCTTCTTTACCACGATCAGCAGCGGCCGTTCATCCCATTTCGGATGGCGTATCCCGACCACTGCCGCTTCCGCGACCGCGGAATGCGCGACTGCGGCGTTCTCCAGATCGATCGAGCTGATCCACTCGCCCCCGGACTTGATGACGTCCTTGGAACGGTCGGTGATCTGCATGTAGCCGTCCGGGTCGATGGTGGCGACGTCTCCGGTGGGAAACCAGTCCAGTCCGTTGTCGTCCTTGCGCATCGGGTCACCGCCCTCGCCCTTGAAGTATCCGTTACTGATCCAGGGCCCGCGCACCAGCAGGTCGCCGAAAGCCTTGCCGTCCCACGACAGCTCCTTGCCGGCGTCGTCCACGATTTTCATATCCACGCCGTAGACCGCGCGGCCCTGTTTTTTCTGGATCGCGTATTTCTGCTCATTCGGCAGATTCAGGTGCTTTGACTTGAACGTACCCGCGGTGCCGATGGGGCTCATTTCGGTCATCCCCCAAGCGTGAAGCACTTGCACGCCATAGTCTTCCTGAAAGGTCTTGATCATGGCGGGCGGACAGGCGGAACCGCCGATTACGGTCCGGTTCATGGTGCTGAATTTGAGCTTGTTCTGCGCCATGTACTGAAGCAACGCGAGCCATACGGTGGGCACGCCGGCCGAAACGGTGACCCGTTCAGTCTCGAACAACTCGAACAGGCTCTTGCCATCGAGCTGGTAGCCGGGCAGCACCATCTTGGCCCCGACCAGGGCGCAACTGTAGGGCAACGCCCAGGCGTTTGCATGAAACATCGGCACCACCGGCAACAACACGTCGCGCGCCGAGACGCCCAGCGCATCCGGCAGCGCCGCCGCATAGGCATGGATTACCGTGGAGCGGTGCGAGTACAACACGCCTTTTGGATTGCCGGTCGTGCCCGAGGTGTAGCACAGCGAGGATGCGGTACGCTCGTCGAATTCCGGCCACTCATAAGTGTCCGACTGCGCGTTTAGCAGGTCTTCGTAACACAACAAGCTGGGGATGCCGGTCTGGGGCATGTGGCCGCGGTCGGTCAGGGCGATCCAGCCTTTCACGGTCTTGCACATCGGCGCAAGCTTCTCGATCAAAGGCAGGAAAGTCAGATCGAAGAGCAGATAACTGTCCTCGGCGTGGTTGACGATATAGGTGATCTGCTCGGGAAACAGGCGCGGATTGATGGTATGCATCACCGCACCCATGCCGGAAATGCCGTAGAAGGCCTCGAGGTGCCGGTAGCCGTTCCAGGCCAGCGTGCCTACGCGATCGCCTTTTTTTACCCCGAGCGCCCCGAGCGCATTGGCGAGTTTGCGCGCCCGGCTATGCGCCTCGTGATAGTTGTAGCGGTGTATCCCGCTTTCAACCAATCGCGACACGATTTCGGTGTCGCCGTGGTGGCGGTCCGCGTGCCTGATCAGGGAAGAAATCAGCAGCGGGACATCCATCATCAGGCCTCGCATGGCGGGCTCCTCTCGTCGCGTAGATGCATTCCTGTGTGGCGATTCTAGCAGCTTGCGCCCGGCGCTCAGTACTGCAGCCGTTGCCCGGGGCGAACCTTCGTTGCGGTGCAAAAACCGCATGGCGCGGCCGTTTGCCGGGATTTTGCCCGGTATACAATGGCGCGGCTTTCCGACCGGCTCAATCGCTTCATCGCCCAATCGCTTGATTACCGAATTGCTTAATCACTGATTTCCCAAGCAGATGGAATTTTTCCTGGTCACCCTGCTGAATAGCCTGTCCTACGGGCTGCTGCTGTTCATGCTGTCATCCGGGCTGACGCTGATTTTCAGCATGATGGGCGTGCTCAATTTCGCGCACGCCAGCTTCTACATGCTTGGCGCTTACTTTGCTTATCAGACCGGATTGCATGTGGGGTTCTGGCCGGCGCTGTTCATTTCGCCGCTGATTGTCGGCGCGCTCGGCGCGCTCACCGAACGTTACGGCCTACGCACGGTACACAAGTTCGGCCACGTCGCCGAATTGCTGTTTACGTTTGGCCTGGCCTACGTGATCGAGGAGGTCGTGCACCTCATCTGGGGACGCGCGCCCGTTGATTACCGCATCCCGGCCGAACTTGATTTCACCCTGTTCACGCTATTCACCACGCAGTACCCGGCTTACCGGGGCTTCATGATGCTGGTGTCGGTCGGCATGCTGGCAGCGCTGTACCTGGGACTGACCCGTACCCGCATCGGCCTCGTGATCCAGGCTTCACTTACGCACCCGGACATGGTGGAGGCGCTCGGCCATAACGTACCGCGGGTGTTCATGCTGGTGTTTGCCGGCGGCGCCGCGCTGGCGGGGCTGGCCGGCGTCATCGGCGGCAACGCCTTCATTACCGAACCGGGGATGGCGGTGGCGGTCGGAAGCATCGTATTCGTGGTGGTTGTGTTCGGCGGCATGGGCTCGCTTACCGGCGCGTTCATCGCCTCTCTGGTCATCGGCACGTTGCAGACTTTCTCGGTAGCGCTCGACTACTCCATGCTGGATCTGTTCCAGAAGATGGGGGTTAGCGTCTCGCCGGGTTCATCCTGGCGAGGGCTGTGGTCGATCACCATATCCCAGACGGCGCCGGTGATGCCTTACCTGTTGATGGTGTTGATGCTGATCGTGCGGCCCCGCGGATTGATGGGCACCCGGGAATCGTAATGATGAGCCGCAGCAGCGCGGCCCCACGTCGGACCACGGGGCAACCGGCGTGAACCCGGTCATTACCAGACGCCGCATCATCTTCTGGGCTGCGGCCGTGCTTTTAGTCGCGCTGCTGCCGTTCGTGTTCACCCAGGGATTCGCGCTGTCCATGCTGTCGCAGATGGGCATCGCCATCATTTTCGCGCTGTCCTACAACATGCTTCTCGGCCAGACCGGACTGCTGTCATTTGGCCACGCCGTGTATTTCGGCCTCGGCGCTTTTTTTTGCGCGCATGCATTGAACGCCGTCGGCGCCGGCAAATTCTGGTTCCCGGTGACGTTGATGCCGCTGGTAGGCGGGCTGGCCGGAATGTTTTTCGGCCTGGCGCTGGGTTTCGTCACCACGCGCCGCGCGGGCACGCCGTTTGCGATGATCTCGCTCGGCATCGCCGAGATGGTGGCGGCGAGCGCGCTCATGTTCACCGGATTCTTCGGCGGCGAGGGTGGCATTGCCACCGACCGTACCGTTGGCGGTACGCGGATGGGCATCAGCTATGGCCCGCAGACCCAGGTCTATTACCTGATTGCCGGATGGTGCCTGGTCTGCATCATCGGAATGTTTGCGATCACCCAAACGCCGCTTGGACGCATGGCCAACGCTGTGCGGGATAATCCGGAGCGGGCCAAGTTCGTCGGCTACAACCCCACGCGGGTGCGCTGGCTGATGATGACGCTGGCCGGGTTCTTCGCCGGCGTGGGCGGCGGATTGGCCGCGATCAACTACGAAATCGTCACCGCCGAGACGCTGGGCGTGATGGCCTCGGGCAACGTGGTACTGATGGCATTCATAGGCGGCATCGGCCACTTCTGGGGGCCGATCATCGGCGCGGTGCTGGTGACGTTGCTGCAGTCTGCACTTTCCAATTACACCAAGGCCTGGCTGCTCTACTTCGGGCTGTTTTTCCTGGTGATCATCATGTTTTCCCCGGGAGGCATCGCCAACTTGATCACGTTACACAAACCGGTCTGGCAGGCGCGGTGGCTCAGACGTCTTTTGCCTGCGTATTCGGTTTCGGGCGCCGCCGGACTGGTGATGTTGCTGGGGTTCGTCGCCCTGATCGAGATGACTTATCACCTCGAGACCAAGGAGGCCGCGAACAAGGCGTTTTCCTTCTTCGGCATTACGCTCGATCCTACCCAGGCCATGTTCTGGGTCGTCACGCTCATCGTGCTCGCGGCCGGCATTGCCATGTTCTACGCGACGACGCGAGTGGTGAAGCGCGCATGGGACCGTATTACCGCCGAGCTGCAGTTGAAGGGGTTCGTATGACCAGCCCGGCGCTGCAGCTCAGCGAGGTGCGCAAGAGCTTCGGGCGCACATCGATCATCAACGGGGTGAGCCTGGCGATCGCCAGGGGCGAACGCCATGCCATCATCGGCCCGAACGGCGCCGGCAAGTCCACGCTCTTCAATCTGATCAGCGGCCGTTTTCCGGTGAGTTCCGGTCGCATCGAACTGCGTGGCGAGGACATCACCGGGCTTGCGCCGCACTTGATCAACCGCAAGGGATTGTCACGCAGCTTCCAGATCACCAACATCTTCCCGCGCCTGTCGGTATACGAAAACCTGCGCTGCGCGGTGCTGTGGTCGCTGGGGTACAAGTACTCGTTCTGGCACCGCGTCGGTGCGCTCGAGGAAGTGCGCAGCCGCACCGACGAAATCGTCGAGCACATCGGCTTGGCAGCGCGCCGGAACCGGCCGGCGGGCGTGCTGACCTACGCGGAGCAGCGGGCGCTGGAGATCGGTGTCACCATTGCGGGCGGAGCTGACGTGATCCTGCTCGACGAGCCCACCGCAGGAATGAGCCGCAGCGAAACCGGCGAGGCGGTGGAATTGATCCGCAATGTGACCAAGGGCAAAACTCTGGTGATGGTGGAACACGACATGAGCGTGATATTCAATCTCGCCGACCGCATCTCGGTGCTGGTCTATGGCGAAATCATCGCCAGCGGAACGCCGCAGGAGATCCGGGCCAACAAGGCGGTGCAGGAAGCCTATCTCGGCACCGAACAACATTGATTTCACCACAGAGACACAGAGGCACAGAGAAGGACAATGACGGCTCGACAATACGGTGGGAAGGCAGCAGGAAATGCAGACATTGTTCGGCGTCCCGTCTTCCTGCTTCTTGACGCTACCGTTTTTCTCCGTGCCTCTGTGCCTCCGTGGTGAAAGCTGATCCATGCTGGAAGTCAAAGATCTCCACGCGTACTACGGCAAGAGCCACATCCTGCACGGGGTGCATTTGGACGTGCGCCGGGGCGAGATCGTCAGCCTCCTGGGGCGCAACGGCGTGGGCCGCTCGACCACCATCAAATCGATCATGGGCCAGGTGGATTCCACCGGTTCGGTCAGGTTCAATGGCGCGCAGATCAACGGCCTGAAGACCTACATGATCGCGCGCAGGGGCCTGGGTTACGTGCCGGAGAATCGCGAGATCTTTCCGTCGCTCACCGTCAGGCAGAACCTGATGCTGGGAATGAAGAATGCGCGCCGCAACGGCCGCTGGAGCGTCGAGGACATGTTCAAGCTGTTCCCGATGCTGCGCGAACGGACCGATGCACTCGCCGGCGTGGTGTCGGGCGGCGAGCAGCAGATGCTTACGCTTTGCCGCACGCTGATGGGCGATCCGGACCTGGTGATGATCGACGAGCCGACCGAAGGGCTGGCGCCGAAGCTCGTCGAATTGGTCGCGCGCCTTTTCGAGGAAATCAAGAATCGCGGCGTCTCCATCCTGCTGGTCGAGCAGAAGCTCACCATCGCGCTGAAGATTTCGCAACGGCTCTACGTCATGGGTCACGGAAAGATCGTTTTCGAAGGTACGCCCGAAGATCTCAAGGCAAACGAGGCCATCCGCAAGGAGTGGCTGGAAGTATGAAAAAAGCGAAGCGCGTTCAACGCCAAGGACGCGAAGGTACGCAAATGAATTCAAAAGCTAAGCTGGAACAAGAGTCAAACGAAATACTCGGAACAGTTATCTTGTCCGGACATGCGCGATACACTTGAGTCTTCTATCCATCTCGTTTCGGTTTTTCTTCGCGTACCTTTGCGTCCTTTGCGTTTCAAGATCTGAGGTTTTCCAAATGACCAGTTTAGTCGAGTACCAGAAGCAGGGCAGCGTCGGCGTCATCACGCTGAGCAATCCGCCGGTCAACGCGCTGTCGGTGAACAAAAGCGTGGTGCAGGACGTGCTCGAAGCGTTCAAGGACGGGGACCACGATCCGCGCGTGCGCGCGTTCGTGATCATCGGCGCGGGCCGCAATTTCTCCGGCGGGGCGGATATCAGCGAGTTCGGAGGCGGCTACGATCCGGGGAAGGCCAAGCTGCCCGATGTGCTCGCCTACATGGACACGGTGACCAAGCCAATCGTGGCGGCGATCCATGGCCCGACCATGGGCGGCGGCCTCGAGCTGGCGCTCGCCTGCCATTACCGCGTGGCCCTTCCCGGCGCGCAGATCGCGCTGCCCGAGGTCAAGCTCGGTATCCTGCCGGGCGCCGGGGGCACGCAACGCCTGCCGCGACTGATCGGTGCCGAGAAAGCGCTCGACCTGATAATCGCCGGCGATTCGATTTCCACCGCGAAGGCCAGGGAACTGGGTGTGGTAGACGACATCGTTTCCTGCGATCTGCGCGCGGCCGCGCTTGCATTTACCAACCGCCTCGTCAGGGAAGGCAAAGGCGTGCGCCGCGCCAGCCAGCTCTCCGTAGCGCTGGATCGGCCGGCGGCGGAAATCTTCGAGCAGGCGCGCAAGCGTGTGGCCAAGGACTGGCGCGGCTATCCCGCGCCGCTGGCGATCGTTGCCTGCGTCGAAGCCGCCGTCACCCAGCCTTTTGCCAAGGGCATTGCTTTCGAGCGCCAGCAGTTCGAGAAACTGGTCAAGACCGATGAGTCGCGCGCGCTGCGGCACCTGTTCTTTGCCGAGCGCCAGGTTGCAAAGATTCCCGATGTGGCGGAGGACATGCCGGCGCGCGAAATCAAGTCCGCGGCGCTGATCGGTGCCGGCACGATGGGCGGCGGCATCGCGATGAATTTCGCCAACGCCGGCATTCCGGTGAAACTGCTGGAGGTGAACCAGGAGGCGCTGGACAAGGGCTTGGCCATAGTGCGCAAGAATTACGCCGCAACCGTGTCCAAGGGCCGGTTGAGCCAGGAAGCCATGGACAAGCGCATGGGCCTGTTCAAGGGGGTGACCCGCTACGACGACATCAAGGATGCCGATATCGTGATCGAGGCCGTGTTCGAGGACATGGCGGTCAAGAAGCAGGTGTTCGAGAAGCTCGACAAGGCGGCCAAGCCGGGCGCCATCCTAGCGACCAATACGTCGACGTTGGATATCAACGAGCTCGCCGCCGTGACCTCACGGCCGCAGGACGTGCTGGGGTTGCATTTCTTCAGTCCGGCAAACGTCATGAAGCTTCTCGAAGTAGTGCGCGCCGCGAAGACTTCGAAGGAAACGCTGGCAACGGCGATGAAACTTTCCAAAGCCATCAAGAAGGTCGGTGTGGTCGCCGGCGTCTGCGACGGCTTCATCGGCAACCGGATGCTGCATGGCTATTTCAGCGAGGCCGGCTTCTTGCTCGAAGATGGCGCGCTCCCCCAGCAGGTGGACAAGGTGATCGAGGATTTTGGCTTCGCCATGGGCCCGTTTCGCGTGGGCGACCTCGCCGGGCTCGATGTCGGCTGGTACATCCGCAAGCGCCAGGCCGCGACCCGGCCCGCTCACCTGCGCTATTCAAAGGTGGCGGACCAGATCTGCGAACTCGGGCGCTTCGGACAGAAAACCGGCGCAGGCTGGTACCGCTACGAGCCCGGCAATCGCACGCCTGTTCCTGATCCTGTAGTCGAGGCGCTGATCGTGAAGGCCTCGAAGGCGGCAGGCATCAAGCGCCGTGAGATCTCCGACCGGGAGATCGTCGAGCGCTGCATCTATGCGCTGGTCAATGAGGGCGCGAAAATCCTGGAAGAGGGCATCGCGCTGCGGGCATCCGACATTGACATCGTCTATGTCTACGGTTACGGCTTCCCGCGCTATCGTGGCGGCCCGATGTTCCATGCCGACACCGTCGGCCTGGACAACGTGCTGGAAACGGTGCGCCGGTTCCACTCGGTTCATGGTGAATTCTGGAAACCGGCGCCGCTGCTCGAACGGCTTGCCGCCGAAGGAAAGAAGTTCAATAGCTAAAAGCGTGAAGGTGTGAATGAGTGAAGGAGTGAAGGGTAAGGACGTATAAGGCGGTAGAGCTTTCACCCTTCACACCTTCACGCCTTCACTCATTCACGCATTTCAAAGGAGTCATCATGGAAGCAGTGATTGTTTCGACCGCGCGCACGCCGCTATGCAAGAGCTGGAAGGGCGCGCTCAACATGACCCACGGCGCCACCATGGGCGGGCACGTGGTAAAGGCCGCGCTTGAACGCGCCAAGCTCGATCCCGCTGAAGTCGAGGACGTGATCATGGGTTGCGCCAATCCGGAGGGCGCGACCGGCCAGAATATTGCCCGGCAGATTGCGATCCGTGCCGGGATGCCGGTCACCGTCTCGGGCATGACGGTCAATCGCTTTTGCTCTTCGGGGCTGCAGACGGTGGCGCTGGCCTCCCAGCGAATCCTGACCGGCGAGGCGGAGATTTTCGTTGCCGGCGGCGTCGAATCGATCTCCTGTGTGCAAAACGAGATGAACAAGCACATGCTCGCCGATGCCTGGCTGACGCAGAACAAGCCGGCGATCTACTGGCCGATGCTGGCCACTGCGGAAAACGTGGCAAAGCGCTACCGGATCAGCCGCGAGGCGCAGGACCGTTACGGCGTGGACAGCCAGTTGAAGGCTGCCAAAGCGCGCGCCGAGGGCAAGTTCAAGGATGAAATCGCGCCGATCTCCACGCGCATGAAGGTCGTCGACAAGAACACCGGCCAGGAGTCGGTCAAGGATGTCACCGCCGCCGAGGACGAGGGCATCCGCCCCGACACCAACTACCAGGGCGTCTCACAGATCAAGCCGGCAATCGAGGGCGGAGTGATCGCCGCGGGCAACGCCAGCCAGTTTTCCGACGGCGCGTCGGCGCAAGTGCTCATGAGCGATCGGATGGCGGCCCGCAAAGGCCTCAAGCCGATGGGCATCTTTCGAGGCTTCTCGGTCGCTGGCTGCGAGCCCGACGAGATGGGCATCGGCCCGGTATTCGCCGTTCCCAAGCTGCTCAAGCAGACCGGCAAGAAAATCGAGGACATCGGCCTGTGGGAGTTGAACGAGGCATTCGCGGTACAGGTCATCTACTGTCGCGACAAGCTCGGCATCCCCAACGACCGGCTCAACGTCAACGGCGGTTCGATCGCGGTCGGACATCCGTACGGCGTGACCGGCAGCCGGCTGGTCGGTCACGCGCTGATCGAAGGCAAGCGCCGCGGCATAAAGTACGTCGTGATAACTATGTGCATCGGCGGCGGCATGGGCGCCGCGGGCCTTTTCGAAGTCGTCTAGAGCATCCGGACCAAGTTCTTTCAACGCAAGGGCGCAAAGGTACGCAAAGGAATGTAAAGGAGTGCGAGAGGGTACTTCGGGAATGGAAATAGTGTATGTCCAGCGGGGGTGGCCTAAGTTGAATTCTTTGCGATTCGATTTGAGAGCTGATTCCATTACCCCAGTGTCCGCAACCCAAAGCGGACACATCCTCACAGCGAGGCCTCGGCTTCGATTGAAGCAAGGCGATTTTTCTATCTCACCTTGACGATGACCTTGCCTTTTGCACGTCCTTTATCGACATAGGCCATAGCCTCGTTGGTCGATTCGAACGGAAAGACCCGATCCACAACTGGGCGAATAATCCCGGAATCGATTAGAGAACCGATCTCGTGCAATTGGTCTCCGTTTGCTCTCATGAAAAGGAATGAATAGCTTACGTGATGACGCTTTGCCTTCTTCCTGATTCGATAGCTCAAGAGGCGCATTGCCAGTCTCATACCCCAAGACGATCCAATTTGTTTTCCAAAATCGGGATCGGGTGGACCGGAAATCGAGATGAGCTTTCCACCACGCTTAAGTACTTGTAGAGATTTTTCGAGCACCTCTCCGCCCAGAGTATCCAAAACCACATCGTAGTCGTGCAGAATTGCCTCGAAATGGTCTTTTCTGTAATCGATGACAATATCTGCACCAAGGCGCTTCACCCAGTCGATATTTGCCGTGCTCGTTGTGGTCGCTACGGTTGCACCAAGATGCTTCGCGAGCTGGATTGCGATTGAACCTACTCCGCCGGAGCCCGCGTGGATGAGAACCTTTTGCCCTGACTTCAGGTTCGCCCTTTCGATCAGCGCTTGCCAGGCGGTCAGTCCGACCAGGGGAATGGAAGCCGCTTCTTCCATGGTGAGTTCTTTTGGCTTGATCGCCACGGCAGTCTCTCTTATCGAAATGAATTCCGCGAAAGCGCCGATGCGATCTTTGTCCGGCCGCGCATAGACCTCGTCGCCTTGCTTGAACCGCTGCACTCGAGATCCGACTCGGACTACGACCCCGGCCAGATCATTTCCCAAAATGAGCGGAAAGCGATAAGGCAGAATGAGTTTGAGCTTTCCGTCCCGGATCTTGAGATCCAGAGGGTTTACGCTGGCGGCGTGGATCTGTACCAATACGTCATCGTCCCGCATCTCCGGATCTGGCATTTCGCCAGCGCGCACGCCATCGTTGCTTCCATAACGATCCACGATGAATGCTTTCATGATTTTTCTATCTCCATTTTCTCGTTAGATCAGGTTGCCTTGCGAGCCCTGACTCGGATGTCAGTCAGCGGCGAGGAAGCGGGCGGCCGCCTCAGCAAACTCCTCTGCAAACTGAAAATGCCCACCGTGCCCGGAATCCGGGAAGAGAATGAGCCGGGCGTCGGGCAGCTTCTGCTGAAGAATGAACGAATTCACGGTAGGGACCATGATGTCATCACGACCGTTCACCACCAGGGTCCGATGCGGGATATTCCTCAACGAGCCGTAGCGCTCGCCGGTCACTTGCCCCCATGCCGTCAATGCGGCCAGCTGGGCGGCGCGAACTTGCGGGGATGCGGGAGGTTCGCGATCCACCTGCCGCGCGGCGATGCGAGCAAGCCATGCCGTGCCCGCGGCCTGGCTTGTGGCGGTCGGTGAGAAGAACAGCTCCAGGATCCGTTCGGCCGGCGTGGCGTTCGGCCGAGTAATGATCTCCTGAACCTGCGGCGAGAACGCAGCCATGCCTTCGCCACCCGACGGACCGGTGCCTGCGAGAATAAGGCGCCGGACAAGCTCGGGGGCATCCAGAGCGATCTGCTGAGCAACCATTCCTCCTATCGAGAATCCGAAGATATCCACTTGCTTGGCACCAAGGGCGCGGATGAAGGCGATGATGTCGCGCCCCATGCCCTGCATCGAGTCGGGTGTCTCGCCACTCGATCGGCCGACACCTCTATAGTCCACGAGCACCACGGGACGGTCTTGGGCGAGCCGGTTGGTATGGGTCGGATCCCAGTTGTCCATTCTGCCCATGAAGTGCTGAAGGCAGACCAGGGGCGGCGCACCCTCCTTCCCGAATTGGCGATAGGCGAGGCGGGCATCGCCGACCTCTCGAAATTGAGTTGGGGCGGAGTCATGCAGATTGGCTTGCGACATGCTCTCCGATTGGGCGAGGGCTTTGCGACCGGGGAGCAGGGTGACTGCGGCGCCCGACAGGACGGCGGCGCCGCTGTTGCGGAGAAACAGACGCCGGCTGGCGACATTCAGGCTGGCTTGGCTCATGATTTTCCTCCAAGGAAGTTGCGCTTTAACGAGAATCTCCTCGGCGCTTAAGGCCGAGGCACCCGGCGGGCACCTGGGCGAGGCCGACCACCGGCGTCGTGCGGGCCAGCTTGCTGAGACCCAGATAACGGGCCAGACGTGACCAGTCCTGGACGCGGGCCGCCTGCGGCAACCGCCGCCATCGGTGTAGCGAGTTCCATTTCAGTTCGTAGCCTCATATGCGGTGGCGGAAGACGCGCTGTCGGTTTTGGCCGGTAATCCAAAGGCAACTGTCCTCGCGTCGCGTTCCCACAACTCGTAGTACTCGGCGATCTTTCCGTTCCTTACGGTAACGCGCGCGATGTGGCGTGACTCGTAAGTGTGCTGAGTCGCAGGTACATAGAACTTGGCCGCGTACTCAACGAAGAAAATCTGCGGATAAAGCGTCTGAAACAGCTTCAAGTCGGTGAACGTCCAATTGCTCGCTGTCACGAAGAGCTTGCGCAATGCTTGCCCGACCGCCTTCCGGCCTTCGATGCGCCGGAACGCCTCGTCGGCATACGGGTACTCGAACACCGCATCGTCAGTCACGAAATGCTCGAATGCATAGCGGCTAGGGTCTTCAGCCAACCAAAGCCCCAGATAACCAGCCATGAGCGTCATGACCTCGTCTTGCTGTTGTTTGGTTGCGACCCCGGATTCCGCCATCAGCGAGCAGGGTATTGGGGCGGATTGCGCTTGAATGCTGACGGAAGCCGTCAGGGCGACTACGACGGTCAGAGAAGCGGTCATACTGCTAATCGAATTCACGGAGAGTCTCCTTTCAACTGGATTAATTGCGGTCAAGTTATTAATAGATCGACTACTTATCGAAGACCGGGGTGCGAGATAGCGAGAACGTCAGCGTGTCGAGCTTCAGGTCTTTTCGAATGCCGGCGTCCAGAATGGCAGCAGGCGCAAATCTGCGCAGCAGTCGCAGCCGGCCTGCGGTGATACCCGCCGTGTAACGAAGTTTTGGGCGAGCCGCGCTGGCCGCTTCCAGCACGACATCGGCCACCACGGTCGGCTCGTCGGCAGTTCTCATCACGCTCTTCAGCACCTTGTCCAGGACCGCACGAACTTCGCGATATTCATCGAGCTTCGAATCGGGTGCGAGCAAGTTCGCGTCAAACTGCGTCTTCGTGTATGCGGGCTCGATGACCGAGACCCGGATGCCCTTTGTGCGCAACTCATGGTCGAGTGATTCCGAATAGCCTTCGACCGCGTGCTTGGTTGCCGCATAGAGCGCCATGTACGGCATCGGCAGGAAACCGAGCACGGAGCCGATGTTGATGATGCGGCCGCTCCCCTGCTGCCGCATATGGGGCACGACGGCGCACGACATCCGCACGATCCCGAAGAAGTTCGTATCGAAGATCGACCGGGCCTGTTCGATCGAGCTTTCTTCCGCCCCGGCCGGAGCGACACCGAAGCCGGCATTGTTCACCAGCAGATCGATTCGACCTTCCAATCGCATTATTTCGCTTATTGCGGCTTCCACAGATTCGTCGCTGGTCACGTCGAGCGGCAGCATCTCGAACGATCGCCCGCTCGCCTGGGCTCCGCGTCTGCTGGTGCCGTAGACCTTGAAGCCAGCCGTCGCGAGCCGCTCCGCGGTCGCTTTGCCGATGCCCGATGAGGCGCCGGTAACGAGCGCAATTCTTCCGTTTAACTTAGTCATATGCTTCTCCTTAAGTTTTGGGGCGGCAGGGCACGATCAAATTGCCCAAAGAAATCTGCACGGGCTCGTTGTTCTGATTCAGCGTTGTGCTCCTCACCTTGATGACCCCCTGATCCGGACGAGACTTCGAGACACGTACTTCGAGCACCTCGCTTTCGACCCGAAGCTCATCGCCCGGCCGGACCGGTCGTGGCCAGCGGAACTCGTCGAAACCGGCCCCGACGATTCCGCCAGCGGGCTTGAGATCGCTCTCGACCAATAATTTCATCGTGATCGCGGCGGTGTGCCAGCCGCTTGCGGCGAGACCCCGGAATAGCGAATCGGTGGCGGCTTTCTCGTCGAGATGAAATGGTTGCGGATCGAATTCGGCGGCAAAGCGCTTGATGCGCTCCGCTTCGATACGGACGCGCCCTGAACCGAACGTTTGTCCCGCTTCAAAATCTTCCAGATATCTTTCGCTCATATCGGTTATTTCCTTTCGGTGCCCGAATTACCCGGTCTGCTGCACCGGCATATAAACATGACGATCATCATGATTGTGTTATAATGACGGTCATCATGTATAATGTCAAGCGACGATTAGGACCTTGAGGGAGATCGGTATGAAAGTAAGCAGGGAGCAGGTTGCCCAGAACCGGGAACGGATCATCGAGACCGCAGCCCAGCTGTTCCGCGAGCGGGGCTTCGAAGGGATCGGGGTCGCGGATCTGATGAAAGAGGTGGGGCTGACGCATGGCGGCTTCTACGGACACTTCGCCTCGAAGGAGGACCTGATCGCGGAGGCGTCTGCCCTGGCGTTCTCGCGCTCGCTCGAGGCCTGGAGCAAGTTCGCGGAGCGCACGCCGGATGATCCGCTGTCGGCGATCGCCGGCGTTTATTTGACCGCCAGACATCGCGACAATCCGGGTGGGGGATGCCTTCTCGCCGCGCTCGGATCGGAGGTGTCGCGGCAGGGACCGGCGGTGCGGCGTGCCGTCACTGACAATATGCGTTCCGTTTTTGATCTTCTGGCAAATCTGGTGCGCGGCAAATCGAAATCCGCCAAAAGGCAGAAGGTCATCAGCGCTTACGCCACATTGGTGGGCGCAATGGTCATGGCGCGCGCGGTCGATGATCGTGCGCTTTCGCAGGAAATCCTGGACGCCGTTCTCGCGACTGTCAAAAGCTGATTCGGAAACAATCCGGAATTGACGGCGCGATGCGGGGACTGCGCGGTCCGTCCCGGATTGTCCGTACCGCCTCAATCAAATGTCCCACTCTGTAGCCGACCGTATTCCCGACCCGCTGCTCACGGCGCCGATCCTGCCGACGCTCGTGCGATTTGCGCTGCCGAACATGGGCGCAATGCTGGCTACCGCGCTGGCGGCTATCGCTGAGACGACGTATGTCGGCAAGCTCGGCGTGGCCTCACTCGCCGGGATGGCGCTCGTGTTTCCGATGGTGATGCTGCAGTTGATGCTTTCGGGCGGTGCGATGGGCGGTGGAGTGGCGTCAGCCGTCAGCCGCGCGCTCGGCGCCGGAGACGGCGTGCGCGCGAACGCGCTTGCGGTGCACGCGATGTGGATCGGGTTGTCGGCAGGAGCGCTTTACACGGTGCTGATGCTCGCCTTGGGTCCGGCGATGTATGCGGCGCTTGGTGGTCGCGGCGCGGCCCTTGCGCAGGCGGTCGCGTACTCCAATGTCGCGTTTGTCGGGTCGATCGGCGTCTGGCTCATGAACACCTTCGCATCGGTGATCCGCGGCTCAGGGAACATGCCGGTACCATCGGCGACATTCCTTGCAGTCGCCGTGCTGCAGGTGCTGGTGGGTGGCGCACTCGGGCTTGGCTGGGGACCGTTTCCCCGGCTGGGCATGCCGGGTGTTGCGGCCGGCCAGGTGGTCGCATACGCGGCGGGCACCGTGTACCTCTACACCTACCTGCGTTCGAGCCGTTCGCGGGTCCGGCTGTCGGTGCGTGCGACGCCGCTGCAGCGCAAATTGCTGCGCGACATCCTGAAAGTGGGTGCGCTCGCATGCATCTCGCCACTTCAGACAGTGCTGACGATCCTGATTCTCACCTGGCTCGTCGCGCAATTCGGCACCACTGCGCTGGCCGGCTACGGTATCGGCACCCGGCTCGAGTTCCTGCTCATTCCCATCGCATTCGCTATCGGCGTGG
>JBQTIV010000123.1:0-15021 GCA_052387775.1 Betaproteobacteria bacterium
CGCCGGACGACGCGATGCCGAGCGCGAGGCTGCGCCGCTCCGGCGCAAACGCGCGTCCAACCACGCCGAGGATGACGCCGAAACTGACTCCGCTCAACCCCAGGCCCACCATCAGTCCGGCGCTCGCGTCGAGCATCAGTGGCGTCGTGGAAAACGGCATCAGCGCCAGGCCGCCGGCGTACAGCAAACCGGAAACCGCGACCACGCGCCCGGCGCCCTTCTTGTCGGCCCAGGCGCCAAAGAGCGGCTGCGCCAGCCCCCAGATCAGATTCGACAGCGCCATGGCGAAGGAGAAGTGGCTGCGCCCCCAGCCGAGATCCGTGCTCATCGGTTGCAGGAAAAGTCCGAAGCTGGCACGGATGCCCAATCCCAGCGTGAGGATGATCGCGCCGCAGACCAGCACGAGGACGGGAGTACGCCAGTTGGTAGTGAAATTCATTGATTGTGGCGCCAGGTCAAAAGGCGAGGCAGGTATTCAAGGAAATCTCTGCGAACTGCATTCTCCGCGATCCGGATAGGGGTACAAGCGACAAATCAGAATGCTTCGCTTGCATCACTGGAATGACAAGGAAGTCGACTTTCCGAACTCAGCAATTCCATCATGGCCTCGAATGGCGAGCATTTCGCGCACATGTGCATTCATCCTTCATCCTTCTGCCTTCATCCCTGCTTTGCTGCGTAGGCCTCGATCTCGACGAGAATTTCCGGCATCACCAGTCCCGGAACGACCAGCAACATCGAGGCCGGCCGCGCATCGCCGAGATAACGCGCACGCACCACGACGTAGTCCTTGATGTCTTCCGGTCTCACCAGGTAGTGGGTAACCTTGACGAGGTCTTTGACGCCCATTCCCGCTTCCGCAAGGATAGCCAGCACGTTCTTCCACGCCTGCTCGGCCTGCGCGGTGATGCCCCGCGGATAAGATCCGTCCGGCAACATTCCCGGGGTGCCCGATACGAATGCCAGTTTGGAATTTGCGGGCACTTCCGCACCATCGCTATAGGTGCCGATCTTCTGCGCGACGCCAATGTTCAACAGCCGGTTCATGTTTATGTCACTCCTCAAAAGAGGTCATGGTGCGGAGCGGAGGCATGACGTGCGCCTCGCGCACATCACTTCATCCTTCATCCTTCCGCCTTCATCCTTGTTTCTATCGACTATAGCGACAAAAAAGCGGCAAGTGCGTGAACACTTGCCGCTTCCTTTGCGAGCGCCGTAGCGGATGCGCTCAGCGCTGCCTGTCGTGAGGAACCGTCAGTGGGCCGGCACCGCCGGCGGCCGCCAGCGCCTCCAGCTCTTCAGGGATCATATGGATTCGGCGCACGATGAACGTATAGAAGACGGGAATCACGAACAACGTCAGCAGCGTTCCCAGGGCCATGCCGCCCACCACCACCCAGCCGATTGCCTGGCGGGCTTCGGCCCCGGCGCCGGCAGAAATAGCGAGCGGAAGCGCACCCAAAACGGTGGCAAGCGTCGTCATCAGGATCGGGCGCAGGCGCAGCGTCGAGGCTTCGATAACCGCCTCGAACTTTTCCATCCCCCGGCGGCGAAGCTGGTTGGCGAACTCCACGATCAGAATGCCGTTTTTGGTGATCAACCCCACCAGCATAACCAGTCCGATCTGGCTGTAGACGTTGAGCGTGCCACCGTTGCCGAGCTTGGCGTTGATCCACATTGCCAGCAGGGCGCCAATCGCCGCGAGCGGCACGGTCATCATGATCACCAGTGGCCCGACAAAGCTTTCGAACTGCGCGGAGAGTACGAGATAAATGAAGATCAAAGCCAGCGCCAAGGTCACGTAGAGCTCCAAGCCGGTCTCGCGGAACTCGCGGGACTGTCCGTCCAGGTCGGTAATCACGTTCTTCGGCAACTCCTCGGCGACGATTTTGTCGATCTGGGCGAGAACGTCACCGAGGCTGCCCTCCGGACCGACGTTACCGTTGATGACCGCCGCCCTGAACTTGTTAAAGTGATTGAGTTCTTTTGGCGCGACTGTTTCCCTGAGTTGAACCAGATTAGACAGCTGCACCAGGTCGGCACTGGCGCTGCGAACATAGATCGACGTGAGATCGTCCGGCCGGCGGCGCTTGTCGTCTTCCATCTGCACCACGACGTCGTACTGCTTTCCTTCGCGCTTGTAGCGGGTGACATCGCGCCCGCCGAGCAGCGTTTCCAGCGTGCTGCCGATCGTTGCCATCGACACGCCGAGGGCTGCGGCCTTGTCGCGATTGATCTCCACGCGGAGCTGCGGCTTGTTGAGCTTCAGATCAGTATCCAGCCCGGTGATGCCCGGGTACTGTGACAGCCGGCCCATGACCTTGCTTACGAATCCCTGGAGCTCCGGGTAGGTGTTGCCGTAGATAACGTACTCGATCTGCTTGGAGAGGAAGCTGCCCCCAAGCGATGGCGAGTTCACCGCGAAGCTGATGACACCGGGCAAGCCACCGTAGAGTTTCGGAGTGATTTCCTGGGCGATCTGCATCTGTTTGCGGTCGCGTTGATTCCAGTGCTTGAGCACTGCGAATCCAATTCCAAGATTGACGGGATTGGGCCGCTCCAGACCCGGTGCCACGACCTCGAACAGAGTCTCGATCTCCGGCACCGATTTGAGGATCTCGCCGACGCCACGCATATAGTTGTCGGTGTACTGCATGGTGGATCCTTCGGGTGCCACCACAAAAGCCATGAAGAAGCCACGGTCCTCGAGGGGGGAAAGTTCAGACTTGAGCTGCAGAAACAGCCAGACCATCGCGGCGAGCACCGCCACGAACGCGAGCATGATCGCCCAACGGGCACGAAGCGTGCCTTGCAGCATCCGTCGATACCCGCGGTTCATTCCCTCGAAGAATCCTTTGGTGTGGTCATAGAGCCAGTTCGATTCGTGTTCCTTGAGAACTTTTGAACACATCATCGGTGTCAACGACAGCGCCACGAAGCCGGACACCAGTACGGCCGCCACGACGGTCATGGCGAACTCGATGAATAGCTGCCCGACGCGGCCGGTCATGAACACCAGCGGGGTAAACACAGCGGCGAGCGTGACCGTCATCGCCACCACCGCAAAGCCGATCTCCTTGGCACCCTTGAGCGCTGCTTTGTACGGCGACAGGCCTTCCTCAATGTGCCGGTGGATGTTCTCCAGCATGACGATGGCGTCGTCCACGACCAGACCGACGGCCAGCACCACACCCAGCAGCGTCAGAACATTGACTGAAAACCCGAATACATAAAGAAAGAAAAATGCGCCAATCAGGGAGACCGGAATCGTAACCGCCGGAATCAGCGTCGCCCGGAAGCTGCGCAGGAACAGGAAAATCACCAGCACCACCAATGCCAACGCTTCCAATAGCACCGTATATACGGAGTTGATAGCGGTCTCGATGAATTGCGAAGTGTCCACCGCCACTTTCATGGTCATGCCTTCCGGCAGCCCTGCCTTCAGACGGGGCACCAGTTCCCGAATCCCTGCCGCGATCGCGAGTGTGTTACCGGTTGACTGTTTAACCACGCCGAGGCCGATGGCCTCATTGCCGCTCACGCGCACAATCTTGCGGTTCTCGTACGGCCCGGGCGCGGCCCGACCCACATCCTTAAGGCGGATCGGATAACCGGCCTCCTCGCGGATGATCATGTTGTTGAACGCCTCGGTGCTCTGCAGATCGGTTTCGGCAAGCACCGTCAATTCTCGCTGAGTGCTTTCTATGCGCCCGCCCGGCGAATCGAGATTCTGACGGCGCAGCGCCTCCTCGACATCCTGGGCGGTCATGCCGTGCGCGGCGAGTCGCTCACGGTCGAGCCACACGCGCATCGAGTACTTGCGCTCGCCGCCGATGATGACAGTCGCGACGCCGGGAACCGCCTTCATGGGATCGGTAAGGTAGCGATCCGCGTAGTCGGTCAGTTCCATCGGCGTATGTCGGTCACTGGTAACAGCGACCCACATCACCGGCCAGGCGTCCGCCTCGATCTTGTTCACTACCGGATCGTCAGCCTGATCCGGCAACAACGAGCGCACGCGCGAAACGCGATCGCGCACGTCGTTGGCGGCGGCCTCCACGTCCCGGTCGGTGACGAACGTGACCGTGACCTGGCTCACCTCTTCCCGGCTCTGCGACTTGATAGTCTTGATGCCCTCGATCCCGGACAACGCGTCCTCGACCGGCGTCGTAATCGTGCTTTCGACCACCTGCGCGGTGGCACCTTTCAAGACGGTGCGCACAGAAACGATCGGCGGATCGATCTTGGGGTACTCGCGAACCGAGAGACGGTCGAAGGAGATGACGCCCAGCAGGACTATGAGCAGACTCATCACCGTGGCCAGGACCGGCCGTCTGATCGAAATTTCGGATAGAACCATGTTCAGCTCCTGAATTAACTGGGCCGCGCGATCAGCTCTTGGCCGCCGCAGCCGCCGCCGGCGCGTTGGCCGGAGTTTCGGGCGGTGCGCCCATGACCATTACCGGCGCGCCGTCGCGCAACTTGATCTGCCCTTCGGTCACCACCGTATCGTCGTGGCCGAGTCCCTGGGTGATTTCCACTTCGCCGGGTTGGCGGTTGCCAATGGTGACTTTCGTGAGCACCGCCTTGCCGTCAACCACGCGGAACACAAAATTATCCTGTCCCTGCGGCCACAGCGCCTGCTCCGGCACCACAATTGCGTCTGGACGCGTCGCCATCGTCACGGCGACGCGGACGAACATTCCCGGCTTGAGTTTGTTGCTCTTGTTCGGTATGCGTGCGCGCATGAGTACGGTCCGGGTTCGTTCATCAACCACCGGCTCGACCGCGTAAATGCGACCGCTGAAGTCTTCGCCCTGATAGGCGTCGAGACGGATCACCACTTCCTGGCTTGGACGCACCTTGGACATATACAGTTCTGGAATGCGGAAATCCGCCTTGATGGTGCCGATGCTCTCCAGACGGACAACGTCCGCGCCAGCCTTGACGTAGGCTCCGGGGCTGATCATTCGCAATCCCACCGTGCCCGAGAAGGGCGCGCGGATCACGGTTTTCGCCACCCGCGACTCGGTTTCGGCAAGGCGTGCCTTGAGGCGGTCCACCGCGCCGAGCTGCACGTCCAAGGCGTCCTTGCTAATGAAGTTCTGCTGGTGCAATTCGCGGGTACGCGCCAGGCGCTGCTCTTCGGTCTTGAGGTCGGCACGCACCGCCGCGGCCTGCGCCTCGAACTCGGAGCTGTCGATGGAGACCAGACGCGTACCGGCCGCAACCGCCTGCCCCTCCTGGAAATGCAGGCCGATGATGCGGCCGTCGATCTCCGGCCGAATGATCACGGATTCTTCAGCGAGCAACGTTCCAACTGCCGTAACCTCATCGGACACCTTGCCGACTTTCACCGGCACCGCCTTTACCGGCAAGCCCATCGGCTTTGCGGCCTGTGCGGCCGGCTGCGTGGCAGGTTTGGCGGCATCGGGTTTTTGACCCGCGTTGGTTTCGTTCTTGGAACCGCAACCGGCGGCGGTCAGCGCTGCGGTGACCAGCGCCGTGAGAATGGCTACATTACGGATGATCGGCGTATGCACTTGCTTACCTCTAAACTCTGGTCAATGACACGAGACAACTGGCTACGACGGGTGGAGAAAAAATTTCGCCAGCGGAAAATCCTCGCTGGCAACGGGCCGCTGGAGCGGCTTTTCTCGAAATGCGGTCCGGCCGCGTAATCTTGCTGACCGACGGGTCATTTATTTTGCAACATCATAACCGAGTTTTCCTGCCCTCACCATGAGAATCTCGCTCGACGCGCTGCTGGTTCTGGATTCGATCGCACGCAATGGCAGCTTTGCCGCGGCCGCGGACGAACTGAGCCGCGTGCCTTCGGCGATAACCTACACCATCCAGAAGCTCGAGCAGGATCTGGAGGCGAAGCTGTTCGACCGCAGCGGCCACCGCGCGAAGCTGACGCAAGCAGGAGAGGAACTGCTGCGCGAGGGCCGCCATCTGCTGCGCACTGCCACGGATCTGGAATGCCGCGTCAAGCGTGTGGCCAGCGGCTGGGAGACCGAATTGCGAATCGCAGTGGACGAAATCGTACCGGCCGAACGCCTGTTCCCTCTTTTGAAGGATTTTTACCGGGAAGGTTCGGGCACACGCATCAGACTCACGGCCGAGATTCTCGGCGGTTGCTGGGATGCGCTGATGAGTGGGCGCGCCGACCTGTTGATTGGAGCCCCCGGGGAAGCGCCGCCCGAAGGCTCGCTGTCGGTGGAACCGATGGGGCAGTTCGAATTCATTTTCGTTGCCGCTCCCGACCACCCGCTCGCCAGCGCCCCAGAGCCGCTGACTTCGCAGGACATCATGCGTTTCCGCGCGGTGGACGTGGCCGACACCTCGCGCAACCTGCCGCCACGCACCTCGGGCCTGCTGGACGGGCAGGACGCGCTGACCGTTCCCACCATGCGCGCGAAGGTGGCCGCGCACATTGCCGGCCTGGGCGCCGGCTATCTGCCACTTGCCTGGGCCGCCCCGCACATTGCCGCCGGACGGTTGGTAAGAAAACAATTGGAGGGGACAAAGCCCCGTACCAATGTGTATCTGGCCTGGCACCCGCGCCAGGCCGGCAAGGCGCTCAAATGGTTCCTTGAGCGCCTGCGCGACAAACGGGTACAACAGTACGTACTCGGTGAAGCAGGTACTTACCCCTCGCCTTGACCGCGCCCGTCGGCCAGCGCCGGGCTCTCAGGAGGCGGGGTTGCCGGTTCCGGCGGCCTCGCTTGCGGCGATCTCCCGATGCACTTCCGCCATGTCGAGTTCCCGCACCTTGTTGATGATGGATTCCAGTGCCGAGGCGGGCAGTGCGCCGGGTTGAGATAACAGCATCACCTTCTCGCGGAACACCATCAGCGTAGGGATGGAGCGGATGTCGAAATGCCCCGCGAGCTCGGGCTCGTCCTCCGTGTTTACTTTGGCGAACACGATGCCGGGGTGCTTCTCGGAGATGGCCTCGAAAGTTGGGGCAAAGGCGCGGCATGGGCCGCACCATGGCGCCCAGAAGTCCACGATGACCGTGTCGTTGCCGGTCACCACCTGCTCGAAGTTGTCCTTGGTCAATGCCATTGTGGCCACGGGTACGAACTCCTTTCCAAAAATTGTCCGGGCTAATGCAGCTTGATATGCGGCTCGGTGCGCCGCGTGATGATGCGCGCCAGCGTGTCGAGGAATACTTTGGTAAATCCGTGCAACGCCAGCTCGTGCATCTTGTACAGCGACAGGTACATGATCTTGGCGAAATAGCCCTCCACCATGATGCTGCCGCGGGTGATCGCACCCATGAGGCTGCCCACGGTGCTGAACTTGCCCAGCGAAACCAGCGAGCCGAAGTCGCGGTAAACGAAAGGCTGGAGCGCTTCGCCGCGCAGCCATCTGGGAAGCATCTTGTACAGGTGTGCGGCCTGCTGGTGCGCGGACTGGGCACGCGGCGGAATCCATCCATTCTTCGCCGGCCACGGGCAGCTGGCGCAATCGCCGAAGGCGAACACGCTCGGATCGCGCGTGGTCTGTAGCATCTGCGTCACCATCAGCTGGTTGATGCCGTTGATCTCCAGCCCATCGAGTTCCCTGAGGAATTCCGGCGCCTTGATGCCGGCAGCCCATACCACCAGTTCCGCCGGTATTTGCCTGCCATTCGCCGTTTTCACCCCCTTCGCCGAAACCTCGGTGACTCTTTCGCCAGTCAGCACTTCGACCTTGAGTTTCTTCAGCAGGCCGAGCACTGCAACCGACAGACGTTCGGGGAGCGCCGAGAGAATCTTCGGCGCGGCTTCAACGATAGTGAACTTGATATCGCGCTCGGGATCGATGCGGTCGAGTCCGAAGGATACGAACTCGCGGGTGGTGTTGTGAAGTTCCGCAGCCAGCTCCACGCCAGTGGCGCCGGCGCCGATGATGGCGATATGCAGTTGGCCCGATTGCAGCGGTTCCTGCTGTGCATTGGCGCGAAGGCAAGCATTGAGCAGCCGCGAGTGAAAGAGCGCCGCCTGCTGCGGGTTGTCCAGTGAGATCGCGTGCTCGCGTGCACCGGGAGTGGCGAAGTCGTTGGTCGTGCTGCCCACCGCCATCACCAGCGTATCGTAGGCAATGGTACGGGCGGGAATGACTTGCCGTCCGTCCTCGTCCACGGTCGGCGCCAAATGGATTTGCTTTTTCGCACGATTCAGCCCGTCCATCAGCCCGAGGCGGAACTGGAAATGCTGCCAGCGAGCCTGGTAGAGATAGTCAAGCTCGTGATCGTTCAGATCCATGCTGCCGGCGGCGACCTGATGCAGGAGCGGCTTCCAGAGGTGCGTGCGCGAACGGTCCACGAGCGTAATCAGCGCCTGCTTGCGCCTGCCGAGCGTGCGGCCCAGACGCGTGGCCAACTCCAGCCCTCCGGCGCCTCCGCCGACGATGACGATGTTGTGCAATCCGCCATCGTTTCGTTTTTGTCCGGTTGTCGTTGCGACCATCGGGAAATTGTCAGCGTCTTGACGCGAATCCGTCGATTCCTCAATTCCAGCGGTGCCGGTCAATCACAAGAATGCTCGAACAACCAGGAAACAAACCCGCTCGATCCAGCGGGCTTGTTTGCAGTAGCGGACTTCACACCTGCGGGTTCAGACGCTCCAGCTTGGAGTGCAGCTTGTTGAGCGCGTTCAGATAGGCCTTCGCCGAGGCCACCACGATGTCGGTGTCCGCGCCCTGGCCGTTGACGATGCGGCCCGACTTCGACAGACGCACGCTGACCTCGCCTTGCGAGTCGGTGCCGCTGGTGATGTTGTTCACCGAAAACAATTGCAGATCCGCGCCGCTCGCGACAATGCTTTCGATCGCCTTGAACGTGGCGTCCACCGGGCCGCTGCCGCGCGATTCGGCCTGCTTCTCCCTGCCATCCTCGGCAACCACGATGCGGGCAACCGGTGTTTCACCGGTCTCGGAATGGGCCAGCAGCGACACCAGCTTGAAATGTTCCTGGGTCTCGGTTTCGTCAGAAGCCAGCATCAGCAGGTCATCATCGAAGATCTCGTGCTTCTTGTCGGCGAGCTCCTTGAAGCGCATGAACGCGGCATTCACCGCCTCTTCGGACTCGAGTTCGATTCCCAGTTGCTGCAGGCGGCTCTTGAAGGCGTTGCGCCCCGAGTGCTTGCCCAGCACCAGCTTGTTGGTACTCCAGCCCACGTCCTCGGCGCGCATGATTTCGTAGGTTTCGCGGCTCTTGAGGACGCCGTCCTTGTGAATTCCGGATTCGTGCGCAAAGGCGTTCGCACCAACGATGGCCTTGTTCGGCTGCACCGCGAAGCCGGTGATCGCGGCGACCATCTTGCTCGCGGGTACGATCTGCGTGGCATCGATGCGGGTGTCGCAGTTGAAGAAGTCCTGGCGGGTGCGCACCGCCATGACCACTTCTTCCAGCGAGGCGTTGCCGGCACGCTCGCCCAGTCCGTTGATGGTGCACTCGACCTGCCGCGCGCCCGCCATCACCGCCGACAACGAGTTCGCCACCGCCAGTCCGAGGTCGTTATGGCAGTGAACCGACCACACCACTTTGTCCGCGTTGGGAATGCGCTCGCGGAGCTGCCGGATCATGGCGGAAAACTGCTCCGGCAGGGTGTAGCCCACCGTGTCCGGAATGTTGATGGTTCGGGCGCCGGCATCGATCGCCTTCTCCAGAATACGGCACAGGAAATCGATTTCGGAACGCCCGGCGTCCTCGGGGGAGAACTCGACGTCTTCGCACAACGATCGCGCCAGCTTGACCGACTTCACCGCCTGCTCGATCACCTGATCGGGTTGCATGCGCAGCTTCTTCTGCATGTGTATTGGCGAAGTGGCGATGAAAGTATGGATGCGCGAGGCATTGGCGGGCTTGACCGCCTCTCCGGCGCGGCGAATGTCGCTGTCGGTGGCGCGCGCCAGGCCGCACACGACGCTGTCCTTTACCGCCTGCGCAACCGCCTTCACCGACTCGAAGTCGCCGTTGCTCGCCGCCGGAAAGCCGGCCTCGATGACGTTCACCCGCATGCGCTCCAGTTGCCGGCCGATGCGCAGCTTTTCCTCGCGGGTCATCGACGCTCCCGGGCTCTGCTCGCCATCGCGCATGGTGGTATCAAAAATGATCAATTGTTCTTTCATGGTCGTTCTCCGCTGCGAATTCGTTTCGGACTGGCGCCTCGCTGCCGGATTGCCGGACGCGGGCGTATCGGTGCCTGTTTTTCCTGCTTCGGGCTTTTTGCAGAAACCCGACAAACTGTTGGGGAAGTAAGTTTTTAGCGCCCGAGGCGCAGCAGCAGGCCGCCCAGCAGAATGCCGGGAAGAAGGGAAGCAGATTGGCCAAGCTGTTGGGGAAGCATGTCGCGGACTATAAGCAGTTTCTGGCAGGGCCGCAAGCCCCGGCGTTTCTTTGAGGGACCGCAGGCCGTCTGGCTACAGGTCCGAACCTGACGATGGAGGCGGCGGCGCGGTCGGCTTCTTGCGCAGGCGCTCCCACGCCCACATGGCATAGCCGGATGCGGCGTAGATCGCGAACAGACTGAACAGCAGCTCCGGCAGGTTGTCCGCGATCTGCATCAGTGCCACCACAGCGAGCGCGATCATCACTACCCCCCCGAAGGAAACGCTCTTGCGCAAGTTGATGTCCTTGCCGCTGTAGAAGCGCACGTTGCTCACCATGGTGAAGCCGGCGAACAGCGTGAGCGCCCACGCCAGCCAGGGCACGTCGGCACGCGCCACATCGTAGGCTTCCATCGCCCACACCAGTCCCGCGAGCAATCCTGCGGCTGCCGGACTCGGCAACCCCTGGAAGTAGCGCTTGTCCACCACATCGATGTTGGTGTTGAATCGCGCGAGCCGCAGCGCCGCACAGGCGCAATAGACGAAGGCCGCGACCCAGCCGAGCCTGCCCATGCCCTTGAGCGACCACTCGTAGATCACCAGCGCGGGCGCGGCACCAAAGGACACCATGTCGGAAAGACTGTCGAACTCGGCGCCGAATTCGCTTTGCGTGTGCGTAAGCCGCGCAACGCGGCCATCGAGCGCATCGAAGACCATGGCGGCGAACACGCCTGCCGCGGCCAGTTCGAAGCGCAGGTTCATCGCCTGCACGATGGCGTAAAATCCGGCGAACAACCCGCAGGTGGTGATGGCGTTGGGGAGCCAGTAGATTCCGCGGCGGCGGATGCCGGTGCGACTGAGCCAATGCGGTTTGGGTGCCGGGTGATTCATATCCGATCAACTGGCCGCGAACCACGCCAGAATAGTTTCCCCAGCATACACGCTGTCGCCGACTGCGGCACGCGGGGTCACGCTGGGCGGCAGATAAACGTCCACCCGCGAACCGAAGCGGATGAAGCCGAAGCGCTGCCCGCGCATGAGCCGGTCATGCGGCTTGACGTAGCACAGGATGCGGCGGGCGATCAGCCCCGCCACCTGCACGCAGGTTACGTCGGCGCCCCGGTCGGCACGAATCCACAACGCATTGCGTTCATTTTCCAATGAAGCCTTGTCGAGTGCGGCATTGAGGAACTTGCCGCCGAAGTACCAGCCCTTCTTCACTTCGCCATCCACCGGGCTGCGGTTGGAGTGCACGTCGAAAACGTTCATGAACACGCTGATCTTCAGCGCATCGCGGTCGAGGTAGGGGTCGCGGGATTTTTCCACAGCAACGATGCGGCCGTCGGCGGGCGAGACCACGGCGTCGGGATCGTTCGGAACGTTGCGCGGCGGGTCGCGGAAGAACTGCAGGATGAAAAGCGCCGCCAGCCAGAATGGGAGCGACCACCATCCCCACAGGTACCCGACGATCAACGCAACGACGAGCGCCGCGGCGAGTAACGGCCAGCCTTCCCTGGCGATGATGGGGTGGGGATATGGGGACACGGATTGGGGATTCGGGATTGGGGATTGGGGAATGAGGATCGAGGATTGAGGATTGAGGATCGAGGATTGAGCAAAGGCCTTGAGTCTCCCAATCCCCCATCCTTCATCCACAATCCTCAATCCTCGATCCTCAATCCTAGTTCTTCGACTTGTCCACCAGCCGATTGGCCTTGATCCACGGCATCATGTCGCGCAGCTTTTCGCCCACGACCTCGATCTGGTGCGCGCGGCCGATGCGGCGCATCGCGCCGAGCTTGGTCGCGCCGGTCTTGTTCTCCAGCAGAAATTCCTGGGCGTAGACGCCGGTCTGGATATCCTTGAGGATCCTGCGCATCTCGTTGCGGGTTTCCTCGGTGATGATGCGCGGGCCGCGGGTGAAGTCGCCGTACTCGGCGTTGTTCGAGATCGAGTAGCGCATGTTGGCGATGCCGCCCTCGTAGATCAGGTCCACGATCAGCTTCAGTTCGTGCAGGCACTCGAAGTAAGCCATCTCCGGCGCGTAGCCAGCCTCCACCAGCGTTTCGAAGCCGGCCTGGATCAACGCCGTGGTGCCGCCACACAGCACCACCTGCTCGCCGAACAGGTCGGTCTCGGTTTCCTCGCGGAAGTTGGTCTCGATGACGCCGGCCTTGCCGCCGCCGATCGCCGCCGCGTACGAAAGCGCCAGATCGCGCGCTTTCTTCGACGGATTCTGGTGAATCGCGATCAGCATCGGTACGCCGCCACCCTGCACGTAGGTCGAGCGCACCGTGTGTCCGGGGGCCTTGGGCGCGACCATCACCACGTCCAGATCGGCCCGGGGCACGACCTGGCCGAAGTGGATGTTGAAGCCGTGGGCAAAAGCCAGCGCCGCGCCTTTCTTGATGTGGGGTTCGACTTCGCTGCGATAGACATCGGCAATATGTTCGTCGGGCAATAGGATCATCACGAAATCCGCGGCCTTGACCGCGTCTGCAAGTTCCTTCACTTCCAGGCCCGCCTTCCTGGCCTTGTCCCAGGACGCACCGCCCTTGCGCAGGCCGACGATGACCTTGACGCCGGAATCCTTGAGGTTCAACGCGTGGGCGTGTCCCTGCGAACCGTAACCCAGGATGGTGACCTTTTTTCCCTTGATCAGACGCAGGTCCGCGTCTTTGTCGTAAAAGACTTTCATGTTCGCCTCTTGTTGTATACGGGTGAGGGGTGAGGGGCCAGGAATCGGTGATTAAGTGATTGAGCGATTGAGTGACTGGTTTCAATCACCTAATCACCGAATCACCGAATCACTGAATCACCGAATCACTGAATCACTGAATCACTGAACTTTAAGGATGCGTTCGCCGCGGCCGATACCCGAGGCGCCGGTGCGCACCGTTTCCAGAATCACGCCCTGTTCGAGCGCTTCGAGGAAGGCATCGAGCTTGCTCCCTGTGCCGGTGAGCTCGATGGTGTAAGCCTTGTCGGTCACGTCGAGGATGCGGCCTCGGAAGATCTCCGCCATGCGCTTCATTTCTTCGCGATCCTTGCCCGAGGCGCGCACCTTGACCAGCATGAGTTCGCGTTCGATATGGTCGCCGTCGGACAGGTCGACCACTTTGACCACATCAATCAGCTTGTTGAGCTGCTTGGTGATCTGCTCGATGACGTCGTCAGACCCGTTGGTGACCACGGTCATGCGCGACAGCGATGGATCTTCGGTGGGCGCGACGGTCAGCGACTCGATGTTGTAGCCGCGCGCCGAGAACAGGCCGGCAACGCGAGACAACGCACCCGGCTCGTTTTCCATGAGTAGGGAAATGATGTGCCGCATTTGAATCAAACCAGGATCATCTCCGACAGGCCCTTGCCGCCGGGCACCATCGGAAATACGTTCTCGGTCTGGTCGGTGATGAAGTCCATGAAAACGAGGTCGTTCTTGCGGCTGAACGCCTCTTTGAGCGCCGGCTCGACGTCCTCCGGCTTGTCAATGCGCATGCCCACGTGGCCGTAGGACTCGGTCAGCTTGACGAAGTCCGGCAGCGCGTCCATGTAAGACTCGGCGTAGCGGTTGCCGTGAAAGAACTGCTGCCACTGGCGCACCATGCCCATGTAGCGGTTGTTGAGGTTGACGATCTTCACCGGCAGGCGGTACTGCTTGGCGGTGGAAAGTTCCTGGATGCACATCTGGATGCTCGCCTCGCCAGTCACGCAGGCCACGGTCGCCTGCGGATACGCCAGCTGGACGCCGAGCGCATACGGTAGCCCCACGCCCATCGTCCCCAAGCCGCCGGAATTGATCCAGCGGCGCGGCTTCTCGAACTTGTAGAACTGCGCCGCCCACATCTGATGCTGGCCCACGTCCGAGGTCAGGAACAGGTCCATGTGCTTGGTCAGTTCGTAGAGCTTTTCCATCACGAACTGCGGCTTGATGATTTTCGAGGTGCGGTCGTACTTCAGGCAATCGCGACCCCTCCACTGCTCGATCTGCGTCCACCACTCCTTGACGGCGGCCGGATCCGGGCGCTCCTTGGCAGCGGCGAGATGGCGATTCATTTCCTGCAGCACTTCCCTGACGTCGCCGACGATCGGCACGTCAACCCGCACGCGCTTGGAGATCGACGAGGGGTCGATGTCGATGTGGATGATCTTGCGGTCTTCCTGGAAGAAATGTTTCGGATTGCCGATCACGCGGTCGTCGAAGCGCGCGCCGATCGCGAGCAGCACGTCGCAGTTCTGCATCGCCATGTTGGCCTCAAAAGTGCCGTGCATGCCGAGCATGCCGACGAACTGCGGATCGCTGGCGGGATAACCACCCAGGCCCATGAGCGTATTGGTACAGGGGAAACCGAGCGCGTGCACCAATTGCGTCAATTCGGCGGACGCATTACCGAGCACGATGCCGCCGCCGGTGTAGATCATCGGCCGCTTCGCGGCCATGAGCAGATGGATCGCTTTCCTGATCTGCCCGCCATGGCCCTTGATCACCGGGTTGTAGGAGCGCAACGCCACCGACTGCGGGTAGAAGTACGCCGTCTTGGTAGACTGCACATCCTTGGGGATGTCGACCAGCACCGGGCCTGGCCGACCGGTCGCAGCCAGAAAAAAGGCCTTCTTCATGGTGACCGCAAGGTCCTTGATGTCCTTCACCAGGAAGTTGTGCTTCACGCACGGCCGGGTAATCCCGACGGTGTCCAC
>JBQTIV010000124.1:0-37988 GCA_052387775.1 Betaproteobacteria bacterium
CGCGGCCGGCCTCGATGTTGCTGGTCGTTCCGGGACTGGTGATGCCGGAAATTCTCGTCGAGATCGAGGCCTACGCGGCGAAGGCGAGCAATTGAGTGATTCGGTGATTGCGTGATTCAGTGATTGAGTATTCGAGCGATTCGGTGGTAATCACTTGATCGCCCAATCGCCCTAACACGATCTCCACGGATCCAGTTAAATCTCAAAGTCAAACGACAGCGAGAACTCTATGAGTCCCCAACCGTCCTGGCGTACTCCCGTCCTCGTGCTGGTCTGCGCCGCAATCATCCTTACGCTGGGATTGGGCATACGTGCGAGCTTCGGACTGTTCCTGCAACCGATGAGCGCCGACCTCGGCTGGGGGCGCGGCCACTTCTCCTTCGCCATGGCGCTGTCGAATCTGATCTGGGGGTTGGCACAGCCGTTCTTCGGTGCCTGGGCAGACAAGAAGGGCGCCGGGCGCGTGGTCGCGGTTTCCGGTTTGCTGTACGCCGGCGGCCTGGCAATGATGCCGTTTTCCACGACGCCGCTGATGCTCGATGTCAGCGCCGGACTGATGGTGGGCCTGGGGCTGAGCGGGGTCAGTTTCGGCGTCATCCTCGGTGTGGTGGGACGCGCGTTTGCGCCGGAGCGGCGTAGTCTCGCGCTCGGCATTGCGTCGTCCGGCGGCTCATTCGGGCAGTTTCTGATGCTGCCATTCGGGCAGTTGCTGATTTCCACGCTGGGCTGGCAAACCGCCGCGCTGGTATTGGCCGGGACCATCTTGGCGACAGTTCCGCTGGCTGCGGCGATGATGGAGGGACGGCGTCCGGTCGCCACCGACGCCGAGCAATCGCTGGGTCACGCGTTGCGCGAAGCCGGCTCTCATTCCGGCTTCTGGTATCTGACTGCGGGTTTCTTCGTGTGCGGCTTTCAGGTGGCTTTCATCGCTGTGCACCTGCCTGCGTACCTGGTGGACGTCAGGATGACGCCCGCCGTGGGCGCGACAGCTCTGGCGCTGATCGGCTTGTTCAACATCGCCGGCTCGTTTTTCGCCGGGTATCTGGGCGGGCGTTTCAGCAAGAAGTACCTGCTTTCCGGCATCTATTTGCTTCGAGCAGTGATCATTGCACTGTTCCTGGTATTGCCGGTGTCGCCGGTGACCATTTATCTGTTCGCGGCCGGGATCGGTTTCCTGTGGCTGGGAACGGTGCCGCTCACCAACGGTCTGGTCGCGCAGATTTTCGGCGTGCGCTTTGTGTCCATGCTGTTCGGCATCGTCTTCCTCAGCCATCAGATCGGCAGCTTTACCGGCGTGTGGCTGGGCGGCTACCTGTTCGATGCGACAGGTTCCTACCATCTGGTGTGGATCGGCAGCATCGCCTTGGGCGTGATTGCGGCGATTCTCAATCTGCCCATCGACGAGCGGCCGGTCGCGCGCGTGGAGGCGCGCCCCGCGTGATCGTTCCGGGTTGGCGCGCCGCACTCTGGTGGATCGCGCTCGCGCTCGTCTGTCTGGCTTTGGTCATGTTCGCGCTGAAGGGCTATCTGTCTGCGTCGGCAATGATCGACTTCGCCAACATGAAACTCTGCGCGCACGCTGCGCCGGTCGCCTGACCGCCGGGAATGGCTCGGTATCATTTCTTTACGCTCGACGTATTCACCGGCCGGCAGTTTGGCGGCAATCCGCTTGCCGTGGTCCTCGATGCCGAACGGCTCGGCGGCGATCAGATGCAGGCAATTGCGGCCGAGTTCAATCTTTCGGAAACGGTGTTCGTGCTGCCGCCGGCCAAGGCGCACGGCGCCAAGAAGTTGCGCATCTTCACCCCGCGCGCCGAATTGCCTTTCGCTGGACATCCCACG
Organism: Betaproteobacteria bacterium; assembly: GCA_052387775.1. GTDB lineage: Bacteria > Pseudomonadota > Gammaproteobacteria > Burkholderiales > JACQAP01 > JACQAP01. The sequence goes on from JBQTIV010000124.1 coordinate 1,843, forward strand.
GTGGGTACCGCCTTCCTGCTGGCAAAGCTGGGCCTGGTGCTGCTCGACACGGCCGATCCGGTGATTGTGCTTGAGGAGGGGGTGGGCAACGTCGCGGTGGACGTCCAGCTCGGTCCGGATGGCCCGAGAGCGACCCGCATGTCGGTGCCGAAAATGCCGGAACTCGGCCCCGAGCCGCCGCCGGCGCAGGAGCTCGCAGCGATGTTGTCGCTGTCGGTTAACGACCTGCTGCCCGGTCGTTTGCCGCGTGCCTACTCCTGCGGCGTACCCTTTCTGTTTGTGCCGGTACGCGACCGCGAGGCGATCGCGCGCGCCAAAATACGGCCCGACCTTTGGGAGAAGACCGTTTCGCGGTGGTGGGCGTCCAGCGTGTTCGTATTCACCTTCGATACGGAAATTCCGGAGGCACAGGTGCACGCCCGCATGTTCGCGCCGGCGTTTGGGGTCGTCGAAGATCCGGCAACGGGCGGGGCGGCTGCCGCGCTGGCCGGATTTCTCTGCGAACTGGAAAGAACCGACGGTAGTTTCCGATGGCAGATCGAACAAGGACTCGAAATTGGGCGCCCCTCGCTGATCGAGCTGGAAGCCGACGTAGTCGGCGGCACGATTACGGCCGTTCGTGTTGGCGGGCGCTCGGTGCTGGTGTCGGAAGGCTGGATCAACCTGGATTGATCGGAGGCGACCATGAGGCAGCCGAGTCTTGATACGAGCATCGCGGCTGCGAGCGAGAAAGACTTAGGGGAAGTTGTCGTGCTGCTCGAAGCGGCGTCCCTTCCCGCCGAAGACCTCGATCGCAGCTCGATGGCGAATTTCCTTGTAGCCCACAGCGGTACCGCAAGGGTGATCGGCGCAATCGGCGTCGAGCGCTACGGTCGCGCCGCGCTCCTGCGCTCCCTGGTTGTCGCCCCCGACTATAGAAATCGTGGACTGGGTGCGCAACTGGTGGTGGAGCTCGAAGCCCGCTGCCGCGCATTGGCGGTGACCGACCTGTTCCTGCTTACGACCACGGCCCGGGATTTCTTCGCCCGGCAGCGGTATCACGCGACCGAACGTGGATCCGTTCCGGTAGCGGTGCGAGGCGCCGCGGAGTTTACCCGTCTCTGCCCCGACTCCGCGGTCTGCATGACCAAGTCCCTGTAGTAGGGGGCTTTTATTTGGCGATCGGCAAACCCTCCTCGGGCTGTGGAGGGAAGCAGGGAAGCGCCTTTATGGAACAGTGGTTCAAAATTTCTGAAGAAATAGATCTAATTGTTTCGCTAACAATTCCGGTACTTAGCCCCTATATTGGGATCTATCTAGGTCTGCACCTGGAAAATTGTACAGGCAGGAAAGGCAGATAACTTATGATCGCACTCAGAAAAAGCAGCGAACGCGGCTACGCCGATCACGGCTGGCTGAAGAGCTTCCACACCTTCTCGTTCGCCGGTTATTACGACCCAAAGCACATGGGTTTCGGCCCGCTTCGCGTGATCAACGAAGACCGCGTCGCAGCTGGCGAAGGCTTCGGCACCCACTCGCACCGTGACATGGAAATCATCAGTTATGTGCTGGGCGGGGAACTGGAACACAAGGACAGCATGGGCACGGGATCCGTGGTCCGGCCGGGAGACGTACAGCGAATGAGTGCCGGCACCGGCGTGTCCCACAGCGAGTACAACCCGTCGCGACAGAATCCCGTTCATTTCCTGCAGATCTGGATCGAGCCGGCGGTGACAGGTATCGAGCCGAGCTACGAGCAAAAATTTTTCGCTCCCGAAGAGAAACGCGGCAAGCTCCGCCTGGTGGCTTCGCCCGATGGGCGCGACGGTTCGGTCCTGGTTCACCAGGACGCGAAGCTCCATGCGGCGTTGCTGGATGGTGACGACAAGGTTTCGTACAAGCTTGCCGATGGCCGCAAGGCCTATGTGCACCTCGCGCGAGGTGCGGCAACGGTGAACGGACAAGCTTTGGGAGCGGGGGACGCACTCAAGGTAAGCGGCGAATCGGAAATCGTCATCGAGAACGGTGACGAGGCCGAAGTGCTGTTGTTCGATATGGCGTAAGCGCCGGACAGGAGATTGCAATGACCACCGCTGTCAAGATGGATGCACGGTCGAGGCCGCGCAGCGCGCTGCGCGTGATCGATAGCCACTATGCCGAGCCGGCGCCGGGGTTGCGCGTATTGCGCCCGTTCCCGGGGCCGGATCTGGATTACGCCAGCCCTTTCCTGATGCTCGACCACTTCGGTCCCGAGCGCATCCGTCCGGGCGATGAGGGCGGGCTCAATCCGCATCCGCACCGCGGCTTCGAAACCGTGACGTTCCTGTTGCAGGGCGCAATGGAGCACCACGATTCCTCGGGTGGCCACGGCCTTCTGCGAGCGGGAGGCGTGCAATGGATGACGGCCGGATCGGGCATCGTCCATGCCGAGTATCGCGAAAAGGAATTCGCACGTGCCGGTGGCGTTCTGGAAGGCGTGCAGCTCTGGGTGAACCTGCCGCGCAAATTCAAGATGGAAGCACCGCACTACCAGGACCTGCCTGCCGAGAAGTTCGCGGTCGCGAAATTTCCTGGCGGCGAGGCGCGCGTAGTGGCGGGCGAACTGCTTGGCGTGCGCGGCCCAGCGGCGGTTTACACGCCGATAATTGCCGCGCATATCAAGCTCGAAGCCGGCACCAGCGTGGAACTGCCGATTCCGGCGAACTTCAATGCCTACGTTTATGCCGTTCGCGGCAGTGGTCGCTCTTCGGCCGTGGGCTTCACGACCAACCAACTGGTCCAGTTTCGCGGCGATGGCGCTAGCGTGCAGGTGACAGCATCGGAAGCGCTCGACTTTCTGCTGCTGGCCGGCGAGCCGATCGACGAACCAGTCGTGTCATGGGGCCCGTTCGTGATGAACACCCGTGAGGAAATTATCCAGGCCCGCAACGATTATCTGGCCGGCCGCATGGGCGTACTCGAAGAGCGTTCCTGAGCAGCAGATACAGTCGTTCCGGCGCCGCGATTCGCAGGCAGTTGTAGAATCGCGGCGTCGATAGGTTTGAAGGGGCCGCGATGAAGATTTTCCTGACCGGGGCAACAGGTTATATCGGGGGGTCGGTGGCCGTACGCCTCCTGCGCGAGGGCCACGCCATCACCGGACTCGTACGCAGTGAATCGGGCGCAAAGGATATCCAAGCCCGCGGCATGCGTGCCGTGCTCGGCAGCCTTGATGACGCGGACGTGATTGCGCGCGCCGCGCGCGAAGCCGATGCCGTTATCGACACGGCCGAAGCGAATCACGCCGGCGTGGTGGAGACAATCGCATCCGCCCTGCGCGGCTCCGGAAAGCCGTTCCTGCATACCAGCGGATCCGGCATCGTCGCTACCGTGACCAATGGCGAACGCAGCGACTCGATTTACGATGAATACTCCAGCTTTACTCCCGCCATACCGCGCATGCAGCAGCGGGCCGCGATCGACCAGGTTGTGTTCGATGCGGCGAAGCAGGGCGTGCGTTCGGCGGTGATACGTCCCACCATGATCTATGGCGAAGGCCGCGGCGCGCACAAGGAGAGTGCCCAGGTGCCGGCGTTGATCGAGAACGCGAAAAAAGCCGGCATCGGCCTGCATATCGGCAAGGGTGAGAATATCTGGGCCAACGTGCATATCGATGACGTCGCCGAACTGTACCTACTGGCGTTGCAGAAGGCGCCTGCCGGCGCACTGTACTATGCGGAGAACGGCGAGGAAGCACTCAAGAACGTAGCGGCGTCCATCAGCCGCATGCTCGGCTTCGGCGGCAAGACAAGGGAATGGTCGCCGCAGGATGCGGAAGCCGCGCTCGGGCCGAAGGCGCATTCATCGTTCGGATCGAACAGCCGGGTGCGGGGGAAGCGCTCGCGCGCCGAACTGGGCTGGCAGCCGAAGGGCCGGCCGATTCTGGAAGTAATCGAGCAGGGGCATTACAAGCGCGTGCATCGCGCCTAGGGACGCTCTGCATAAGTCCCGCATGCGCGACCGAGGCGATTCTGGTCGAGGGCAAGACGGCGAGGACGCCGTGTAGCCGGCCTACATAAGGATCAGTTCAGCTTCACGTACTCGTAGTCCACCGGCAGGTTGTTGATGCCGCGGTCCGGCGGGGCGATCCAGCCTGCCATCTTCCCCGGCTCCACCACACGCTGCATCAGGCTCATCACGAAGGCGCGGTCGCCCTCGCTCGGAATCCATCCCGGCATGGCACGCTCGAATTCCTCGCGGCCGAGAATCTTGCCCTGCGGATCGGTCGGCGCGTTGGCCCAGACGCCGATGGCACGGCGGAATCGCGGACTGGGCAGGCTTAGCTGAAAGCCGAAACCCGAGCGGCTGATCTGCATGTTCCAGCGCTTTACGCCGATCTCGCAGTCCTTGATGTAGGCGTTGCGCAATACCTCGTTCATCGCGTTGCGCAGGCTTACCGATTCCTTGCCCTGCGGTGTCTCCAGCTCGTAGATCGCTTCGTTGCAGATGTGATCCTGATACTGCGCTTCGTCCGGACGGCCCTTGATGCCGTTGGCAAACGAGCTGGCGGCGTTCGAAGAAACCTCCGAGCCGAACAGGTCCAGCGAGGAGGTGAACCAGAAATTCATGTAACGCTGGATCGTCGGCAGATCGACGGCGCCGTGGCGGCGCACCGCTTCCGGATCGTCGGTGCCGAGTTCCTTCATGACTTCCAGCGTGCGCTTCACCACGCGGCCCACGCCCGTTTCGCCGACGAACATGTGGTGCGCCTCTTCGGTGAGCATGAAGCGGCAGGTGCGCGCCAGTGGATCGAGACCCGATTCGGCGAGGCTTTTCAACTGGAACTTGCCGTCGCGGTCGGTGAAGTAGGTGAACATGAAGAACGACAGCCAGTCGCTGATCGGTTCGTTGAACGTGCCCAGGATACGTGGCTTGTCGGCGTCTCCCGAGTGCCGGGCCAGCAGTTCCTCGGCCTCCTCGCGTCCGTCGCGGCCGAAGTACGCATGAAGCAGATAGACCATCGCCCACAGATGCCGGCCCTCCTCGACGTTCACCTGAAACAGGTTGCGCAGATCATAGAGGGACGGGCAGCTGAGTCCCAGCAGGTGCTGCTGTTCCACCGATGCCGGCTCGGTATCGCCCTGGGTGACGATGATGCGGCGGAATTGCGAGCGCAGCTCGCCCGGCACCTGTTGCCAGGCGGGTTGGCCATAGTTGTCACCGAAGCCGATGGTGCGCTCCGGCGTCGGCTCGGCCAGAAAGATTCCCCAGCGGTAGTCCGGCATCTTCGCCGAGCCGTACGTGGCCCAGCCCTGGGCGTCCACCCCGGTGGCGGTGCGCAGATAGACATCCGCTGCGGCGAAGGCGTTCGGCCCCATCTCCCGCCACCAGTCGAGAAATTTCGGCTGCCAGTGCTCGAGCGCGCGCTGCAGCGCGCGGTCGTTGACGAGATTAACGTTGTTCGGGATCCGCTCTGAATAGTCGATGCTCATTACTTACTCCAATCTACACATGTCTACACCCAACGCAGAGACGCAGAGAACACAGAGGACGCGGAGAAAAGCGGGACGGAAAAATCTATCTGTTGATGGTCAGGTTGCATCATCGACTCGGTTTACAGCCAGCGAATTGCACGCCAAGTCAAGGTTCTATCAAAGGCATCTCTGCGCTCTCTGCTCTTCTCTGCGCCTCTGCGTTGAAAGGTCGGCCCTAAATTCTTTCCCAATGGAATTTCGCCATCGAGCCGGAACCGAACACCTTGAGCGCGCCGTGTTCGCCGACGGCATTCGGGCGGTTGAAGATCCAGTTTTGCCATGCCGAGAGCCGTCCGAAGATGCGCGTCTCCATGGTTTCGGCGCCGGTGAAGCGCAGATTTGCCTCCATCCCGGTAAGGGCGTCAGGGGAAAGACTGGCGCGTTCCTCGATGGCGAGGCGCACTTCCTCGTCCCAGTCGATGTGGTCCGGCGCGAAGGTGACCAGGCCGAGTTCGCGGGCCGATCCAGCATCGAGTCTGTCGCCAATACGTGTGCGCAATCTCGCAACAGTCTCCTCGCTTCCGCAGAAGCGGGTGGCCAGCCGCGTCAGGTGATTCACCATCGGGTAGGCGCCGAAGTTCATTTTCGACAGAACCATGCGAGGCGCATCGGGTTGCCCTTCGGGCCCCAGCAGCATGTAACTGCGGTCGGCGGCGAATGCCATCTCGGCAAGCGTGCCGGCGAAACACGAGCCCTGGTCGATGATTGCAAACAGAGTGCGCGAGGACACTTCGAAACGGGCAAGGGTCCGGCGCAGCATCGCTGTCACTTCGCGCACGAACCAGTCGTCCCGATGCCGCTCGAGCAAGACGTCGACCGCGAGCACCGCGTGCGCGTCACCGCGCGTCCTCAGGATCCAGGTGCCGATGTCAAGCTCGTTGGTGCGCAGCATCAGGATCGCGTCATCCAGTTCGCGTGCCATCGCCAACGGCCACCAGCTCGAACCGGCGCCATGTATTGCTTCGAGCTGCGCTGGCTGCGGCGCAGCGGGCGAGCGCACTGTAAGCGTCGCGGTTCGTGCCTTGCGATCGATCGCCACCTCGACATTGCCGTAGTGATAACCGGCAACATTGATGGTGCGCGCCAACGCGGGCAGTGCGACGCCTTTCCCGGATCCGCGGCGCGTGCTCTGCGCGATGAGCGCCTCGGTGCGTTCCTTCACCGTTTGCACGAATTGCTGCGGTTTGGCGATCCAGTCCACCAGTTGCCACTGCTGCGCACGATCGGCACGCACGCCTTCCGAGGTCGAGCAAAATACGTCGGCCAGATCGCGCCGCACGCGCCGCTTGTCGGTAATCCGCGTCAGTCCGCCAGTGCCAGGAAGCACGCCGAGTAGCGGCACCTCCGGCAGACTCACGGTGGAAGAACGGTCGTCGATCATCAGGATCTCGTCGCAAGCGAGCGCCAGCTCGTAGCCTCCGCCGGCGACCGTGCCATTCACCGCGGCAAGAAATTTCAGTCCGTCATTGCGGCTGGAGTCCTCGATGCCATTGCGCGTCTCATTGGTGAACTTGCAGAAGTTCACTTTCCACGCGTGGCTCGAAAGCCCGAGCATGTAGATGTTGGCTCCGGAGCAGAACATGCGCTTCTTCGCACTGGTGATCACCACGCACTTGGTCTCGGGGTATTCGAAACGGATGCGATTGAGCGCGTCGTAGAGCTCGATGTCCACGCCCAGATCGTAGGAATTCAACTTCAATTTGTAGCCCGGCCTGAGGCCTTTTTCCTCATTCACGTCCATCGCCAGTGTCGCTACCGCGCCCTCAACGGACAGGCGCCAGTGGACGTACCTGTCGGGGTGCCTGTCGTACAAAGTGAGTCGCTGTGACTGGGGTGGGGTTTTTTCCAGACCTGCGTTCATGATGCGTTCACCTCTTTGCGGCTGACGGCCTTTTTCAAAGCCCTGAGACTCCGCTCGACTGTTTGGCCGGCCGTGTCCACGATCGCATCGGCCTGCGCGTAAAGCATGCCGCGGCCGTCAAGTATGCGGCGCAGGTCTTCCATGGCCTGCGCGTTTCCGGCCATCGGCCGTGTGTCGCCCTGCGCGACGACCCGCGCCATGTGTTCCTCGGGGGCGGCCTTGAGCCAGACGGTGAAGCAGGTCGATAGCAGCAGGTCATAGGTGGCCGGCTCGGATACGATGCTGCCGCCAGTGGCGATGACGCAGCGCTCATGGCTCTGGATCACTCGGTCGAGGCAGCGGCGCTCGTAGCGGCGGTAGCCCTGCTGGCCGTAAAGCAGAAAAATCTCCGAGAGGCTGATCCCGGCGTCGCGCTCGATCTCCTGGTCCAGCTCTACGAAGCGCGCGTCGAGCTTCCTTGCCAACGCCGAGCCCAGAGTGGATTTGCCTGCGCCACGCAGTCCGATGAGCGCTATGCGCCTGCCGCGATCGGCGGCAGGGCTGCCGAAATCGCGCAGCAATTGCGCGCGGATGCGCGCGAGCCGCTGCTTCGGCAGGCGCTGCAGGAATTGCTGAATCAGCGTCAGCTCCACCGGCGGATCATTGTCGTCGCGCAGCAGGTCGTTCAGCGCAATGCCGAGCGCGGAACCGATTTGCCGCAGCAACAGCACGGAGATGTTTCCATGACCGGCTTCGAGCTGCGCCAGGTAACGCTCCGAGACGCTGGAATCGCGCGCCAGCATCCTGCGAGTCATGCCGCGCCGCGCACGAGCCTCGCGCACGCGTTCCCCCAGTTTGTGCAGGAACGTCGCATCGCTGTTGCGCAGGTTCGGTGCCGCCGGCTTTGGATCGCGTGCGCCCATCGGGACTCCGGGAAGATAATGCAATATACTGCTTATGGGTTCATAAAATCGCATCATAATACATCTTCTGCCGATTTCAATGGAATTCATCATGCGGAGGCCGTGACGGTGGCTCTGACGCTCACGATCCTGGTTGGCACCATGACCGGGACCGCTCAGTCGGTAGCGCAGGAACTCGAACTGCGGCTCGACGACGGCGAGGTGCGGGCGCAAACCCGGCTGATGGACGGGTTGGACTCCGCGGCCATTGCCGGCGGCGGACTGTTCCTGATCTGCACCTCCACCTATGGCCAGGGCGACGTTCCGGATAATGCCAAACAGCTCTACGAGTCGCTGCAGAATGCGCGGCCGGATCTGTCACAAGTGCGCTACGGGGTGATCGCGCTGGGCGACCGCACCTACGCCGAAACTTTCTGCAACGGTGGTAAGCGCTTCGACCGCGTCCTTTCCGAACTCGGCGCCAGGCGCATCGGCGAGATCATGTTTCACGATGCCAGCTCGGGCACCATGCCCGAGGAAGTCGCGGCCGAATGGATCGGGGACTGGATCGCCTTGTGCCGCGAGCAACTCGGCGTCGCCGCCTCCGCTTGAAAACGGAATCTGAGATTCTCAAGGCAGCAGAACGGCTGGTATATTTCGTCCGTGAACGAGAGGGTAGTCGCCGCTCTGGGCGGAACGAAATAGGGAGAGTTGAAGCGTGCCAGGATTAAGCCAGGCGGATCATGGCGTCAGCCCGCCAACCATCACCATTCCGCGTGACTACAACGCCGCGCACGACCTGATCGAGCGCAATCTGGTCGCGAACCGGTCCGCGAAGATCGCGTACATCGACGACCAGGGGCGCTACTCTTACGGCGATCTGGCTGAGCGCGTCAATCGCGCCGCCAACGCGCTCTCGGCGCTCGGTCTGGGCATGGAAGACCGCATCTTGCTGGCGCACCTGGACACGATCGACTTTCCCAGCGTGTTCCTCGGCGCGATCAAGGCCGGCATCGTGCCGATCACAGCCAATACCCTGCTCACCACCTCCGACTACAGGTTCATGCTCGAGGACAGTCGCGCGCGGGCGCTGATCGTATCGGAGGCATTGCTGCCGAATTTCGAGCCGCTGTTGAAAAGTCTGCCGTTCCTCGAGCACGTCGTCGTGTCCGGCAAGGATCCGCATGCACATGCACACCTGCAATCGCTGATGGCGAAGGCCGGAACCGAGTTCAAGTGCGCACCGACGACCTGCGACGATGTGTGCTTCTGGCTTTATTCGTCGGGTTCGACCGGCATGCCGAAAGGGACGGTACACGTGCACTCCAGCGTGATCCAGACCGTGGAGCTCTATGCCAAGGCGGTCCTGGGCATTCGTGAAAGCGACATTGTGTTCTCCGCAGCGAAGCTTTTCTTCGCCTACGGTCTGGGCAATTCGCTGACGTTTCCGCTCGCAGTGGGCGCGACCACGGTGCTGATGGCGGAGCGGCCCACCCCCGCTGCCGTCTTCAAGCGCCTCAAGGAACAACGTCCTACTATCTTCTATGGCGTTCCGACCTTGTACGCTGCCCTGCTCGCGAGCCCGGAGCTGCCGCGCAAGGAAGAAGTCGCGTTGCGTATCTGCACTTCGGCTGGCGAAGCGCTTCCCGCCGAAATCGGCCGGCGCTGGAACGAGCGTTTCGGTGTCGAACTGCTCGACGGCATCGGCTCTACCGAGATGTTGCATATTTTTCTTTCCAATCGTCCGGGCGACGTGCGCTACGGCACGACCGGCAAGCCGGTGCCCGGCTACCGGATCCGCCTGGTGGACGAAGAGGGTCGCGAAGTTGGCCCCAATGAAATCGGGGAGTTGCAGATCAGCGGTCCGACTAGTGCGATCATGTACTGGAATAACCGGGCCAAGACGCTTGCGACCTTCGTCGGCCCCTGGACTCGCGCCGGCGACAAGTACACGGTCGATGGCGACGGTTACTATACCTACGGGGGCCGTTCCGACGACATGCTCAAGGTAAGTGGCATGTACGTTTCTCCCTTCGAGGTAGAGGCCGCGCTGCTGACGCATCCGGACGTCCTCGAAGCGGCAGTGGTCGGCGCGATGGACGATCAGCAACTGGTGAAGCCCAAGGCCTATGTCGTCACCAAGCAGGGCGTGACCGGCACGGCCGCGCTTGCCGATGCACTCAAGCAGCACGTCAAGGATCGTCTGGCGCCTTACAAGTATCCGCGCTGGATCGACTTTGTCGCCGAGCTACCCAAGACCGCAACCGGTAAAATCCAGCGCTTCAAATTGCGAAAGTCGTGAATGAATGAAGGTGTGAAGGGTGAAGGCGTGAGGAGTGAGGAGTGAGGGGTAAAATCCAAGGCGACCAGAACTACCAAGGAACGGAAATGAAGAATCTGACAAGACGAAAATTCCTCTATGGTGCAGGGACGCTCGCGGGAGCATTACTTCTACCCTCGGTGGCCCGCGCGCAGGCTCCGAAAATTCGCCTCGGACTCATGCTCCCCTACACGGGCACCTATGCTCAACTCGGCGTCGCGATCGAAAACGGGCTGAGGCTGGCACTGGAGGAAGGCGCCGGCAAGCTTGGTGGCCGCGAAGTGGAATTTTTCAAGGCGGACGACGAATCCGAACCGGCCAAGGCCACGGACAACGCCAACCGTCTTATCACCCGCGACAAAGTAGATGTGCTCATTGGCAGTGTGCATTCGGGTGTCGCCATGGGGATGATCAAGGTGGCGCGCGAAGCCGGAACGCTGCTCGTCATTCCGAACGCCGGGGCCGATGCCGCGACCGGCGCGCTTTGCGCACCGAACGTTTTCCGCACCTCGTTTTCCAATTGGCAGCCGGTGCATCCGCTGGGCAGGGTGATGGCCGGGAGGGGCCATAAACGCGCGGTATTCATCACCTGGAAATATGCCGCGGGGGAAGAGTCGCTCGCCTCATTCAGGGAAGCATTCACCGCCGTCGGCGGCACGGTGATCAAGGAGTTGTTCGTGCCGTTCCCGAACGTGGAGTTTCAGGCGCTGCTCACCGAGATCGCGGCGCTCAGGCCCGATTCGGTCGCGTGTTTCTTCGCTGGTGGCGGCGCGGTGAAATTCGTGAAGGATTACGCGGCGGCCGGTCTCAAGGACAAGATCCCGCTCTATGGGTCGGGATTCCTGACCGAAGGCGTATTGGCGGCGCAGGGCGACGCGGCCGAAGGTTTGTTGACAACGCTGCATTACGCGGAATCGCTGGACAACGCCCAGAACAAAGCATTTCGCGCGTCCTACCTCAAGGCCTACAAGTCCCATGCGGATGTGTATGCGGTACAGGGCTACGACAGCGGGCTGCTGCTCGCGCAGGCCCTGGACAAGGTCAGGGGCGACATCGGCGACACGAAAGCGGTGATCGCAGCGATGGAGGCCGCGGTCATCGACAGCCCGCGCGGGCAATGGAAGATGTCGAAGTCCCACAACCCGATCCAGGATATCTACCTTCGCCAGGCGCGGAGCGGTGACAACAAAGTGATCGGCATAGCCTGGAAGGCGCTTGAAGACCCTGCTCGCGGCTGCAGGATGGGGTAGTTCAACAGCGAAAACCCAACGCAGAGGCGCAGAGAAAAAAGAGATCGCGGAGGAAGAACAGGAAAAGTTGATCGGGGGCGCCAGCTCTGTCCATGCAGATAGAATCTGGCCAGGTTACCTGACAATATAGTCTCCTTTGATTTTCTCTGGGTACTCTGCGCCTGTGCGTTGGGTGTTGCCCTAGATGGACCTAGCCACCTTCCTGATCCAGCTGCTGAACGCGGTGCAGTACGGGCTGCTGTTGTTTCTGGTGGCGAGCGGACTGACTCTGATCTTCGGCATCCTGGGGATCATCAATCTGGCGCACGGCAGCTTCTACATGATCGGGGCGTATCTCGCCTGGTCGCTGTCGGGCCGGCTTGGTAACTTCTGGGTGGCGATCGCGCTCGGCGTCATTCTTACCGTTTTGCTCGGGATGTTGTTGGAGTGGCTACTGATCAAGCGCCTCTACCAGCGAGATCACCTCTACCAGGTGTTGCTTACCTACGGCTTGATCCTGATTTTCGAGGAATTGCGCAGCATCATCTGGGGCGACGATGTCCACGGCGTGCCGATCCCCGAGGTCCTGTCCGCATCCATTCCCCTTACTGACACGCTGGCCTACCCGGTGTACCGCTTGTGGATGTCGGGCGTGTGTGTGATTCTCGCGGCGCTGATGTACTGGCTGATCCAGCTCACGAGGCTGGGCATGATGATCCGCGCCGGCGCGTCGAACCGGGACATGACGCAATCGCTCGGCATCAACATTGAGTTTCTGTACCGGCTGGTGTTTGCCCTCGGCGTCGCGCTGGCGGCGTTTGCGGGAATGATCGCAGCACCTGTGTCTTCGGTGTTCCCCGGAATGGGTGGGCAGGTGCTGATCATCTGCTTCGTCGTGGTGGTAATAGGCGGCATCGGTTCGGTGAAAGGTGCGCTGGTCGCCGCGCTGCTGATCGGTCTGGTGGATACTTTCGGCAAGGTGCTGGAGATCGAGATCGGCGGCGTCAAGTTTCTGCCGGAACTGGCCGGGATGAGCGTTTACCTGCTGATGGCGATCGTACTGCTGTGGCGGCCTGAAGGACTCTTCGGGAAGAGGCAGTGATGGGCAGCGGACGACTCACCATGGCAGCGATGATCGTGTGCCTGCTGGCGCTCGCCGTGCTGCCGATTGTCGCCGACAAATTCACCGTCCAGCTGGTCACCAAGATAATGATTATGGCGATCTTCGCGATGAGCCTCGATCTGCTGGTGGGTTACACAGGGCTGGTGAGCCTGGGACACGCTGCATTCTTCGGCATTGCCGGCTACATCCTCGCGCTCAGCACGCCGCAATATCAAGCGGCGAACTTCTGGTTCAGTTTGCCGCTCGCCATGGCCGGCGCGGCAGTGTTGGCGCTGGCGATCGGCTGCCTGGTCGTGCGCGTTACCGGCGTGTACTTCATCATGGTGACGCTCGCCTTTGCGCAAATGCTGCACTATCTGTTCCACGACACGGGCATCGCCGGCGGCTCGGACGGCATGTACATCTACCTTCGCCCGGACGCGAGCATTCTCGGCTGGCGGCCGTTCGATCTTGAAAAGTTCGGCGACTTCTATTTCGTCGTCCTCGCATTGCTCATCGCGGTGTTCCTTTTCCTGAGAATGGTGCTGCGCTCCCTGTTCGGGCAGGTGATATCGGGTGTTCACGTCAACGAGGCCCGCATGCGTTCACTCGGTTTCCCGGTCTTCCGCTACAAACTCGCCAGCTTCGTGCTGGCGGGCATGGTTGCCGGCATGGCGGGTTACCTGTCTGCGGTGCAGTTCGGTGTGGTCAATCCCGACATGCTCGGCTGGCATCTGTCGGGATCGGTGTTGATGATGGTGATTCTCGGCGGCATGGGCTCGCTGGTCGGCCCGATCGTGGGCGCCTTCGCGATGATGCTGCTCGAGTTGGGCTTTCAGTCGCTCACCAAACACTGGCAGTTGCCGATGGGGCTCGCAATCGTGCTGGTGGCGCTGCTACTGCCGCGCGGCCTGGTCGGGCTGTCGAGTTTGCGATCGCGCAGCAAGGTAACTGCCGATGCCTGAGGCGATCCTGGAGACGCGCGAACTGGCGCGCTACTTCGGCGGACTGGCCGCGGTACGCGACGTATCGGTCGCCTGCAATGTCGGCGAGCTGCACGCCGTGATCGGCCCGAACGGTGCGGGGAAAAGCACGCTGATCAATCTACTCTGCGGCGACCTGCCTTCGAGCGGCGGTACGGTGCATCTGCGTGGGCGCGACATTACCGGGCTTCGTGCTGACCGGATTTCGCGACTCGGCGTGGGGCGCAGCTATCAGAAGACCAACGTGTTTCTGCCGTACACCGCCTTTGAGAATTGCCGCATCGCGGCGCAGTCGCGGCTGCCGAGTTCGATGCGTTTCTTCAAGCCGGCCACGGGCTATGGTGCGGTGTCGCAAGCCGCCGAACGCGCATTGGTCATGGCAGGGCTGGAGGGCCGTGAAGGCGCAACCGTTGCCACCCTTTCGCATGGAGAACAACGGCAGGTCGAGATCGCGATGACACTTGCCACCGATCCGGTGGTGCTGCTGCTCGACGAGCCGCTGGCCGGAATGGGTGCGGAGGAATCGAGGCGCATTGTCGAACTGCTGCAGAAACTGACGAAAGACCACGCCATCCTGCTGGTCGAGCACGATATGGACGCGGTATTCGCGGTGGCGGACAGGCTCACGGTGATGGTCAACGGCCAGGTGCTCGAATCCGGACCACCTGCACAAATCCGCTCCAGCCGCGCGGTTCAGGAAGCCTACCTCGGGGAAATGCAATGAGAAACGCGTTCACCGCGAAGACGCAAAGTACGCAAAGAAAAGCAGAAGACTAGCCGGCAACAAACCTGCAATGTACGGAACGTGGCTTTGTCGCAAGTATCGGTAGTCCAGGTTTCCAATGACAGGAACCGTTTTTTCTTATTGTCCGGGTTTCCTTCGCGTCCTTTGCGTCTTTGCGGTGAAAATGGTTTTGACACATGCCTGAATTGCTGATCGAGGCCCGGGGAATTCACGCCTACTACGGCGCGAGCCACGTGCTGCACGGCGTGGATCTGGTGGTGCATCGTGGTGAGACTATCGGCCTGATGGGGCGCAACGGCATGGGCAAGACCACGCTGATCCGCAGCATTCTCGGACTGCTGCCACCGCGCTCGGGGGCAGTCCGGGTGCGCGGGAAGAACATGACGGGGATGGCTTCGCACGCAATCGCGCGCGCCGGGCTGGCCTACGTCCCCGAGGGCCGTGGTGTCTTTCCGAATCTTTCGGTACGCGAGAACCTGGTCATGGCGGCACGGGAGGGCCTGGACGGCCGGCGCGAGTGGACATATGAACGCGTGCTCGCCACCTTTCCAAAGCTGGCCGAGCGCCTGCATCACGGCGGCCAGCAACTCTCCGGCGGCGAACAGCAGATGTTGACCATCGGGCGCGCGCTACTGACCAATCCCGATCTGCTGATTCTCGATGAGGCGACCGAGGGACTGGCGCCGCTGGTGGCACGCGAGATCTGGGTCATCCTGCGGCAGATTTGCGACAGCGGAATCGCTGCAGTCATCGTCGACAAGAATTTTTCCGCAGTTTCCGCCATCGCCGACCGCAACCTCATCCTGGTCAAAGGGCGTGTCGTGTTCGAGGGTTCCAGCGACCAACTGCGTCGCAGCCCGGAAATTTTGCAGCGACACTTGGGAATTTGACTTCGAGATGTTTCAAACAGCCGGGGGCCATCGTCTCGAGTACAAACGCTTCGATCCGGGACCGCGCTCTCGCCCTGTGGCGGACGTTCCGGTACTGGTGTTCTTGCATGAAGGTCTGGGGTCGGTCGCATTGTGGAAGGGCTTTCCCGAAAATGTGACGCATGCCACCGGCTGCCCCGCTATCGTCTATTCGCGCTACGGGTACGGCAGGTCGGAACGTCTGGCCGGGGCGCGCGGCGTGGACTACATGCACCGCGAGGCATTGGAGGTCCTGCCGCAGTTGCTCGACGCACTTTCCATCCGTAACGCGATCCTGATCGGTCACAGCGACGGCGCTTCGATCGCCCTCATTCATGCCGGTGCCGGAAGCCGCCCGGTCCGCGGCCTGGTGCTGCTGGCGCCGCATGTTTTCGTCGAGGACATCACGGTGAAGAGCATTGCCGAGGCGAAAGTCGCCTTCATGAACACCGACCTGCCAGTAAAACTCGCGCGCTACCATGATGACGCTGAATCAACGTTTCGCGGCTGGAACGATATCTGGCTGCACCCGGACTTTCGCCGCTGGAACATCGAGGAGTACCTGCCCGGTATTACTTGCCCAGTACTGCAGATCCAGGGCGAAGGCGACCAATACGGCACTGCCGCTCAGGTGAAAGCGATCGCTACACGGGTGAAAGGTCCCGTTGAAACTTTGATGCTCGCAAACTGCGCACACTCGCCTCACGTGGATCAGGAGCAGCGGACCATCGAGAAAATCGCGCACTTCGTAAACCGGCTGAGCGACGGGAGGGCGGCGTGCGGGGATCGACGGTGAACACGACCAACTGGCTTGCAAGCGGAGTTCACCGGCCGGATTCAGGTTGCCTGCTGCCGGCGCGCGAGGGAAACGATGGCACGCGTGAGCCGTATTGGGTCTGCTAGACTGCGCGGCACTTTCAAAATCGAGATTGCCCAAACAGCATGTTGAAAGGCAAATCGGCTGTCATTACCGGTTCCACCAGCGGTATCGGTCTGGGAGTCGCCCGCGCGTTCGCCGCCCAGGGCTGCAATGTCATGCTCAACGGCTTCGGCGACACGGCGGAAATCGAAAGACTACGCGCCGGACTGGCCGCCGAGCACAAAGTCAGTGTGCTGTACTCATCGGCCGACATGGCCAGACCCGCCGAAATCGCGGCGATGATCGAACAGGCGAAGCGCCGTTTCGGCGCCGTGGACATACTGGTCAACAACGCCGGCATCCAGCATGTGGCGCCGGTGGACGAATTTCCCATCGACAAGTGGGATGCGATCCTCGCGATCAACCTGTCATCGGCATTTCACGCCATCCGCAGCGTGCTTCCGGGAATGAAAACGAAGGGCTGGGGCCGCATCGTCAACGTGGCCTCGGCTCACGGACTGGTTGCTTCCCCGTTCAAATCGGCGTACGTCGCCGCAAAGCACGGGCTGGTCGGTTTGACCAAGACCGTGGCGCTGGAGATGGCAGGCAAGGGTGTCACCTGCAACGCGATCTGCCCGGGCTACGTGTTGACTGCGCTGGTGGAGAAGCAGATCGACGACCAGGCGAAGGTGCACGGTATTGCGCGCGAGGACGTCGTCCGGGATATCATCCTCGAACGCCAGCCGAGCAAGGAGTTCGTGAGTATCGAAGACGTAGCTGCGCTGGCGGTTTTTCTCGCCGGCGATGCCGCCACGTCGGTCACGGGCGCGGCGCTGCCGATCGATGGCGGGTGGGTGGCACAATGAAGCGGTGAAGGGTGAATGAGAGAAGGGTAATGGCAGAATACCCAAGACATCGAATCCACCATCGTGAACACCATCCAACCGCAGGTTGACGGGCCGCTCAAGGTAACCGGGGATATCGAGATCGTCACGGCCGATGGCGTGGTGCTCGGCCGCATGGCCGAGGCTTTGCTGTGCCGATGCGGACAGTCGTCAGCCAAACCGTTCTGCGATCGCAGTCACATCGAAGCCGGATTCCGCGATGACGTGCGCGTCGGGACCTACCAGCCAAAAAGACTCGATCCCGGCACGCCGGGTCCCCGTCTTCGAATCACGCCGAAGCCCAACGGTTCGCTGCGCTGTTTCGGCGAGATGCAGATCTGCGACGGCAAGGGTACAGCGGCGTGGACCGGCGGACAGGCGTCGTTGTGCCGTTGCGGTGGCTCAAAGAACAAGCCGTTCTGTGATGGCACGCACAGGGAGATCGGATTTACCGCGGCGTAGGCGGCGGATGTGGCGAAAATTCAAATGATTCGTGATCGTTTCGCAGCATCGTCAGAGAGACCATGGACATCGTGAAAAAGTACGGGCCGCTGGCCGGCCGCGTCTTGCTTGCATTGATATTCATCGTTGACGGATTCGGGAAGATCGCCGGCTTCGAGGGCACGATCCGCTACATGCAGGCGTACCACATGCCGATGACCCAGATCCTCGCGGTCATGGCGATCATCATCGAATTGGGCGGCGGCATCATGATCGCCGTGGGCTGGAGGGCGCGTTGGGCTGCTGCTGCGTTTTTCATTTACGTGCTCGTCGTTTCCTTCATCTTCCATGCTTTTTGGGCGGTGCCGGAGAATCAGGTGCAACTGCAGAAAATCATGTTCATGAAGAACCTTGCAATCATGGGCGGCATGCTCTACCTCATGGTTTACGGGTCCGGGCCGCGCAGCGTGGACAAGAATCGCTGAGTTTTCGCGGCGCCAAAAAAAACGCGGCCAGGGCCGCGTTTGTTTTCACCGGAGGGGATTAACCCAGGCGTCGTACAACCTCGGTAACCACAACCTGTTCGCGATATTTGTCCCGCATCCTGCGTCCGGCGATGACTCTTCTTTTCACCATGAGATCTTTCGACCGCGGCCTGATCAACGCATCGACGTAATCGGCGGCGTTCGTTATTGGCGGGTAAACGCGCGCGTTCTTGTCCATAAGGCGGGCGGGGAAAGTGAAAAGTCCGGCACAAGCTAGCACGCCTCACTGCGGGGGAATGTGAAACTTTTTTGACATGCGATTAGCGGATATAAAAGCGTGCGCCTTTCAAAACATTAGCGGACGCTCCTAATGTGGCCTCGACCTCTCGGCGCCTCTGTTTTGCACAGGACCCGGGACCCTCGGCTCAAATTCCAAAGAACGACACCCTCACCGCATAGGACGCAGAGGACGCAGAGGAAGAGCAAGAGAAAAAAGCATTGGCCAGTGAAAAAACCTTCAACTGGCGAACAACCCACCAGAGCAGACATGCGCAGCAGAGGGCGAGAAACTGACACTGCGCTCTTTATCCCAGGTTGCCTTTCCTCAGTTTTTGCTTTTCCTCTGCGTCCTCCGCGGTGAGAGTCGATTTTGTTTAACTCTAGGCATTCCGACGAGTCCTCCGCGTTGAGAGGTATTGCATTAACTCCCGAAAATCCGTAGTAGTGCGCTCCCGAAACGCACGATCGCAAGCAGGTTGGTCGTCACTGCAGCGAGCAACACGATGGCGATGAGCAGTCTCGTTGCCCGTTGCGCGCGCAACCACGACAGCCATGCCAGCCGCAGACCTGCCGCAGAGAAAGCGGGCACGATCAGCAGCAGCGGCAGCATCAGCAGATAGCCAAGGGTGGCGTGCCCATCGAGCGGCACGCGGTTGAGCATGTTGCCAAACCACAGCGTCACCGCACCGATTGCGAGGCTCGCCCCTGCGGCTAGCGGCGCTGAACGGCGCCACCAGGGTTCAGTCCCCGGGCCTTCCAGCTGCGGTGGCGTGGAGGATTCGATCTCAGACACCGGCGCCAGCGAGCTTCGCTCGTATGTCATCGATGCGCTTGCGGTTCACGCCGAAATCGCTGTAGCCCAGGCGCGAGGCGGAACGCACGTGAATGACCGGCTCGTTCTCCGGGAAGTAGAATTCGACATCGCTCACGTATCCGAACAGCTTGCTGGCGAACTCCGCATAGAGATAGTCGGCGCGTTCTTCGACGATACTGGTGCGCGGCATACTTTCGATGATGGATTTGAGCGCCGCCATTGCGGGCTCGAACGTGCCGCTGTAGCGAAGCGGCGCGATCCGGTGATAGCCGCCGGTGGCCTGGCTGTTTACTGCATTCGGTGAAGGTGGTGCAGATTTTAAAAGCCCGTGCCTGACGCCAAGGTCGTTCGGACGCCTGCCGCTGAATAGCCCCATTGCCTGTCCTCGCTGCGCCTGTACGATTTCCTGAATGAGTGGACATATTAGCGCCTGGCCAGGCAAAAGATGCACTCAGTTCACCGGTGAGAACGCGTATGTTCTCAGGCGGGCTTGCGACAGTTTCAGGTATGCATTAACGTCGCAGCTCGAGTCCAATCCAGGATACGGCGGTCACCTCCATGCGCAACCCGGCATTGCTGAAATCCTTGGCCTGCACTGTCGTGTCGGTGCTGGGCTTGCTGGCGGCCGGCGCGATCGCCGTTACGCGCGACAAGACGGACGCCGCAGCGCTCTCCGCGGGCACCTTCACGGTCGAGCGATTCGACAAGGCGGCGTATTCCGAACCAGCGCCCGTGCTCAACCACAAGCAGCGGCATTTCTTCATGGTGGGCCGCGGCGTCTTCCATCGGCAATGGGCGTCGATCAATTCGCTCAACGGCGACTGGGGGCTGGGGCCGACATTCATCGCCGACCGTTGCAGTGCCTGCCACGTCAACGCCGGGCGCGGCGGGCCACCGTCTTCGCGTGACGAGCAATTGCTGTCCATGCTGGTGCGGCTGAGTCTTCCCGGCGCGGACAGTAATGGTTCACCGCGGCCACATCCGCACTATGGCGATCAGCTGCAGAATCGGTCGCTCGATGGCCGCAATGTCGATCTCGCGTATGCGGGCTCGCCAGTCCCTGCGGAAGCGGATCTCTACATGGACTGGGAGGAACGCGTCTTCTCATTCCCCGACGGCGAGACGGTCAACCTGCGCGCACCGAAGTTGCGCATCGAGAACCTCAACTTCGGCCCGCTCGGGGCGGATACCATGACGTCGGTTCGCATCGCGCAGCCGATCTTCGGCCTCGGTTTTCTGGAAGCGGTATCCGAACAGACCCTTGCCGACATTGCGCGCAAGCAGATAGCGCAGGGATTCAACGGACGCCCGAACTATGTCTGGGACGCCGTCAACAATCGCAGGGCCCTCGGCCGCTTCGGCTGGAAGGCCAATCAGCCGTCGCTGAAACAGCAGATCGCGACGGCTGCAATGGGCGACATGGGCCTTTCGTCGAGGCTGTTTCCAGATCAGAACTGTCCGCCGGCGCAGGAGATCTGCGCGCGCCACCTGCCCGGGAACGTTCCGGAGATCATCAATCACGAGATCGATGCGCTGGAACTATGGTTGCAGGGCCTGGCCGTGCCGGCACGCCGCAACATCGATGATCCCGAGGTGCGGCGCGGCGAGAAACTGTTCGCCGAGGCGAAGTGCGCGGTGTGCCACGTGCCCGAGATGAAGACTGCGGAGCAGTTTCCGCCCTTGCCGCAACTGGCGAACCAGACCTTCCGTGCCTACACCGACCTGTTGCTGCACGACATGGGCGAGGAACTGGCCGATGGCCGGCCAGACTTCAAGGCCGGCCCGCGCGATTGGCGCACTCCGCCGCTGTGGGGACTGGGATTGTCCCAGACTGTGAGCGGGAGTACCGCCATGCTGCACGACGGTCGCGCCCGCAACGTGGCCGAAGCGATTCTCTGGCACGGTGGCGAAGCGAAGGTTTCGCGCGACGCTTTTGCCGGAATGTCGAAGGAAGAACGCAGGGCGATCGTGACGTTCGTCGAGGCGATTTAGAAAGTGCCGCCCGGGATAGCGGCCGCGGACATTCGCTTCCCCAAACCTGAACCTTCGAGCCTGACACGTTAGCGGAACATCCATGGCGTACGACCTGCTGATCAGGAACGGTCTTGTCATCGACGGCACCGGCACGCCGGGCCGGCATGCGGACGTGGCGGTCACCGGCGGGAAGATCGTCGAGCTTGGCCGCGTAGCCGGAGCGGCCAGGCAAATCGTAGACGCCTCGGACTGCGTCGTCTCGCCGGGATTCATCGATCCGCACACGCATTACGATGCGCAGATCTGTTGGGACGGCGGAGTCACGCCGTCATCGTGGCATGGCGTCACCAGCGTGATGATGGGCAACTGCGGCGTGGGCATCGCGCCCTGCCAGCCCGAGTCGCGCGAAGTGGCGATGCGCGACCTCGTCAACGTCGAGGCCATTCCTTTCGAGGTGCTCGCCGGGGGTATCACCTGGGACTGGGAAACATTTCCCGAGTACATGGATGCCGCTGCGCGCCGCAAGCCGTCAGTGAATCTTGCCTTTCTCGCGCCGCTGACGCCGTTCCGGCACTACGTCATGGGCGAAGCGTCTATGGAGCGCGCGGCAACAGTGGAGGAAACCGCGCAGATCCGCGCGCTGCTCGCGGGGGCGATGGATGCCGGCGCCTTCGGGTTTTCCAGCACGATCCTCAACCAGCACCTCGGTTTCGGTGGGCGGCCGCTCGCCTGCCGCAATGCCAGCGGTGAGGAACTCAAGGCCTACGCGAACGTGCTGAAGGAGAAAAACAAGGGCGCGATCGAAGTGGCGCTTACCCGGCAGATCGGTGTACTCGAGGAAGAGCAGTGCGAGACGCTCGACTTCTTGCTCGAAGAAAGCGGACGTCCCGTCACCTTTATCGCCTTGTTCGACCGCGACGACATTCCGGAAGCGGTACGCGACACCCTGCGCCGTGCCGCGCCGATGATTGCGAAGGGCGCGCGTCCGCAGACATCACCCTTGCCGCTCACGCGCGAGATCGACATGCATAGTCCGTTTTCGTTTGCCGCGTTTCCGTCGTGGCGGCGCGTGTTCGCGGACAAGTCAAAGGAGGCGCAGAAGGCGGTGTACCGCGACCCGGCCTTCCGCAACCAGTTTCGCGAGGAGCTGAAGAACCCGATCGCCTTCGGCAACTGGGAACGCATCACGCTGCACGAAGTCCGCTCGCCGGAACTGAAGCGATTCGAAGGGATGACGGTGGCCGAGATCGGCCGCACTGAAAGCAAGGACGGCGTGGACGCGTTTCTCGATCTGACCCTGGCCGACGATCTGGATCTCGAATTCACCATGACGTCGTTCAACACCCGTGTCGACCGCGTGGCCGAATTGCTGAACAACCCGGCGATCCTGATCGGACTCGGCGACGGCGGAGCGCACGTGGACATGTTGTGCGACTCCGGCTATCCGACCTATCTGCTCGGCACCTGGGTTCGCGAACGCGAGGTCCTCTCGCTGCCCGAGGCCATCCGCCGACTCACCTCCGACCCGGCGGACCTGTTCGGCATCCGCGATCGCGGACGCCTCCTGCCAGGGCTGGCCGCCGACATTGTGATCTTCGATCCAAAGACGGTGGGCTCCTCGAACCGCGGCGAGCGGCGCTATGATCTTCCGGGCGGCGGGAAGAGAATGGTCATGCCTTCGCGCGGGGTCCGCTACACGATCGTGAACGGGATCACGACGTATGCGGGCGGGGAGCTTGTCGGCGCATCAGCCGGTCAGGTATTGCGATCCTGATCCTATTTCCTCTAAACCTTACACCCAACGCAGAGGACGCAGAGGACTCAGAGGAAAGCATGAATAAACGAGGATGGAATGTTGAGAATGCAGAGATTGGCGCGCGCAGTGAAGATTGCATCTTCACCCATGGCAGCGATTGGAATTAGCCATTTTTTCGTTCACTCTTCTCTGCGTCCTCTGCGCCTCTGCGTTGGGTTGAGACAAGCTTATGGAAACCCGCCTCCTCGGAAAAACCGGACTGAAGGTTTCGGTGCTGAGCTTCGGCTGCGGCGCCGTCGGCGGCCTGATGGTGAAGGGCGCGCCGGCCGATCAGGAGCGTGCGGTCGCGCGCGCCATGGAGTTCGGCATCAACTACTTCGACACCGCGCCTTCATACGGCAACGGCGAATCCGAGCGCAACCTCGGGCGGGTGTTAAAGGCTCTGAAATGGCCGAAGGTCCATGTCGGCACCAAAGTATTTCTTGAGAAAACCGGTGACATCGGGAAGTTCGTCGCCGATTCCATGAACGCGAGCCTGAAACGCCTGGCGCTCGACAGCGTCGATCTCTACCAGTTGCACAACCCGATTTCGGAGGCGAAGCGCGACGGGACCATCGACCCGAAGTCTGTGCGCGAACAGGTGCTGCCCGCTTTCGCGCGCTTGCGAGAGCAGGGCAAGGCGCGTTTCTTCGGGTTCACGGCTCTGGGCGACACTTCGGCCATCCGGAGTGTTCTCGATTTATTCGACGCCGCCCAGGTGAGCTATAACCTGCTCAATCCCAGCGCCGGAGCGAAGCTGCCGCCCAGCTACCCCGCACAGGACTACGGCAATCTGATTGCGCGCGCGCATGCAAGTGGTGTCGGGACCATCGGTATCCGCGTGCTGGCGGGCGGTGCCTTGAGCGGCGTTGAAACGCGGCATCCGCTCGGCATGCCGAAGGTGGACCCGATCGGGTCCGCTTCGAGTTACGCAGGCGATGTGGTCCGTGCGTTACGGTTCGGTGAAGTTGTCAAGCGGGGGTTTGCGCAGAACTTGGTCGAACTCTCGATCCGCTACGTCCTGTCGAACCCGGGCCTCACGACGACACTGGTGGGGCTCTCGACCCTGGAGCAACTGGACCACGCCGCGCAGAGCACGAAGAAGGGGCCGCTATCGGCCGAGGCATTGAAGCTCATCTCGACCATTCAGAAGGGATTCGTGGGAGAGTCTCGCTAGATCCGGAGCGGTACGCTTGGGGGTATGACGACGACTTGGTGGCCGCTTACAAAATCGCGATAGTGCCATTATGCAATTATGCAGGCCTGACCCCTTTTTCTTTTTTTGCTTCGCTGCGGCCGGCTCAGCGCGCGCTGACCGACAATGACAACGGCCAGGAATAGCTTCCCGCCTGCACGGCCTCGGCGAGATAGAAACGATAACCCAGCTCCAACAGCGTCCGCACGATTCCGAAATCGGCCCCGCTCTGGATCACTGTGCCTCCGCCGGAGCCGATTTCCACGCTCACCCCCAGGCCGTGGATCGCCACCGAGCGGAAAATGTCAGCCTGCGGCTGGAAATTCAGGGTGTAGCCGGCGCGGTTGTTGGTGGTGACGGTGAAACGCGAAGCGGCGGATACTTCGACGTAGCCGCGCGCAACGTCGTCCGGCGTGACAGTTAGTTGCATTTGTTGGTGCTCCAGGTTCAACTTCACCCACGGCGCTACCCTCGCGGTCACGGTAATGGATTGCGTTATCGAGCCGGCGGCCTCCGCTTGAGTGGGGCAACCGGTCGCAATGGAAACGGCCGCGACCAGCGCCGCGGATACCAGTCGGTCTTGGACCCGCAATCCCGCTGCCAGCGCCGTTGCGTCCTCGAGCGGCGTGAGGACGTCTTCGATGCGAAACACGGCCGACAAGTCATATGGCTCAAGGATGCCCCCATCGAGCAGGGCCTGCGCACGCAGCCTGTTCTGTACGCCGATCTTGGTCGCGAACACGCGACGCTCCTCCCCTGACCTGGAATTACCGCTTTTTTGATGACTCGACCACCGCGCCCCTGCACGGGGAGATCGATCGGCGATTCCTAGATCCTGCAGCATACAGCGCCTCTGTGTCTCAGGGAATTGACCACTGGAAACCCCTGGAGGGAATTGCCTCAGGGACCAGTAGCAACCCGAGAAGCAGCGCTCACGTTAGCGGCCTGTCCCCTGAGAGAATCTCAGAATCTTCCAAACCCTATAAAAAGTTGGAACGGCGCAAGCGGCGGCAATCTGGCCCTTCCCGTTAGAGTTTCCTTGATTGCCGCCAATAGTCGAAACGGCGCTATGCGGCGGTGCTCGCGCCACTACCCTGCCCACTACTTCCGCCGCAGCCGCCTCGCTCAGTCGCCGGCTGTCGAAAATTCCCCAGAAGTGGCTCCTTTCCCGACATACCGATATCGCTGTATGCGAACTCCCCTTCCTTTCCGCGCATTGCCTCCCGCCGTTTGGAAGCCGCGTGCAACCATTCGTCGGCCGACCAAGGAAGCCTAATCAGGTGACAACTATATGATTGAAAAGGATAAGTAGAGCGAATGACTGAACTGTTTAACTGGCGCTCCGGGATATAGGTTGCCGATTTCTACCGGCTCTGGCACCAATATTGCGATATGAGAGGGCGGGGGCAGTCCCCAGTTTGTGAACCGTAGAGAACCAAGTAATTCAGATACTTACAGATTCTTATAATCTTGGA
The DNA here is from genome assembly GCA_052387775.1 of Betaproteobacteria bacterium. GTDB lineage: Bacteria > Pseudomonadota > Gammaproteobacteria > Burkholderiales > JACQAP01 > JACQAP01. The sequence continues at coordinate 27,565 of JBQTIV010000124.1, forward strand.
CGCAAGAAAGGAATGTGAGGGGTAGAAAGATGAACATGAAAATAATCAAGCACACTCTAGTCGCCGCGCTGGCCCTGCTGGGCCTGCTTGCCGGGGAAGCATTTGCGCAAGCGACAAGCGCGAACGTCACCGTCAGTGCTGTGGTCCCCAAAGCATGCCGCTTCTATTCGTCGCCGAATCCCATGACGATCGAGCACAGCGGGGGCCTGATCGACCCGGTGTCGGGCAGCAACGCTACGGGATCGAGCACGCTCAACTACCGGTGCACGAACACGGTATCGCCGCGATTCGATATCGACACGAGCGGCACTTTTGCGAGCCCGAAGAGTGCAACCGTCTTACTGGCGGGTGCGCTGGTCCCGGCCAACACCGTGGCCGCTGACATCACGGTGACCGCCACGGGCGGCGCAGGCACGGGCCTCGGTGCGGGCCAGAATAAGACCGCGACCATCGGCGGCGTGATCACACCGGCGAATTTCAGTGGCGCCGCCCCGGACACGTATAGCAAGACGGTGACGATCGCGATCGAGGCGATACCGTAACCGCGCGCAGCCGGGTTTTTGAAAGGGTTCAGGAAGGGGCCGTTATGCGGCCCCTTCTTTGTTGTTCCTGCGCACCTCGAGGTACTATCAGCTCTAATGAAGACGCTCTGGAGTTTCGCTGCGGCAATCCGAACGGCGCAGGGCGTCTTTGTCCTTGCTGCAGCGCTGGGAAGTGCGACCGGTAACGCGTTCGCTGCGTGCGAGTTCCGTGCAGGTTCCACGACGGGTACCGTCGCCTTTCCGCTGCTGGATCCCGTCACGGCGCCGACCGTGACCGCCGGCACTACGCTCCAGGTGAGGTGCCAGCCAGCCGGGGATCATGCTATCGCGCAGTGGACCTGGGTCAGCGCCAATGGAGGCACGAGCACGGGACGGCTGGCGGGTGGCACGCCTGCTTATGCACCTGGAATTGCCTACTCGGTAGGCATCGCCGTGGCAGGCTCGGGTGCCAACCGCACGCTGACGCTTACACTGCAAATGGCGGGGCCCAACTATACCAACGCGAGTGCCGGCTCGTACTCCGACGTTCTCACGCTGAGCGTAACGCCGTGACGGGGCGGCACATGGGGAAAGGGATCCACGCTTTGCGCCGGTTGGCGATCGGCGCTGCAGTGCTCGCCACGCTCGCGATCGCGGTGCGAATATCGGTGGCAGCGGATTTTTCGGTGAGCCCGATGATCCTCGAGCTCGAACGCGGCGCTCGCAGCGCCGAGATCCAGGTGCAGAATCTCGACCAGCAGCCCATCCGATTCCAGGTTTTCGGAATGGACTGGAGCCAGGACGAAAGTGGAAAGAACGTCTATGCCAACTCGCAATCGTTAATCTGGTTTCCGCGCGCGCTAGAGCTCGCGCCGGGCGAAAGCCGTGTCATCCGGGTGGGCGTGAGAGCGACGCCCGCCTTGCAGGAACAGGCCTACACGGTCTTTCTGCAGGAAGTGGCGCTTGGCGGATCACCGGCAGAGATAACCGGAGGGGCCCAGGTCCGGCTGCTCTTGAGCGTAGCCGTGCCGGTTTTCGTGCCGCCGGCGAAGCCCCAGCCGGGCGGAGCGGTCGAGTCGGCGGAACTGCGCGGCGGGAGTCTCAACGTGGTCGTGGCCAATGGCGGCAACCGGCATTTCAGCTACCGCGAGGCGGCGATCATGGGGCTCGCCTCGGACGGAACGGAGAAATTCACCGAGAAGGTCCAGGGCAGAACGCTCCTCGCCGGTTCCCGCCAGCTATTCCAGGTGAAGATCCCCCGGGACGTATGCGGGCAGTTGAGGAAGATCGCGCTGACGTTGACCACCTCGGAGCAGTCCGAAATAAAGCGCCGGCTGGATGTCTCGCGAGCAGACTGCGAATAGGCGCTCGCGCGCTTCCCGTCGACCGATCATCCCCTTGGTTGCGGTGGTTCTCCTTGCTGCCGGCGGCCTCGCGGCCCGGGCTGCGGAAAACGTTGCACCCGATCCGGGTCCGTCCGCCGAGAGTGCTTCCTCGAAACTTGCGCAAGCCGCGCCCGGTGCCGAGGTGAGTCTGCCGCTCGACGCGATCATCGTCACGCTGAGTGTCAACGGCGTCCCCCGCGGAACGGCGCCGGTCTTGCGGGACCAGAAGGGGCGGTTCTTCGTTCCGGTGGCGGATTTTCGATCGTGGGGTCTCGCCGACCCCGACGGCGCCGCGCTCCGCTTGCAGGGCATTGAGCACGTGGATCTCGGCCGCGTGCCCGAGCTGCAGGCGCGCTTCGACGAGAAGCGCGTCGCGCTGGAGATCACGGTTGCCGCAGAGAAACTTCCGAAAAATACCATTGACTTGCGCTGGCGCTACCCGGACGCCCTGCGCCCGACCCAGCCGAGCGCGTTTTTCAACTATGCGCTCTCAGTCTTCGGCGACGAATCGTTCGACTCATCGCGAACGCAGGTGACCACCGAGGTGGGTGGACGAATACGGGACACGCTTCTTTACAGTTCCGGCACCTACACGGACCAGGCTGGAGATCGCGGTTACACGAGGCTGCAGACCAACCTCACCTACGATCGGCGCGACTCCTTGCAACGGCTCGTCGCCGGGGACTTCTTCACGCCGGTGCGCGAACTCTCGGCCTCCGTTCCCATGGGCGGCGTGAGCTTCAGCAAGTACTATTCCCTGGACCCTTACTTCGTCCAGTACCCGACGCTCAACCTGAACACCACGGCGGAGCTGCCCTCCCAGGTGGAAGTCAGGATCGACGGCAACGTCGTGGCACGGCAGCAGGTTCAACCCGGACCGATCGACATCGTGAACGTCACCGGCTACCAGGGCGCCCGCAACGTGCAAGTTGTCGTGCGCGACGCGTTCGGTAGGGAGCAGGTCATCCAGCAGCCGTACTACTTCACCGACTTCGCGCTCAAGCAGGGGCTGCACGATTACAGTTACAACTTTGGCTCGCTCCGCAATAACTACGGAGTCAGCAGCAACGACTATGACGAGCCTGCGTTCTCGGGTTTCCATCGCTACGGCTTCTCCGACAGGCTCACGCTGGGATTGAGGGGCGAAGCGGGTGTCGGAATGGTGAATGCCGGCCCAATCGGTACCGTGCTCCTCCCGGGCGCGGGCATCGTCGGCGCCGGCGCTTCGGTAAGCGATGGCGAGGGGACCACCGGCTATGCGGGTTCACTGTTCTACAGCTTCATCGCGCCCCGATACTCGGTGAACGTCAGCGGAAGGCATTTTGACGACAACTATCGGCTGCTGCCGACTGGCGCGCCGTCCCAGACGCGCAACTTCGCTTCGGCCTCGGTCGCCTATTCGCCCGCGAACCTGGGCACGATCTCCACCTCCTACACAGTGACCGAGCCGAGGGACCTGGAGTCGCTGTACGCCTGGAACGTCGGTTACAACATGAGCCTTTTCGGCGGCCGCGGCATTCTCACGCTCGGTTACACGAAGAACTGGGGGCTGATCGATGAGTGGACCAGCTCTGTGGTATTCCGTTACCTTTTCGACCGCGATTACTCGGCTGTCGCGAGCGCGGTCCAGGCGGGCGACACCAAGAGTGACGCGGTCAGCTTCGAGAAGACGGTGCCCGTCGGCGAGGGGTTCGGCTTCAATGTGGGCCCGGGACGGGCCGAGACCCCGGCTGGCACATCCACGTTGAGCAACGCTTACGGGCAGTACAACGGGCGCTATGCAATGCTGCAGGGACGCTACCAGGGATCCAGCAACGACAACGTTTCGCGAGGCCTCGCCGAAATAACGGTGGCGAGCGGCATCGGCTACGTTCAGGATCGCGTTTTCGTAAGCCGCGCGCTCACAGATAGTTTCGCCGTGGTGAAGGTCGGCGACGTGCCCGATGTGGCGGTCACGTCCAACGGCCAGTTCATGGGCACGACGGACAAACGCGGCGAAGTGGTCGTGTCGCCGATGCTCTCGTTCTACGACAATTTCCTCGGCTTCGATCAGCGTGCGGTGCCGCTCGACTACGTGTTCACGAGATCGCGGCTGGTGGTCTCGCCGGCATTCCGCGCCGGCTCGTTCCTGGCGTTCGACGTGAAGAAGAACCGCGCGGTATTCGGGCGGCTCGAGCAGGAGATTCAGCAGCAGCGGGTTCCGATCGAATTTCGCGAGCTAGTAGTGATGCGGGCCGACGTCGAGATTCGCGCATTCACCGGGAAGGGCGGCGAGTTCTACATCGAAGCGCTCGACCCTGGCGAATACGAGCTGCGAGTGGCGGCGGACCCTGCGTGTGTTGCAACGATCCGGGTGACCGATTTGGAGCTGATGGACTTCGGCGCCGTGCTCTGCGCGCCGGCCGGCCGCTAATCGCCGCAACGGGGTCAGGCCTGCATAATTGCATAAAAGAAGTGCGGCGTCAGGTCTTGTTTCTTGCACCAAGAGATTATGCGATAGATCTAAAGTTACTAGGCAAGGCGCTTGAGGAACCCGAAGCCAGGCTTATCGTGTGGGACATCGTGCTGATCCAGGGGTAATCAGAGTGGAGCCGTCTGATGGGCGAAGGCCGCAAATGACGTCGGATTGTCGAGTCCGCGTCATTCCCGCTCGTCTACCGCCTTTAAAACGCGGCCGAAGAATTGGTCGGCGTGGTCCGCGTCGATCCAGCGCACCACCAGCACCATGCGGCGTTCGGGTTCTATCCACGTGAAGGAACTGCCCGCGCCGATTGCGAAGTAGCTCGACTCCGGCACGCTGGGAAATACTCGCCGGGCGTGGTTGAGCCAAATCAGATAGCCATAGAAGGGCGCGATTTTGCACGGCGTGCGCATGCGCTGAATCCAGTCCGCCGAGATCACCTGCTTGCCGTTTGCCCTTCCGTCATCCAGAAGCAGGCGGCCCACCCGTGCCTGGTCGTGACTGCCGATCGACATGCCGCCGCCCCAGTGCGTACCTCCGGGGACCGACTGAACTTTTTCCCCATTGAGCTCGACCCAGGAGTTGTCGTAGCCCACCCAGCGCCAGTTGTCGCTCGCGCCGATGGGTTGCATGACGGCTTCGCGAAAGATTTGCGGCAGTGAACGCCCGAACAGATGCAGCAGGGCCAGTGAGAGCTGGTTAATGCGCACGTCGTTGTACTCCCAGTACGTGCCCGGGGTCTGCAACGGCCGCGGATCGCCTTTCTTCCCCGTGGCAGCGGTGCCTTGGAACGACAGGGTGCGGTAGCGGTCGGCCTGATCGGGAACACCGAAGATCGTGCCTTCCCACTCGCTGGTTTGTTGCAGCAGATGCGCCCAGGTCACCTGCGCATTGCGGCCGTCATCGAAGCCGATGCCGGGAACCCGCAAATGAACCGGTTCATCGACGTTGGGTAACAGACCGCGATCGTAGGCCACGCCCGCCAGCAGCCCGAGGTAGGTTTTCGCGATGCTGAAAGTGAGATCGGGCCGATCCGGCTCACCCCACGAGATCAGGGTTTTTCCATTGAGAATAATGGTGCCGGAAAGCGGGCCACGTGCATGCACCGGGCCAAGCAGTTTGTTCCAGGGCGGAGGGTCCTCGTGATGAACGCCCCATTTGTCGGTGATCTCGCGCGTCCACGGCGTTTCGTGGTCGATGGCGAATTGCACGGCCTGTTCAATATTCTGGATTCGCATTGGCGATGTAGATCAGCCAGGTGTCCGCGGCCGCGGTATGAAGCCGGCTCGTCGCGGCACGACGCATGACGTTGTGCCGCGTCACGTCGAGAATCCCATGCTCAATTGGCGAGCGGATCGGGTCGCATCTGGAACTTGTAGACCTTGGCAGTGCGCTGCGTTCCGCCTTCCGAATGAAACGGCGTCCGCGTGGAATCCGTCGCCCAGATCGCGCGGCCCTTCCAACCGGTTTTCGGATCGTCGATCCGGCCTTCACCCCACTTCGCAAAGAACCCCATCGGGTAGGGCACGCGCAGCGTCACGAACTTGCCGTTAACCAGCGCGAAATAAGCATCGCTGGTATTTCCGGTCGCAATCGGCACGTTGTTGCCGAGCCCCAGCGTGTTGAACCAGTCCACCCAGACGTAGTAACTCGCCTCGGCGCTGCCGTCGTCCTGCACGTCCCTGAACTGCGGTCCGGGAAAGCGGTACAGCGTCCAGCCCTCCGGGCAGTGCTTCCCGGTCGCCTGCGGTCCATTCAACGGTGCCTTGCATTTGCGACGGTCGAAGCTGCCGAGATGTCCACTCGCGAACGACGCCCAGAACACGCCATTGCGGTCGATGTCTCCGCCGCGCGCACCGTAAGCGGGCAGCGGCGGCTCGTAGATTTCGGTGAGCGCCGTGTGCGTCGGGTCGGATCCCGGGGTGACGCGCACTGCGTAGCTGGGGAACGGCGCCAGCGAAGTTCCCCACACCGATCCGTCGTTCGGATTCACGACGACGCTGTAAAGATTGACCGCGACGCGCTTGTCTTTCGCGGGATCCAGCGGCTGGTCGGGCTCGGCCCATTGGTCGCGCCTGCCGTTGCCGTTCGCATCGAGAATGAAAGGCGCCCAGCCCTGTGATTTCATCTCGTCCCCGGTTTGCTCGAACATCTTCCGATTCAGCCAGCCGACCACACCCGGGCCGCCGACCCCGGCGGAGGTCCACAGCGTGTTGTTGGCGTCCTCGGCGAAGATCAGGTGATGCGTGGTGAAGCAGGTCGAGATCAGCGTCCACTTGCCGGTGGCCGGGTCGTACATCGACAGATGCCGGTTCGCGCTCTCGACCGGAAAAACTTTCGCCGACGGATGATCGGAGCCTTTCCTGCAATCGTCGGGGTTGTTCGGATGACGGACGCGCGCCGCGGCCCAGACCCGCCCCTTCTCGTCCATCATCTGGTTGTGCGTGCTGGTCTGGCTGTCCCAGATCGGTTCCGGTCCCCAGTAGGGCGAGGGCGCCATCGGATCGCTGCGGTGCGAAGGCGTGTTCGGATCGCGAACGGGATGCTTCACCTCGGTCGCGGTGTGCGTGAGTGGATCGAGAACCGGCCAGGTATCCGTGCTGTTCTCGGGCGCGCCGTAGAGCTTTCCGTTGGCATTGACCGTAGGCTTGCGCCGGTCGGTCCCGATCAAATCGTGCATGTACGCGGTCGGCCGGCTCCAGTCCCAAAGTGTCAGCACGAGGTTGCGCTCGATTCCCTGCGGCCGCTCGGGCTTCGCGAACGGCAGCTCGCCGGCGGCGATCCGGTCGGTCCAATCGGCCCACTGAGTGAGCGCGCGCCCGGTGCCTAGCCGGCCGGCGGCGGTGACCATGTTGTTCATCGCCTGCCCCGAGGCGATGCGCCGTCCCCACGCTGCGGTGGAGTCCATGTGCGCGAAATCTTTCGGCATGGTGCGCGTGCCCATGGTGCCCAGCGCGTGGCACGACATGCAGCCGTTGGTCTTCACGGTGTTGAGCCAGTGAGTCTGCGTCTTCATGCCCGGGTCGATGCCGTTGCCGTCCGCGCCCCTGCCGGGAAATTCGCTCTTCGCCGGAATCTTCAGCAACGAGTACCAGTAGATCGCCGGGTAATATTCCACCGCCACCGCGGCGCTCGGCGCGAGCACCGCGTCCAGGTCGAGGCGTTTTCCGGGCGCGGCCCGGACTTTGGGCGAATCAACCAACCCGTAACCACGCACCCAGACGCTGTAGCTCGCCTTCGGCAGATCGGGTATGAGGTAACGGCCCTGATCGTCGGTGACCACGATTTTGGCGAATCTGGTTGGGAGGTCGGAAGTTTCCGCGATCACCCATACGCCGGCCTCTGGGCCGTTCGAGCTCTTCACCACCCCGCCGAGATCGTTTTCGCCGACGCGGCTCTCCGCAGCGGTCTCCGATGGCCCGATGCCGGCCACACAGGCGAGCGCCGCGAATCCCGCCACCGCGATGCCGCGGCGCAATCCTCTAATCGTCATGTTTGTGCTCCCCCACAGATCGTGATCGGCCGGTCGTGTCGGCTGAAATACTCAAGGACCGAAGTGCTCGAAGAATTGTCGTCGAATCTCCAACAAATATTTCATGCCGCCTCGCTCTATTTCCGGAACGCGGCGCCATAGCGCTCGGGAGCAAAACCAACCATTAATTCCTTGCCGTTCTCCAGCACCGGGCGCTTGATCAGGCTCGGATTCTCGCTCATCAGCTTGAGCGCCTTGGACTCGTCGAGATTTGCCTGCTGCGACGGCGAAAGCTTGCGCCAGGTGGTGCCGCGAGTATTGAGCAGCGTTTCCCAGCCGACTTGCTTCGACCAGTTATTCAATCGGGCGAGATCGATGCCCGCGGCTTTGTAATCGTGAAAGTTGTAGCGAACGCCGTGATCATCCAGCCAGGCGAACGCCTTCTTCATAGTGGCGCAGTTCTTGATGCCGAAAATCGTTGGCATTCGGTGAGGGGTGAGGAGTGAGGGGTGAAGGCGTGAATAAGTGAAGGAGTGAAGGGTGAATGAGTGAAGGGTATGAGGCGTGAAGGGTGAAGGGTATGAGGCGTGAAGCGATAGGCGGAAGTGCAGCGCGGATTGACAATACTCGAAAGTTTAAGAGCTGAGGATCAGGGCGAGAGATTAATCTTTGAGCCCTTACCCCTTACCCCTTACCCCTTACCCCTCACCCCTTACCCCTCACCCCTCACGCCTCACCTACAACGTAAAAATCTTTCCCGGATTCAGAATATTCTGCGGGTCGAGCGCCTTCTTGACCTGGCGCATCACCGCGACGGCTTCGCCGTGCTCGGCGGTGAGGAATTTCATCTTGCCCAAACCGATGCCGTGCTCGCCGGTGCAGGTGCCGTCCATCGCCAGCGCGCGCATCACCAGCCGCTCGTTCAGCCGCTCTGCTTCGGCGAGTTCTTTCGGGTCGTCCCGATTGATCAGGAATCCAAGGTGGAAGTTGCCGTCGCCGACGTGGCCGACCAGCGGCGCGGTGAGAAAGCTTTTTTTTAGGTCCTTTTTGGTTTCGAGGATGCACTCGGCAAGGCGGGAGATCGGCACGCATACGTCGGTCGCCCAGATTTCACACCCCGGGCGCAGCGCCTTGTTGGCGTAAGTCACGTCGTGCCGTGCCGTCCACAGGTGGCTGCGCTCTTCGGGTTTGGTCGCCCACTTGAACTCGCCGCCGCTGTGCTCCGCCGCGATCGACTGTAACAGCTCGGCCTGCTCCTTGACGCCGGCTTCGGTGCCGTGGAATTCGATGAACAGCGTGTCCTTTACCGGGTAGCTCAGTTTCGAATACTTGTTCACCGAATCCATTTGCACGTCGTCCAGCAACTCGATACGTGCCACCGGAATACCGAGCTGGATGGTCTGGATCACCGTGTTCACAGCGCCTTCGATGCTCTCGAAGGAGCACACCGCCGCAGCCATCGCCTCGGGGAGGCCGTACAGACGCAGCGTCACTTCGGTGATGATGCCGAGCGTTCCTTCGGAGCCGACGAACAGGCGGGTGAGGTCGTAACCGGCGGCGGATTTGCGCGCGCGCCGCGAGGTGCGAATGATGCGGCCGTCGGCGAGCACCACGGTCAACGCCAGCACATTCTCGCGCATGGTGCCGTAGCGAACCGCGTTGGTGCCGGACGCGCGGGTCGCCGCCATGCCGCCGAGCGAGGCGTCGGCGCCGGGATCGATCGGGAAGAACAGACCCTGGTCGCGGATGTGCGCATTCAATTCCTTGCGGGTCACGCGTGCTTGAACAGTCACATCGAGGTCTTCCGGATTCACGCGCAGGACCTGGTTCATGTTCACCAGGTCCACCACCACGCCGCCCTGGTGCGGGATGACGTTGCCTTCGAGCGAGGTGCCGGTGCCGTAGGCGATCACCGGAGTGTTGTACCGGGCACAGACGCGGACGATCTCGGCGACTTCCTCGGTGGTGTTCGGGAACACCACCGCGTCCGGACGGTGCGGGTGGTGCCAGGATTCGTCCTTGCTGTGGTGGTCGCGCACTCCGGTGCTGGTGGAAAGTCGCTCATTGAAGCGGGCCTTCAGCTCGTCGATGGCGGACTGGAGCTTTGTTGCGGGGAGGCTCATTCGGAATTCCTCGGGAAGACAGGTCGCGTGTGCCGGTGGGAAGTCAAATCTTACCGCAAGGACTCCTGGTCCGCCCGTATGTGCGGCGCAGGTTGCGGGTAACGCCGTCATCAGCTACTTTGAGCCCCATGGGGATGGTGAAGAAAACGGGAATGCGCGCCGTGTCAGCCGGCGGCGCGGCAATCGTGCTGGTGTCCGGCTTGGCGGTGCCGGCGGCACTCGATGAGATTCCGTTGGCGGCGCTTTCGGCGGGCAGTTTTACCGTCGCGGCTGCCGATCGTTTCGCATTCTCCGAACCGGCGCCGGTGCTCGACCACCGGCAGCGGGAGAAATTTCTTCGTGGCCGACATCACTTCAATCAGAAATGGGTGGTTTTTCCTTCCCTCGGCGGCGACTGGGGTCTGGGTCCGACGTTTATCGCGGACCGATGCTCAGGTTGCCACGTCGGGGGCGGGCGCGGCG
>JBQTIV010000125.1:0-5894 GCA_052387775.1 Betaproteobacteria bacterium
AATCGGCATGAAGGTTGAGATCGACAAGACCTACCCCATGCCGTCCTCGGCCGAGGTTGCGTGGGAATTCCTGCAGAACCTCGAAGCCGTTGCCGGGTGCATGCCCGGGGCGAAGATTACCGAACGCGTCGACGCGGGCCGCTACAAGGGAACGGTAACGGTAAAGGCGGGTCCGGCGACGATGTCCTTCAGGGGCGAGGTCGAGATGAAGGACGTTGACCCCGCCACGCGGACGCTGCGTATGCTGGGCAAGGGTACCGACAGCACCGGGAATTCCGGTGCCTCAATGAATCTGACTGCCCGTATCGAGGCCGGCGAAGCCGGTCTGTGCACTCTGGTGGGCTCGAGCGAAGTATCGATGAGCGGCAAAGCAGCCGCCTTCGGCGGACGCATGATGAACGCGGTAGCCGACCAGATCCTGACGCAGTTCGCCGACAACTTCGCGGGCCGGGTGGCCGCGCTGCAGGCGCAACGCGCGGCTCCCACGGCAGGGGGTGGCGGCACGCTGGCGGCTGCACTCGCTACTCCTCCACCGGCTGCTCGGGAATTGAACGCCCTTGCACTCATGTGGACAATTTTCAAGGACTGGCTGCGCGGCCTGTTTTCCAGGAAAACGGCGTGAATACTTCCGCCCAACGCATGAATGAGATCGTCAGCTTGCAACTCCAGCTGGAGGCCGCCGGCTATGTCGCGGAGCCTGCGCTCGCGGCTGCGCTGCTGCTGATGCTCGATCTTGGCCGTCCCTTGCTTCTGGAGGGCGACGCCGGCGTAGGCAAGACCGAAGTTGCAAAGGCACTTGCCACGGTGCGCGGCGCGAGGCTCATCCGCCTGCAGTGTTACGAAGGGCTCGATGTGCACGCTGCGATGTACGAGTGGAACTACCAGCGGCAATTGCTGGCGATCAAGCTGCTCGAGCACGACGAGCGCCCGGCCGCCGTCAAGGAGCAGGACATCTTTTCCGAGCGCTATCTGTTGAAGCGGCCCCTGCTCGAGGCGATCAGTTGCGCCGAGCCACCGGTGCTGCTGATCGACGAAGTCGACCGCGCCGACCAGGCCTTCGAAGCCTACCTGCTCGAACTACTGTCGGATTTCCAGATATCGATCCCGGAACTCGGCACCGTGCGCGCCGTTACGCGACCGCTGGTGGTCATCACGTCGAACGGTACGCGCGAACTCTCCGACGCGCTGCGCCGTCGCTGCCTGTACCAGTACATCGACTATCCCGCCTTCGCGAAGGAATTGGCGATTGTAGAAATCAAGGCGCCGCGGGCGGCGGGACAGTTTGCCCGCCAGGTGGTCGAGTTCGTGCAAAGCGTGCGCCGCATGGACCTGCAGAAAAAACCGGGCATCGCAGAGACGCTCGACTGGACTGCGGCGCTGCTGCGCATGGGGGTTTCGGTGATCGACGACGACGGCGCGGAACGTATCCTCGAGACCCTGAGCGCACTCGTCAAAACCCGCGAAGACCGCGCCGGGTTTACCCGCGAGGTCGTCGCCCGCATTGCGGCGGCATGTTGATCGTCGCGGCTCCTCCAGCCGTTGACCCGGGCGCGGCCCTGCGCGCGCGCCTGACCGGCTTCAGCGGGTTCCTGCGCGCCAACGGTTTCGGCGTAGGCGGCGCTGATTCGGTCCGCGTGCTTGAAACGAGCATGCAGACAGGGGTTCTCGATCAGCAGGTGCTGCGCTGGAGCCTCAAGGCGCTGCTGTGCGGCCGTGGCGACGAGTGGCGGCGTTTCGATGCCCTGTTCGACGCCTACTTTCTGCCGCCGAACAAGAAGGTATTCGTGGATGGCAACATCGTCACCGACGCAGCACGTGAGTCGGCCGCTGGCATGCGCGACGGAGCCGATGGCGAGCCTGCTGCCGGTGCGGACCAAAGGGCCGCCTGCGACACTGACACTGGCGCGGCCGGACACGGAGCAAGTCGCGAAGAATCTCTGGCATCCACGGATTTTCGCGAGTTGAATCAGGCAGAACAGACGCACGACATCGAGCAGCTGATGCGCCGTTTCGCCATGCGCCTGAAACACCTTCATCTGCGCCGTGAAGCGCGCTTTCATCACGGCCGCAGGCTCGACTTGCAGGGCACCATACGCGGTAGCGTGGCCACTGGCGGCACGCCGTTGCGGCTGGCCTGGAAGGAACGCCGTCGCGTGCGCCCGCGCCTGCTGTTGCTTCTGGACGTGAGCCGATCGATGAGCCTCTACAGCTTTTTTTACCTGCGCCTTGCCCGCGCGCTATGCGCCGAGCTGGCCGACGTGCATTGCTTCATCTTCCACACCCGCATCACTGCCGTGGCGGAGGCGCTGCGCGACCCGGATCCTTGGGCGTCGCAGGAACGCCTGCACCTGCTTGCCGCGGGATGGGCCGGGGGCACGCGCATAGGCGAATGCCTGCAGGATTTCAACCGCGACCACGCGGCGCGCCTGGTCCATTCGCGCACCGGCGTAATTATCGTCAGCGACGGTTACGATACGGGTGAGCCGGAGATTCTGGCGCGCGCGCTCGCCACGTTGCGACGACGGTCGCGACGCGTGGTCTGGCTCAACCCGTTGTTGAATCAGCCGGGGTTCAGGCCCGAGAGCCGCGCAATGCAGGCGGCCTTGCCGCACATCGATCTACTCGCGCCGGGCGCCGATCTCGCGAGCATCGAACACGTACTACCCCAAATCATCGAGGCGTTGCGATGACCAACGAAAACCTTATGGAAATGGCGCGCGAACTGAATAGTCGTGGCGAGGACTACGCGCTCGTCACCGTGGTTCGGGCGGTTGCGCCCACGTCCGCTTACCTGGGCGCCCAGGCAATCGTGCTGGCCGACGGGACGCTGCACGGCTGGATTGGCGGAGGGTGCGCGAAGAGCGTGGTCATAAGCGCCGCACAAAGCGCCATCGTGAAGGGCGAGCCGAGGCTCATGCGCATCAGCAACGAGCGGGTTTATCCTGAAGAGGATGTCGAGCAATACAGGATGTCCTGCGCCAGCAACGGCAGCGTCGAACTTTTCGTCCAGCCTTACAGCGCCCGCAGCGCGCTGTGCGTGCTCGGAACCACGCCCGCCGCCGATGAGGCGCGCTTCCTTGCGGAACGGCTCAGGATCAGGCTCACCGATACTGCGGCTGAAGCGCCGGTCGTGTTGGTCGCTACCCAGGGGCAGGGCGACGAGGAAGCGCTCGAGGCCGCCTTGCGCAGCCCGGCGCAGCACGTGCTGTTGATCGCGAGCCGGCGTAAGACGGAGAAGCTGCGCGCAGTGATGCGCATGCGCGGCGTCGACGAATCACAGCTTGCGCGCTTGCAGGCCCCAGCGGGACCGGATGCCGGTGCCAAGACACCGGGCGAGATTGCGCTGGTTGCGATGGTCGGAGTACTGGCTCTGTTGCGTGGTCGCAGCCAGGTAACGGTGCACGCCGGACAGCTCAAGTCCGAGGCGGACAAGGTTGCCGGGCATGAATGGCATCAGCCGGATTCGCGCACCGCACCTGGCAAGGCGGCAGCGGAAGGTCAATTCATCAACCCCGTTTGCGGCATGGCGGTGAGCATCGCCAACCCGCTGCACATCGAGGAGTACGCAGGCGTGTCTTACTATTTCTGCTGTGACGGCTGCTGGATAACGTTCCAGAAAGATCCTGCGAAGTATGCGGCGATTCACCACGCTTCCACGGGTAGAATTCCGGCGTGAGCTGGACCACGGTCTGGAACAGGTTTTTCAAACACCGAATATAGGAGAAGAGAAATGACTCTGTGTCCAGTCGCCATAGTAGTCGGCTGCAAGAAATGTCCGGCATTCACAGTCTGCCCGCTGAAAAGCATCATCGGCGATTACAAGAAGCAAGACGAAACGCGGCAGCAAGCTGGCAAAGCAACCCGCGAAGAAAAGAAGACGAAGTAGCTGAGAGCGGCGAGGGCTTGAGGACCGTTTGCTCGCTCGCGCTTAGCCCCGGTCGCCCATGATGTAGTGCTCGAGTTGCTGGATGGTGAATTTCTGCTCGGCGATAATGTCTTTCACCAGGTCGCCGATGGAGATGAGGCCGATCAGCTTGCCGTTATCCATGACGGGCAAGTGGCGCACGCGGTTGTCGGTCATCAGCGCCATGCATTCCTCGTTTGTGTGGTCCGGGCGCACATACATGACCGGCGATGTCATGATGTCGCGGACTGGCGTTTCTTTCGATGACCGGCCCATGAGGATGATTTTCCGCGCGTAGTCGCGTTCGGTGATGATGCCGACGATCTTCACGTCCTCCATCACCAGGAGCGCGCCGATATTATTCTCTGCCATCCGCCTGACGGCGTCGAACACCGACGTCGAGGGCGTGATGCTATGGACGGTCTGCTCGGGTTTGGACTTGAGAATTTGAGCCGCGCTTTTCATGTGCGATTCTCCGTGGGGATCGGGTGCAACAACATGAGGGGCGCCGGAACCGCGGGGCCAGGTCACAGCAGCTCATTGGCCCATTTACCTTCAACGGTCTTCGGCGTCCCGCATGTCTTGTTCCAACAACGCTCCGCGTCCTCGATCTGTAATTGCAAGCCCGCCGAGACCATTCGGCGTTACGAAGCCGAACGCGCGAAGCTTACCCGCGATTTCCACTGGAACTGGTGGCCGATCCCGTTTCGCATCGGTAGCTGCCTGCACCTTGCGCAGCCAGTCGAAATCCTCTGGCGTCAGATTCGGATTCGTGACTCTCATCCTATTCCAACCGCTGGATGATGGAAAATCCAATTTAGAACGAACTAGTTTGAAGGGCTCGGGTCACCCCATGCCAATAGCGTGTTCGATGCGCTCCCTGGAGCTCGAGACGAAATTCCACCAGATGTGGCGCTTGCCTTCGAGCATGGCGCCGCCGAGCAGGGCGATGCGGCTCGCCTCACGGCTTCCACACCGCCGGACTGCAGCGCACGTAATTGGGCGCATACGCGGTCTCGGCGCCGAGCTCGCGCGCCGCATGCCAGGCCCAGCGTGGATCGTCCATTATTGCGCGCGCGATGGCGATCAGATCGGCTTTGCCACTGGCGATGATTTCCTCGGCCTGTGCCGGCTTGGTGATCATGCCCACGGTCATCGTGGCGATGCCGGCACCTATTTTGATTTTCTCGGCGAAAGGGACATTGAATCCCGGTCCGAGAGGGATTTGCTGGCGCAGATCGAGCGCGCCGGAGCTCACGTCGATGAAGTCGCAGCCGCGTGCGCGCAACTCCCTGGCGTACGTCACGGTCTCTTCCGGCGTCCAGCCACCGTCGATCCAGTCGGTGGCGGACACGCGCGCGCCCAGCACCCGCTCCTGCGGCCAGACGGCGCGCACCGCTTCGAATACTTCGAGCGGGAAGCGCAGGCGATTTTGCAGTGAGCCACCGTAGGCGTCGCCGCGCTGATTCGAAATTGGCGACAGGAACTGGTGCAACAGGTAACCGTGCGCGGAATGCAGCTCGATGAGGTCGAAGCCGATGCGCAGCGCCCGCTTCGCGGATTCGACGAATTGCTGTTTCACTTCAGCCAGAGCGCTTAGGCTCAATGCTTGCGGGACGTGCCAGCCGGGAGCAAAGGGCAAAGCGGACGGCGCCACCGTGGTCCAGGCGCCCTCGTTCGCGACCAGCGGCTTGCCGCCCTCGAAGGGGGTATGCGCCGAGCCCTTGCGGCCGGCGTGAGCGAGCTGGATGCCGAGTTTCGCCACGCCGTGTTTCCTGCAGAAATCCACCACATGCTTGATCGATTTTTCGTTCTCCTCGCTGTACAGCCCGAGGCAACGCGGCGTGATGCGCCCGACCGCCGACACATGTGTCGCCTCGGTAATCAGCAGGCCGCCCGCCCCCATCGCGAACTGTCCCAAGTGCATCAGGTGCCAGTCGTTCGCCGAGCCGTCTTCCGACATATACTGGCACATCGGCGACACCACGAT
>JBQTIV010000126.1:0-25598 GCA_052387775.1 Betaproteobacteria bacterium
TGCGAGCGCAAAAAAATAGGAGCTTCGCCAAAGGGTAAGGACGCCCGCGGAGGCCAAGTCCCCGGTCGACGAGGTGGTGCGGAAGTTCCTCGAGGACATGAAGGCGGCGGAGAAAGAGGATTACGAGGAACGGTATGGCGAAGAGAAAAATTGAGATCGAGGGCAGAACCGGCAACGTCTTTGCAGACCTCGGCTATGCGGATGCCAAGGAGCGCACGCTCAAGGTGCAGCTTGCCCTCGAGGTAAATAACGCTCTCAAGGAGCGCCCGCTCACGCAAGCCCAGGCCGCGGAGCTGCTCGGCATCGTGCAGCCACACGTCTCGGACCTGGTGCGGTACCACCTCAACCGGTTTTCGGTCGAGCGCCTGATGCAGTTCCTGACACTGCTTGGCAAGGACGTGGAGATCCGGATTGCTACACGGCCGGCGCGCAGTTCGCGGCGAGGCGTGCGGGTGCACCACTTAGCATGACTTCTGCCTTGGGGCTCACGTCGGCTTCCCCATCCCCGCTTTCCCCCCTCACTCGCCGTTTCTTTGTCTTTCCTCCGTGTCCTCCGTGTTCTCCGTGGTTCGCGTTTTCTACGCTTTAGACTGGGCGAGCGCCTGTTCGATGTCCCAGAGAATATCGTTGACGTCCTCAATGCCGATCGAGAGCCGGATCATGTCGGGCCCGACTCCTGCCTTGACCTGTTCTTCCTCCGACAGTTGACGATGAGTGGTGGAAGCGGGATGGATCACCAGCGTCTTGGCGTCACCCACGTTGGCAAGGTGCGAGCAGAACTGCAGTGCCTCGATGAACTTGACCCCGGCTTCCATGCCACCCTTGATGCCGAAGGTCATGATCGAGCCGCAACCCTTCGGCAGATACTTCTGCGCGAGCTTGTAATACGGGCTGTTCTTCAGGCCCGGGTAATTGACCCAAGATACCCGTGGATGATTGACCAGGAACTCGGCGACTTTTGTCGCGTTCTGCACGTGGCGCTCCATGCGCACGTGCAATGTTTCCAATCCCTGCAAGAGCATCCAGGCGTTGAACGGCGACAACACCGGGCCGAGCGTGCGCATGGTCTCCATGCGGCACTTCATGGTGTAACCGAAGTCGCCGAAGGTCTCGTGGAAGATCACGCCGTGATAACCGCGCGAGGGCTCGGTCATCATCGGGAACTTGCCGTTGCCCCATGGGAACTTGCCGGATTCGACCACCACTCCGCCCATGGTGGTGCCGTGGCCGCCGATGAACTTGGTCGCAGAATGGATGACGACGTCGGCGCCGAAGCTTATGGGCTGGCACAGGAACGGCGAGGCAAAGGTATTGTCGACGACCAGGGGTACGCCTGCCTCGCCGGCGATCTTCGCTACAGCCTCGATGTCGAGCACGTTGATCCGCGGGTTGCCCATGGTCTCCGCGTAGAGCACGCGCGTCCTCGGGCTGAGCGCCTTACGGAAATTCTGCGGGTCGTCCGGGTTCACGAACACGGTCTTGATGCCGAACTGACGGAAGGTCACGTCGAATTGCGAATAGGTGCCGCCGTAGAGCGTGCTTGCCGAAACGATTTCGTCGCCTTCGCGCAGGATAGTGAGAAGCGCGCACATCTGCGCCGCCTGGCCGGAGGAAGCGGCCAACGCCGCACGACCGCCTTCCAGTGCGGCCATGCGCTCTTCGAACACCGCCACCGTCGGATTCGAGATCCGCGAATAGACATTGCCGAACGTCTGCAGGTTGAACAGGTTTGCCGCGTGATCGGCCGAGTCGAACACGAACGAGGTGGTCTGGTAGATCGGCACCGCGCGCGAGCCGGTGGCTGCGTCGGGAATCTGTCCCGCGTGCAGGCACAGCGTGCCGAATCCGAAATCTCTGTCTGCCATTGTGTGTTGGTGATTAAGTGATTAAGCGATTGGTGAATGACTGAAGGGTGAAGGGTGAATGAGTGATTGAGTGATTGAGTGATCAAGCGATCGAGTGACTGGTTTCAATCACCCATTTACTGAATCACCCAATCACTGAATCACTTAATCACCGATTCTTGCCCTCGCGCCTCACGCCTGCCTTCAGTACGGAAGCCACCGCGGCCGCTTGGCGGAGATGATCTTGGTGTTGACGCCCACCCAGTTCAGCCCACCGAACAGACGCCCGTGCTCCATCTTGACGCAGCGGTCCTGTACCACTTCCAGCCCCGCCTTGCGTGCCTTCCGCGCCGACTTTTCGTTCATCACGCCGAGCTGCATCCACAATACCTTGGCGCCGATGGCAATCGCCTCGTCGGCAATTGGTCCGATGTCTTCGCTCTTGCGAAAGCAATCCACGATGTCGACTTTTTCGGGAATGTCCTTTAGCGAGGCGTAGCACTTCTCCCCGAGAACCTTTTTGTACGTCGGGTTCACCGGGATGACGCGATAGCCGTGCTGCTGCATGTATTTCGCGGCGAAGGAACTGGGCCGGTACCAGTTGGCCGAAAGCCCGACCACGGCGATGGTCTTGTACTGCTTGAGGATACGGCGCAGCGTACTGATGTCGGTGTTGTCGCTCATGGTTCCCGCCAGATGCGGACGGCCCCGTCGAAATGACAAATTTTATCACTCATGCCGCGCCCGCCCTTCCCTTGCACTTCGACCCGCCTTCGCCTATATCTCGTTTCATGACGGCGCCACTGTACCGGCGCGTCCTTCTGCAATTGACAACCATCAGTGGAGGAAACCGACAATGCCACAAAAACGCGACGTGAACCGCGATTCTATGGATTTCCGGGATCTGGTCTACCGCCCTGCGTTGGTTCGGTTGCGCGACCAGGTGCTGCCGAACTGGGAGCACCTGCAGATCCTCGACCAGGAGAAAGAAGGTGCCTGCACCGGCTTCGGCCTGGCGGCGGTGATCAACTACCTCAATTGGGAAAACGGCGACAAAGTCCGGGTCAGCCAGCGGATGCTGTTCGAGATGGCGAAGCGGCATGATCAGTGGCCGGGGCACAAGTACGACTGGAGCAGCGCCCGGGGCGCGATGAAGGGCTGGCACAAGAACGGCGCCTGCCCGGAAAAGTTGTGGCCCTACGATCCGAAGAATCCCGGCATCCTCACGGAGCAGAGACAGCGGGCCGCACTCGGCCACCGGCTCGGGGCGTACTACAGGGTGCTGCCGCGCCGCTCCGACCTGCATGCGGCGCTGAATGAAGTCAGCGTGGTGTTCGCTTCGGCCGCCACGCACAGAGGCTGGGACGAAATGGGCAAGTCTCGCATTCCCTACGACCCGTCCTGGCCCGGGGACGGCGGACACGCTTTCGCGATCGTCGGTTATACCGATGATGGATTCCTGGTGCAGAACTCCTGGGGCAAGCGCTGGGGCAACTTCCGAACCGGCAAGCGAAGTGTCAAAGGCGTGGCAGTGTGGACCTACGACGATTTCGAGCGCAATGTCTGGGACATCTGGGTCGCACGCCTGGCGCGTCCGCTCGACACCGGCGCGTCATTGCGTCCCGCGAAGTACACACAGTCCTCCGGCGGGACACGACTGTCGACGTCCGGCCCGCCGCGCCACACGATCCGCGACCACTACCTGCACATCGATGACGGCCAGTACGACCCGCAGGGAGATTACCCCTCTTCGGCAGCAGAGGCCGAGGACATCCTGGGCCGCGCGGTAAATGGCGCGGACGGCAAAAGCCCACCAGCGCATCTCCTGCTCTATGCGCATGGCGGACTCAACTCGATCAAGAATACGGCAATGCGCGTCGGGAAATGGCGCGAAGTCTTCCGCGACAACGGCGTGCACGAAATTCACTTCATCTGGGAGACCGGTCTGTTCGACGAGTTGCGCGACGTGCTGTTGGGCAAACAACACCTGGTCGAGGCGCGTGTCGGAGGGGCGAGCGACTGGTGGGACACCGTGCTGGAGAAGGTCGCCCACCCGTTGGGCTACGCATTGTGGAAGGAGATGCGCACCGACGCCGATATCGCGTTCCAGGACACCCGTGCGGGCACCCACACACTGGCGACCCTGGCGCGTCAGCTCGGCAGGCTTTCCGAAAGCAAGCGTCCAAAACTGCACCTGGTCGGCCACAGCGCAGGGTCGATCTGGCACGGCCATCTGCTCGAGCGCTGGGGGGCTCTGAACGGATCGCCGATCGAAAACCTGATTCTGTTTGCCCCGGCCTGCACCCACGAATTGTTTGATACGAAAATCCGTACCGCCCTTACCGCTGGCCTGGTCGCCAAGCTGCACCACTTCCTGCTCGACGACAGGACCGAAAGGGACGATAACGTGGTCGCCGTCTATCGCAAGTCGCTCCTGTACCTGGTTTCCAACTCCTTCCAGAAGCACAACTCGGTCGAACCGATCATGGGGATGCGAACGTTCCTCGATAAGCTGCCGATGACCGGGATCCAGAAAATGGTTGCGACCTACATCACCAACCGCAATAGGGACGAAACGGCAAGTACGTCACACGGAGGCTTCGACAACGACGAGAAAACGATGAACGCGATGCTGAAGCTCGTGCTCGGCAAGTCGCCGAGCAGACTCTTCTCGAAGTCAGAACTGACCGGCTACTGAAACCACGGCGGGAAGCAGCGAGCTGACAGGTTCCACGCGCCCCGCCATTCACCTTTCACCGGCGCCGGAAGCATTCGTGCCCAGTCGCGCCTCACGCTCGTCCCTGGAGAGCTTGCCGATTTCCTTCACTTCCGCGTAGAAGCGCCTGAAGTCGCCGCCGTTACCGGCGAGCATGCGCCGGAACGCGGGAACCAGTTCCGCATAGGTCGCTACCGGCACCAGGTTGGCGTTGTTCAGCTCGCCCGCAAAGAACCGGTCGTAGCCCGCAAATCCTTTCCAGCTTTGCTTCAGTTCCAGGTACTCGGCCTTGAGTTCGGCGAAGACCCCGGCCTTCTTCCTCCTCTTCTCTTCGTCGGCCAGTGCAGAGGCATACAAATTCCCCAGCTTGCCGCGGTACTTCATCACCAGTTCGACGAAGCCGCGCTTGTATTCCTGCGCGGCGACAAAGGCGGCGCGTTCCTCACTCGTGCCCGCCCCGTTCAGCCAACGATCCACGCCCTCCAGCTCGACCGCGGTGGCGAAGGACTCGTTGAACACGGTGTCGTCGGAAACGTAAACGACTTGATGGGCAAGCTCATGAAACGTCAAGCGCGCGATTTCGCTGTCCGGGGAGAAGATATAAGTGTTCAGCACCGGGTCGTCGAACCACCCCAATGTCGAGTAAACGGGAATGCCGGCGACGAATACGTCGTAGCCTTGCGAGCGCAGCCCGGCGGCGAACTGCTCGGCATCCTGCTCACTGAAGTAACCGCGGTAAGCCACGCAACCGGCAAACGCAAAGCACCACTCGACCGGCGCAATCGAGAACTCGCTGGTCGCGAACACGTTCCAGACTGCGAACGGCCTTTGCAGATCGGCGTAGTTGCGATAGCTCTGATTGTCGGGAAGCGCCAGCTCGAGGCTGGCGAATTCCCGTACTTTCAATGCCAGTGACAGCCGTTCGCGAAGGCCTGAATCGGTGCGTTCGTCGCTGACGAGCTTTTCGATCGGCCGACTGCGGTTCCAGATTTCCATCTGGCCGCCCACCGCCTGAAAGTAGTAGCCGATGTTTGCGCAGCCGCAAAGGCTTGCGGCCGCAATCGTCATCAGCAACGGACTACGCATGCCCGAAGGTCCCGTTGCGCAAAAAAGCACAGGCCGCACGCGCCAACACTGGCGAGACCAGCATCCCGGTGTGATTGATGCGCAGCACGATCGATTCCTTAGCGCCGGGAACACAGGTTTCGTCCAAACGCACCACCCCATCGTTCGGCTTCCGCAGGCGCGCCACCAGCCGGCCCAGTCCAATGGGGATATCCCCCGCGATGACGCCCACCTCCACGCCGTCCGGAATCGATGGCCTCGGCGATCGCAGCCAGTCATTCACTGTCCGGCCTAACATCCTTTCGCCGATGGCGGATTGCGCCAGGGCGACGGCTGCCGTGCTCCCCGCGTAAGGACTGCCGATCAACACTACTCGCTGCGCCTGCAGATCCTTGTTCCTTGCCAGCGCCGCAAGAATCACCAATCCGCCGAGGCTGTGACCGACAAAAAGCAGTGGCTTGTTCCCCTGCTCCCGGCACAAACTCGCCAGCCGGTCGGCATTGTGCTCGAGGCCGTCCCCGACGGACGCATAGGAAAAGCGCACCACGTCGAATCCACAGCGCGCCAGTCGCCAACCCAGAGGTATCATCGCCACGCCGTTCATCCACAAGCCATGGACCAGCACCACGCGAGCGGACGCGCCGGTATTCACGCTAGTCACTGGCGAACGGAATATCCGGCGGCGCAGTCCTTTCGAACACGCAGAAAATGCGACGCTCGAGCGCAGGGTCCGCCGTCATGCATTTGACGATGATCACGGCGCTGACACAGCATTTCCATCTTCTCCTCCTTTTCGGGCGATCGCCGCATTATAGGAGCCGGCGTGCCTGCCTTGGCAAAGGCGCCCAGGCCATTTCCGCCGGGACACGGCATTTCCACAGCCGCGAATCGGCGTGCCGGTAGGCACCAGTGCGGTGTTTTTGTTTGTTGACTTGTACATCAATTTCAGACAATATGACAGTTGATGAAAAAGTCAACTTCGGAACTCGCTCGCATCGTCGAGGTCCTTACCCGCGCGGCACGCCGGCGCGGCATGAATGATTCGCAGTGGGCCGCTTCTGCCGGCTTGCCGAAGGAAACCCTGTCGCGTCTTCGTGGCCGCGCCGGTTGCGATCTGAGAACGTTGACCGCTCTTGGTGCGGCGGCCGGCGCAAGGCTTGTGGTGCTCGAAGGTTCGCCCGTGGCAGCGACCGCCGACGAACATTTCCCGGTCCGCGTCGATCGCGACTATGAAGCCCGTTTGCTCGCCCTGTGCGACTCCGGGGACCTCGATCCGGACGCATGGCGTGTGATTGGACCTCCGTTCTTCATGGCTGGAATCGCGGTAATGGTGGCCGGAGTTCGTGGTGCGCCCAGGGAATCGCTGCTCGCATTGGCCGAAAAGCTGCACCCGGGAATTTCGCAACCGGAAGTGTTGCGCGCCTGGCTGGCCCGCAGCCCGGTACGGCCATCACGGTTTCTACCGATTTTGAAGGCGAAAACGCGCTATGCGGCCTGATCCTGCCGCCAGCAAGGAGTACGTCGCAGCATTCAGGGAGATCGTTTCCCGGATTGCGCGTGCACTGGCCGGTGGCGCGCGCCGGAGCCAACCCGTGCGCATGTATGTAGCCGGCGGCGCGGCCATGCACTTGTACACGGGAGAGCGGGTCTCCGAAGACATCGATGCAGTATTTTCCCGGCGCATTGCCCTGCCGGAAGAACTGGAAGTCGCCTATCGCGATGCGGACGGAGCGGCCCGACTGCTATATTTCGATCGGCAATACAACGATACCCTGGGTCTGCTTCACGATGATGCCCACCGGAATTCCGTGGCACTATCCCTCGAAGGCATCGATCCTCGCGTAATCGAAGTCCGCCTGCTTTCCCCGCTCGATCTGGCGGTGTCCAAGGTTGGAAGGCTGTCGCAAGTGGATCGCGACGATATCGCGCTCCTGGTGCGCCGCGGCCTCGTCGACCCGGCGGAACTCCGCAGACGATCCGAAGAGGCTACGGCAGGTTACATCGGCGATCTGCCTCGACTTCGCAATTCGATCGAAATCGCCTGCCGCATAGCCGAGGATGCGGCGCGCCGCCGCCCCACATCTCGCCGGTCGAAACCGAAATAGACCGAGCCGGCGCAAACCGATCTCTCTTCATTCCTCCGGAATGCCGGCATTCGTAGCGAATCGACAATTCTTCTCTCGCGCGGAGTAGCGACATGCCTTTCCCGCTCGAAACCCTGATTGCCACGCCGCTGATCGGCCTGCTGGCATACATTACTCTCGGCATTTCCGGTTTCGGCTCGGCGCTCGTGAGCATTCCGCTGCTGGTCCACTTCCTGCCGCTACAAACCGTCGTCCCGCTGGTCGTGCTGGTTGATTTTCTGGCGACCGCAACCACCGGAATCAGGTTTCGCGGGGACGTGGAAACCATGGAGCTGAAATTCCTCGTGCCGACGATGATCGCCGGCATCCTGGCTGGCGTAACCCTGCTGGCAACGCTACCAAAGCAGGCGACAGTGATGCTGCTCGGCGCATTCGTCACCGGCTACGGCGTGTACCGGCTGATCGCAAAGACGTCGAACAACAGCGTGCCGCGATGGTGGGGAATTCCGACCGGACTGTGCGGCGGATTGATGGGTGGCCTTTTTGGAGTCGGTGGACCACTTTACGCTGCCTACCTGACCGCGCGCATACCCGAACACGCGCGCATGCGCGCCACGTTGTCCGCGGTTTTTTCGTTCAGCACCGGCTTCCGGCTGCTGGTGTTCCTGTTATCCGGACTGATGCTGCAAAAGGAAGTATGGTGGGGCGTGCTGCTGCTCGTCCCCTCGATGCTGATCGGCCTGACCATCGGCCACCGCCTGCAGGCGAAACTTTCCCGCGAGCAGGTCGGCGGCTTCATCAGTGTGCTGCTGGTGATCAGTGGCCTTTCTCTGCTATGGAAAGCTTTCTAGATCACTATTCGACGAACCAGTACTCGCCTTTGGTCGCGCTGAGGCTGTAGCCATTTGCTGAATCGGTGTAGAACTTAACAGTGTCGCATCAGCTCGCGTATGCCCGTGTACTTCCCCGTACCTCCGGTAAGGCGGGTAAATGCTTCACTCGATCCCTTTCTGGAACCAGTCGCCATGGGTTCCGACTGGCTGATGGAGTCCTGCGCGAGAAGAATTTTCTCACTTTCGTCGAGACTCAAAACTGAGTATCCGCGCGCGCCGGACCGCTGCCGTGGCTGCCCCGGCACCGGTACACGGTAGTCGTGCCTCGCCCTCGGCACCGGACGCACCTTCTGACACACACGAGCTGGAAAAGTCGCCCCCGCGAATGTGTCAGCTTCTGGGTGTTGCAAAATAGAAGTCAGAGTTCTAATATGCGCAGATGATCAAACGGCAATTCCACACTCGGCTGCGGCAGTTGCTGAACCAGTTTCCGGTGGTTACCGTGCTCGGCCCCCGTCAATGCGGCAAGACGACCTTCATCCGCGAAGCCCTGCGGGACTGGACCTACCTGGATCTGGAACGGCCTTCGGACGTTGCCCCATTGCAAGCCGACCCCGAGGCGCGCGTGGAATCGCTTGGCGACTCGGTGATTTTTGACGAGGCTCAACGTGTGCCGGGGCTGTTTCCGGTACTGCGCGGTGTCATAGATCGCGGTCGGCCACGCTGCGGACGATTCGTGCTCCTGGGTTCAGCCTCGCCGATCCTGGTAGGACAGATTTCAGAATCGCTCGCGGGCCGCACGGCATTTCTGGATCTGCCGCCGTTTCGCTGGGACGAGGTTGCCGGTGAGTCCCGCGCCCGTGGCCTCCCGAACCTCTGGTTGCGAGGAGGCTTCCCGGAAGCCTTCCTGACCGCGGACGACTCCGCGCGCCAGGATTGGTTTGAGGCCTACACGCGCGCCTTTATCGAACGCGATCTACCAGGGCTCGGCATCGAGGTGTCCGCCGCCCAGATGCGCAAGCTCTGGACTATGCTCGCACACGGCAACGGGTCGATCTGGAATGCGTCACAGCTTGCCGCCTCCCTGGGCGTTTCTTACCACACGGTGAACCGGTACCTCGACATTCTGGAGCAGACTTTCCTCGTCCGCAGGTTGCCGCCCTATTTCGCCAACATCGGAAAGCGGCTGGTCAAGAGCCCGAAAATCTACTTCCGCGACACCGGACTGTTGCACTATTTCCTGGGTATCCGCTCGGCGCAGAACCTGGAAA
This sequence comes from Betaproteobacteria bacterium, assembly GCA_052387775.1. GTDB lineage: Bacteria > Pseudomonadota > Gammaproteobacteria > Burkholderiales > JACQAP01 > JACQAP01. The sequence goes on from JBQTIV010000126.1 coordinate 9,814, forward strand.
CCCACCCGGCCCGTGGAATGAGCTGGGAGGCATTCATCATTGACCAGTTGATCTCGGCCTTCCAACGCGTTCTGCCTGGAAGCGGGTTCTATTTTTGGAGGACCGCGCGAGGCGATGAAATCGACCTGCTCGTGGACACGGGCAGCGAGCTTCTGCCGATCGAAGTCAAACTGCACTCGGCTCCGGGCGTGGACAGCGCAACCGGACTACGCCGCTGCATGCACGATCTCGGCCTCAAGCGCAGTTGGCTGGTGTACCCAGGCCGGGAAAGTTATTCACTGGGCGATGGCATCACCGCAGTTCCGGCGGAGCTGGCCTTGTCGCCCCCTGAGTCGTCTACAGGCCAGGGGTAGGAGAGAGATCGCCGCGACGCGACGCGCTCTTCACTCCTTCACCCATTCACCCTTCACCCCTTCACTGTCGTTACGGCCTCTCCATCCTGCAGGCCGTCGGCAGAATATTGTCTTTCGTCTCGATGCGCACATCGGACTTCCAGCCGTAACCGGTGTCGTCGGCATCGTATTTCACGTCGGCCGTGCCGGCCTTGACGAAAGTCGAAACATAGAGCGGCATGATCAGCTGGTGATCAGCGGCACGCATCCACACCTCTCCCACGCCGCCGTCGTAACGCATATCTTCCAGCGCCTTTGCGATCCTGACCGGTTCCGCCGAGCCGGCCCTGTCAATCGCGAGCGCCAGCATCTCGACGAAATTCTTGTAGGCCATGAAACCCCAGTCCTCCCGATAACGCTTCTTGTAGTCCAGGTAGTAGCGTTCAAGGGGATGGCCGGCGATATTGGCGTTCCAGCCCGCCAACGTCTTGACGCGGTTGGCACCGGCGGCGCCAATGGCGCGCGGGGTACCGACCAGGAAGCCGTAATTGGTGTAGAACGTCCCGTTCAGTCCGGACTCTTCGGCTGACTTGATCAGCAGTGCGAGGTCGCTACCCCAGTTGCCCGTGAGCACCGTATCCGCGCCGCTGGATTTTATCTTGGCGACATAAGGAGCGAAGTCCTTCACTTTCCCCAGCGGGATCAGTTCGTCTCCCACGATCTGGATGTCGGGACGCCTCTTGCCGAGCATTTCCCTCGCCACGCGCCTGAATGAATGCCCGTAGGCGTAGTCCTGGTTAAGAAGATAGATTTTTTTTGCAGCCTTCTGCGAGGACAGGACGCCCGTCAGCGCGTCGACTTTCATGTCCAGGTTGGCATCGAAGCGAAAGTGCCAGAAATTGCATTTATCCTCGGTAAGCACCGTGTCGATCGCGCCGTTGTTCAGGTAGAGGATCTCGCGCCCGGGATTGCGCTGGTTGTACTTGACCACGGCATCGGTCAGCGCGTGCGCAACATGCGAACCGACTCCCTGGGTAATCAGCCGGATATCCTGGTCGGTCGCCTGCTTGAGCACCACGAGGCTTTCCTGCGGGCTGGACTTGTTATCGAACAGCACCAATTCCAGCTTGGCGCCGCCCAACACACCACCGCGCGCATTGATCTCGTCCACCGCCATCTGCGTGTGGCGGCTGCCCATCTCTCCCTGCAGCGCCGCCGGGCCGCTGAACGGATCGATCACCGCGATCCTGATGGTCTGCGCGTCGGCCATCGATAAGCCGGTCAGCGCCCAAGCCAGTACGACCGCCGCACGGCAGGTTCTCCGGATCATTTTTTCTCTCCGAGCTTGTTCATGCGGGTTGGCAGCCCCATGACTTGGCGGGCGTCTGCTCGCTTCGGCGCTTCGCTCTGCCGCTGCTGCGCTTGCCACCTCACCCCTCACCCCTCGCCCCTCACGACCTGAGTCAGTCCAGGAAACCCACAGTGCGCGGCAGCCACAGCGCGATCTGCGGGAACACGATCACCACGATCAGACCGATGACTTGCAGCGCAACGAAGGGAATGATGCCACGATAAATGTGCGCCATCGTCACCGAGCGCGGTACCGTTCCCTTCATGTAGAACAGCGTGAAGCCGAAAGGCGGGGTCAGGAACGAGGTCTGCAGGTTCACCGACATCATGATGATGAACCAGGTCAGGAATACGAGCGGCGCGCCTTCGCCGATGTGCGGGCCGAAGTTCACCCCTTGCAGCACCGGCGCAAACACCGGCAGCACGATGAGGCAGATCTCGATCCAGTCGAAGAAGAAGCCCAGCACGAACACCAGCACCATCAGGAAGGTCAGGATTTCCCAGCCCGTGTTCAGGCCCAAGGCCGCGAGAATCTCCTTGACGATGTCGTCGCCGCCGAGCGAGCGGAACACGAAGGAGAACAGCGTCGCGCCGAAGAAGATGAAGAACACCATGGCGTTGGTCAGCGCGGAATTCTCGATGACTTCCTTTATCGCCTTCACGTTGAGTCGCCCGTTGAAGCGGGCTAGGAGGATCGCCCCGAAGGCGCCCACGCCTGCCGCCTCTGTCGGCGTGGCCCAACCGGCGAAAATCGAACCCAGCACGAGCATGATCAGGAATGTGGGCGGCAGGAAGCTCTTGCCGATCATCGACCAGAACTCGGTCCGGGTCTTGGGGCCGATGTCTGCCGGCAAAGGTGGCGCGAGTTCTCGCCGATAAAAGCTCAACACGCCGATATAAAGGAGATACAGCAGCGAAAGAATCAAGCCGGGTATCACCGCCGCAGCGAACAGCGTCCCGACCGATACAGACAGCAGATCGCCCATGATCACCAGCATGATCGATGGCGGGATCAGAATGCCCAGCGTGCCGGCGGATGCGATGGTGCCGACCGCAAGCTCCTTCTGGTAGCCGCGCTCGAGCATCGTCGGCAGCGCGATGAGCGTCAGCATCACAACGGAGGCACCTACGATACCGGTGGTCGCAGCCATGATCGTACCCATCAGCGTCACCGACATCGCCAATCCTCCCGGAATGCGGCGCGTGAGTACTTGCAGGCAGTGCAGCAGATCGTTGGCAACGCCGCTGCGCTCGAGCATCGTGCCCATGAATATGAACATCGGCACCGCCACCAGAACCGGGTTGGAGGCCGCCGAGCCCCAGATCCGCGGCAGCAGATTGAAGAACTGCACCGGATGGAAGACGTCGAGCAATATCCCGATCCCGCCGAAGAAGATCGCGATTCCGCCAAGCACAAAAGCGACGGGATAGCCGCAGAAGAGCGCTATCGCGATGGCGAGGAAGAGGAGCAAAGCCAGATGATGGGTCAACCACTCCATGGCCGGATTCTCAATGTTTCCTGGCGCCGGCAAAGGCAGCGGCTTCGCGCAGACGCTCCGGCCCAAACAAGTAGACGATCACGCGCATGAACACGGAAATGACCGCCGCGAGGAGCAGCACCAGACCTATGAAGATGAAACCTTTCGGCACCCAGCGCCAGGGCAGGCCGCTGGGGTTTTCCGAGAATTCGTTCTGCTGCAAGGCGATCCAGAAAAAATCGAAACTGAAATAGATCGCAATCAGGCAGTACGGCAGAGCGAAGATCAGGCAGCCGAGGAACTCGGCCCAGGCATGCGTAGCCGGACTGGCGCTGGCGAAGGCCACGTCGATGCGCACGTGCGTATTCTTGATGTACGCCGCCCCGAGCCAGAATGAGAAAAGCGCGGTATGCAGGTGCCATTCCAGTTCCTGCAGCCGCGTGGATCCCATTCCGGGCATCTGGAAACCGGCCTTGCGCGAGAGCACGTCCATCACGATCACCGCCGTGCAGACGACGAACAGCCATCCGGCGGCCATGGCGACATTCTGCAGGATGCGGTTGATTGCGTCGCTCGCCTTCAGCAACCGATTCATGCGCTTGTCTCTCCCGGACGCAAGGCAGCAGCCGGCAACGGCCGGCCGCCGCACTTCTCAGCGGATTACTGGTTCAGGTAACCGTACTCGCGCCAGAGGGAATAGTCGGCGCGGAACTGCGAGTAGGAATCCCAGGCCTTCTTGAAGTTGGGGCTTTTTGCCGATTCTTCCGCGGCGACTTCGAGCCACGCCTTCTCATATGCCTTCATGATTTCCGGCGACCAGCGCATGATCTTGACGCCGTGCTTGTCGCGCATCTCCTTCATCGCCTTCCACTGGATCGCTTCGCCCTCCGCGAGAATGTCGCGAAGGGTATCGCCGCAGGCCAACTCGATGATCGCCTGTTGTTGGTCCGAGAGCGAGTCCCACTTCTTCTTGTTGATGAACAGATCGAGGATCGAGGCCTGCTGGTGCCAGCCGGGGAAGTAGTAGAACTTGGCAACCTGGTAAAAGCCGAGCTTCTGATCCAGCGCCGGCATGGAGAACTCGGTCGCGTCGATGGTGCCGAGCTGAAGCGCCTGGAAAATGTCGCCGGGCGCCAGCAACTGGGCGGAGACGCCGAGCTTTTCCATGACCCGTCCACCAAGTCCGAAGAAGCGCATTTTCAAGCCCTTCAGATCGTTGACCGTCTTGATCTCCTTGCGGAACCAGCCCGAGGATTCGGGTGAATGGATGCCGCACATGATGGCGTGAACGTCGTGCTTGGCGAACATCTCGTTCTGCAGCGCCTGTCCGCCGCCGTAGTACATCCACGCCAGGTACTCGGGGATCCCCGGCCCGAACGGTACCGTGGTAAACAGATTGAATACGGCATCGGTGCCGGAAAAGAATCCGGGTGCGGACCACGCCGCGTCCACCGAACCGCGGGCGACCGCCTGTATCGCCTGCAGGCCTGGAACAAGCGCGCCGGGTTCGTGGATTTTCATCTCGATCGTCCCGCCTGAGGCGCGCAGCACTCTCTTCGCCAGCCTGGGAGCCGCCTCCCCGACCAGCGTGAGCGAGGTGGGATAGGTGCTGGTGACGTCGATCTTGACCTTGCGCACAGCATCCTGCGACAAGGCCGTACCGGGAACGATGACCACGGCAGCGCAGGCTGCGGTGAAAGCAACGACGAATAGCCGGTTCATTTTTCTCCTCCGCATTGCCAAACTATTTGTTCTGGTCTTGATATCACGGCGTTCGTTGCACCGTGTCGGGGCATTACAACCTCATTGCCGGCAATTGTCCAGCGGACCATGGAACCAAGATCCTGAGAACTGCGCCGATCAGTAAAGACGGCCTTAAGAGTAACCGCGGAGGCGCAACAGCCGGAAGAACTCGCGGATTTCCTGCGCCAGAAGCTCCGGGTGTTCGAGCGCGGCGAAGTGACCGCCCTTGGGCATCTTCGTCCAGCGGCGGATATCGGCGTACATCTTTTCCGCCAGCGAACGCGGCGGACGGAGGATTTCCTTCGGGAATTCGGCGTAGCCCATCGGCACCTGAATGCGCGCGCCGTCCGGAATCGGCCAGGGACCATGCATACGCGCATAGTAGGGCCAGAACGACGAACCGATCGCGCCGCTCACCCAGTACAGCATGATGTTGGTGAGCATTGCGTCGCGGCCGATATAGCTGTCGAGGTCGCCCTTGTGGTCGCTCCAGGTGTGGAACTTTTCGACAATCCACGCCGCCAGCCCGACCGGTGAATCGGTGAGGGCATAGGCCAGCGTCTGTGGCTTGGTACCCTGGATCCAGGTGTAACCCACCTCCTCCTTCATCCAGTGCGCACGCTGCTCGAAATAGCGCCGCTCCTCTTCGGTGGGGTTTTCCGGCATCGCCGTGTCGCGCCTGAGCCCAAGCAAATTCAGGTGAATGCCTGTCAGGTGCTGCGGATAGGCGTAACCAAGCCGCGAGGTGACGAACGCGCCCCAGTCACCGCCCTGCGCGGCAAAGCGCTTGTAACCGAGCACTTCCGTCATCAACTCCGCGAATACTTCGGCAATTTGTTCGACCGAGAAGCGCTGCTGGTTCGGCGCAAAGGAGAACGTGTACCCAGGAAGCGACGGCGCGACCACGGTGAACGCGTCTGCCGCGTCACCGCCGAAGCGCACCGGATCGGTGAGCAGCGGAATCAGCTTGCGGAATTCGTGAACCGATCCCGGCCAGCCGTGCGAGATCAACAGCGGCATCGGCTTCGGGCCTTTGCCTTCCTCGTGGATGTAGTGAACGTCGATCCCGGCGAGCCTGACCCGGTACTGCTTGAAGCCGTTGAATTCAGTTTCGTGCTTGCGCCAGTCATAGCGCTCGCGCCAGTACTCCACCAGCGATTTCAGGTAAGGCAGATCCGTGCCGTACTTCCAGTGGTTGTCCGGCACTTCGTCCGGCCAGCGCACGCGCACAAGACGCGACTTGAGATCGGCAAGTACATCGTCGCCGACATGCAGCCGGAACGGGATCGGGTCAGTGCTCATGATTTCTCCGGGCCGGGTAGCCAAACCCACTCAACCGCAGAGGCGCACAAATAGTTCCTCACCGCAAAGACGCAAAGGCGCAAAGGAAACGCAAAGGAAAGCAATAATCTTGGGGTTAAAAACCAAACAGGTGGATAGTCGCACCACCGCGATATATCGACTAGGGGGCAAATCGTATTCCCCGCTTCTTGACACTCACCATTTGTTTTTCTCTGCGTTTCCTTTGCGCCTCTGCGGTGAGGATCTATTGGCAGTAAAGATCTAGGAGACTTCTGAAAGGAAGGGAATAAGGTCGCGCAACAACTCGTCCGGTGCTTCTTCAGGAATGAAATGGCCGCACTTCACCGGATGGCCGCGCACGCTGGCGGCTTTCTCCTTCCAGGCGCCGAGCACATCGAATAGGGTGTGCATCTTGCCGTACTCGCCCCAAATCGCCAGCACCGGGCAAGCGAGCTTTTTTCCCAGGTCGCGTTCGTCGTCGGCGATATCCACGGTTGCAGCGGCGCGATAATCCTCGAGACCTGCGCGGATCGTCCCGGGCAGCATGAAGGCGCGCAGGTACTCCTGGAACATCGGCTCTTCGATGGTGTCCTGGCGAAAGCACAACGCCCGGAACATATGTCGCAAGAATGGCTCGGCGCTGTTGGCAATCATGATCTCGGGCAGATCCGCCACCTGGAAGAAGAACCAGTGCCAGTACGCGGCGGCGAGTTCCTTGCCGGTGTCCCGGAACACGGTGTGCGTGGGCACGATATCGAGCACCGTGAGGTTTCTCACTTGGTCCGGATAATCCATCGCCAAGCGGTGCGCCACGCGTGCGCCGCGGTCGTGCCCGACCAGCCTGTAGTTTTTGAATCCCAGCGCCGACATTACCTCGCTGATGTCTTTCGCCATGCTGCGCTTGTCGTAACCGTCACGCGGCTTGTCGGAGTCGCCGTAACCGCGCAAGTCGGGGCACACCACGGTGAACCGATCGAGCAGACCGGGCACGACTTTGCGCCACATCTGTCCGGTCTGCGGGTAACCGTGGAGCAGCACCACCGGATCGCCCTTGCCGCCTATCCACGTGTTGATGCGCACGCCGTTTGCGCGGATGGTTTGCTGTTTCATTCCCTTCATGAAAGTCATAGATTCGTGAACGGGTGAATGAGTGAAGGAGTGAATGAGTGAAGGAGTGAAGGAGTGAAGGAGTGGAGGAGTGAAGGGTAAGGGCTCTAGAACTTTCTCCGCTTGAGGCCGAAGCGCGTAAAAGAGGTATCGGGTTTCTGATTTTACCCCTTCACACATTCACCCTTCACTCGTTCACGCTTTTGCGAATCGCACCCTTCACTCATTCACTCCTTCACGCCTTCACGCTTTCACCCAGATACTTGCGCAGCCGTTCCACGCCTTCCTGCAGGACGGGAATAGGCTTCGGGTACGAAAAGCGCACGTGCTGTTTTGCCCGATGTTCGCCGAAGTCTACCCCCGGTGCGATTGCCACGCCGGCTTTCTCCAGCACGTCCCAGCAGAAGCGATAGCTGTCGGAGGTGAGGCGTCCGCAATTCGCATAGATGTAGAACGCGCCCTCCGGCATCACCGGGATTTCGAAACCCAGGCTGCGCAGTTCCGGCACCAGAAAATCACGCTGCGCGCGGAAGGCGTCGCGGCGTTGATCGAGCAGTGCGATGGTGTCGGGATGGAAAGCGGCGAGTGCCGCCTTCTGTGCCAATTCCGAGGACGAGATGAACAGGTTCTGCGCCAGCTTGTCCACCGCCGGCATGAACGCCTCTGGCGCCACCAACCACCCCAGGCGCCAGCCGGTCATGCCGAAATACTTGGAGAAGCTGTTGATGATGAAGACGTCATCGGCGAACTCCAGCGCGCTGCGGTCGCGCCGTCCGTACGTCAGGCCGTGGTAGATCTCGTCCACGATCAGCAGCCCGCCGCGCGCGCGCACCGCTGCATGAATGCGCTCGAGTTCGTCGTGCGCGATCAGCGTGCCGGTCGGATTCGACGGTGAAGCGATCAGTACTGCTGCGGTTTTCGGCGTCCAGTGTTTCTCCACCAATTTTGCGGTGAGCTGGTAGGCGCTCGACGCATCCACCGGGACGCCAACCGGATCACCTTCCAACGTGCGCACGAAGTGACGGTTGCACGGATAGCCGGGATCGGTCATCAACACCCGGTCTCCGGGCGAAAGCAGCGCACCCATCGTCAGCAGCAGCGCACCCGATGAGCCAGTGGTCACGGCGATCCGCGAACGCGGCACATCCACCCCGTAGCGCGTGCGGATCCACTGCGAGATCGCCTCCCTCAATTCGGTGATGCCCAGCGACTGCGTATAGCCGACCCGTCCGGCCTGAATCGCGCGGATGCCGGCCTCGGCGATCAACGGCGGGGTCGGTGCATCGGGCTCGCCCACCACCATGTTCGAGATGCTCCGCCCTTGCGCCTCCAACTCCCGTGCCCGCGCTATGAGTGCCATCACGTGGAACGGCTCGATGCCGGCCATGCGCGAAGCGATGTGCGGGCTCACGTTGCGGGGGAGTTTCTCGGGGCGATTCATCCGGTCCTCGGCTTGTTGCGGTGTCCGCGCTCCTTCCAACTGCTTGTTCGGCGGACAGTGGACAGAATTTTATGCCCGCATGCCCGTGGGCCGCAATGAAGCCGGTTCAAAAAACACTGCCGAGCGGCTACCATGACGATCCTTTCATTCTTTGGACAGAGCGGGGAACCCGTCAATGAAAATTGCGATCATCGGCAGCGGCGGCGTCGGCGGTTATTTCGGCGGCCGGCTGGCTGCAAGCGGACAGGACGTCACCTTCGTGGCGCGCGCCGCGCATCTGCAGGCCATGAAGAAAGATGGACTCAGGGTACTAAGTGCGCTCGGCGATCTGCACCTTCCCAAAGTGAAGGCAACCGGCGACACGAAAACCGTCGGCCCGGTGGACGTGGTCGTAATCGCGGTGAAGCTCTGGTCCACGGAAGAAGCGGCGGAATCCGCCAAGCCGTTGATCGGCCCCGACACCGTCGCGGTGTCATTTCAGAACGGCGTAGTCGCCGTGGATACGCTGGTACCGATGCTCGGAAAGGAACACGTCATGGGCGGCGTCGCGAACATTGCCGCGCTGATCGAAGGGCCTGGCGTGATCCGCCACAACGGCACCATGGCGAGCTTGTTCTTCGGCGAGCTCGACGGCAAACCTTCGGCCCGCTCGCAGGCGTTCTTTGAGGCGTGCAAGAAAGCGAATATCAACACCGAACTGGTCGCCGATGTCCACTTTGCGATCTGGGAGAAGTTCACCAGGCTGGTCACCCTGTCCGCAATAACCACGCTTACGCGGCTGCCGATCGGCCCGCTTCGGGAAGATCCGGATACGCGCGAGCTGATGACGCAGGTGATGAGTGAAGTCGTGGCCATTGGGCGCGCCAAGGGCGCGAAGTTTCCGGCCAGCATTGTCGAGGATCAATTGGCGAAAATCGATACCTATCCTGCGGGAATGGTGGCGTCGATGTGCGGCGACCTGCGCCGCGGCAACCGGCTGGAACTGCCGTGGCTCTCCGGCACCGTGGCCAAGCTCGGCGATGAACTCGGCATCCCGACGCCGGCCAACCGGTTCGTGTACGCCGCGCTCAAGCACTACGCCAACGGCCGTCCCGCCGACGCGCAGACCTGAATCTGTTCACCACAGAGACACAGAGGCACAGAGAGAAACATAGAACCTAGCCACGCGGTGGAAAAGCTTTCGAATGCCTGACACAGTTGTCCCGTTAGCATGCATCCGCAGTTTTGCACGTATACAAGATTCTCTCCGTGCCTCCGTGTCTCTGTGGTGAAAGCTTTCCCTGGGGAGATTGAAATGAAACTGAAAATAAAGAATATCCGTGCGAGAGCGGTGCTGGTGCCGCTGAAGCGCCCGCCGATTTCCGCCTCCGGCGCGCTGCCGGAAGCCGCACTGGTGCTGGTGGACGTGGAGACCGGCGAAGGCGTCACAGGGCATTCGTATCTGGCCGCGTACGGCAAGGCGATGCTGAAGCCGCTGGTCAGCACCCTCGAAGCCGTAGCCGAAATGATCAAGGGCGATGCGCTGGTGCCGTACGAAATCGACGCCAAGCTGCGCAAGCGGTTCACGCTGTTCGACACGCCCGGGCTGGTCGGCCTTGCGCTCGCCGGAATCGATATGGCGGCGTGGGACGCCTATGCCAAGGGACTCGGAGTGCCGCTAGTGTGCGCGCTGGGTGGACAGATTAAGCCGGTGCGCGCATACAACAGTTGCGGATTGTGGATCAAGGATCCGGCGTTGCTCGCGGACGAAGCTGGCGATTTGCTTGCGGAGGGCGGCTTCAGCGCGGTAAAGCTGCGCATTGGGCGGCCGAACTTCAAGGATGATCTGGCCGCGGTGCGCAACGTGAAGAAGCGCATCGGCGGCGACATCCCACTGATGACCGACTTCAACCAGAGCCTGACCGTAAACGAGGCCATCCTGCGTGGACGCGCGCTCGACGAAGAAGGCCTGTACTGGATCGAGGAACCGGTCCGCCACGACAACTACGCCGGCTGCGCCAAAATCGCCGCTGAAGTGCAAACACCGATCCAGATCGGCGAAAACCTGCTAAGCCCCGCCGAAATGCAGAAGGCGATCGACGCCGGGGCGGCCGAGTACTACATGCCCGACGTGCAGCGCATCGGCGGCGTTACTGGATGGCTGCGGGCATCGGCCATTGCACAGGTTCACAACCGCGACATGTCCAGTCATTTGTTCCCGGAATTCAGCGCGCACCTGCTGGCGGTGACGCCGACCTGCCACTGGCTGGAGTACATGGACTGGGCCAATCCGATCCTGCAGCAGCCTTACGAAGTGAAAGACGGCGACCTGATCATCCCCGACCGGCCGGGCGCCGGCATAGCCTGGAACGAGGGCGCGGTAAAGCGTTTCGCCGCCGCGTAACGGCGCTCGGTGGCTGGCGGTTTGAGCCGCCGGAGCGGAGTGCGGGTACTATTCAAAATCCCTCTGACGTTAGATAGATATATGTATTTTCTCGCGTATGCCCTGATGTATCCCCTGCTGTGCACGTTACGGTCAGGATAGAGCAATTGCGTGACCAAATTGGTGGTGACTCGGTCCGCCTGCCGCGCTTTTGGAGCGCTGTTTCCGTGATCCGATAACCGCCAGAGTTCTGCGTCCCCGCCATTCCAAACAAGTAGTACGCACTGGCAAAGCAAGATTTCGTTGACGGTGCAAAATTGGTAAGCGTAGAGTGGCAGCGGAGGAGCGGCGGATTGTTGTAGGTTCTGATTTTTCTGCCTGTTTCAAACGAACGTTGACGCGCCGCGATAGACGGCGCTGATGGACGTGACGTTGAGTGGTTTCGCGCGGGCATTTGACGCCACAGGCCGACTACGCAAGCCCTTCCCGAATTTCCGACGACCGGATCCAGCTTTTTTGCGAGCTGCGTATTTTTCAACTTGGGAGGAGAAAAAATGATGCGACTCGGCTTTTTACTTGCCCTGCCCCTGGTGCTCACTTCACTTTCCGTTGCTGCCGACGATTCGACGAAGACGCGGGTTGGAACCTGCAGCGATGCCAAGAGCCAGATGGAATACTTCTGCAATCCCGATAATGCCGCGAGCGACAGCATGGTGGCCATCGGCACCGCTTGCACCAACGCCAAGAACAACGTCAAGGAAGCCTGTGAAGGCATTGTTGAGCCGGACAAAGCGTACGAATTCGACGACAAGAAGTAGGTGTCGCGGTCAAACCACGATTTGAACTGCGCGGGCGAGCGTTTTGCCAGGAAAGGGGGTTCTTTGAAAACACGTTCATTGATCGGTGCATTGGTCCTGGGACTTGCCGCAGCCGTCGGAATTGCGGCGGAGAAAGACACGCGAGGCGGCACCTGCGAGGACGCGAAGAGTCAGCACGAGTACTACTGTGAAGGCAAGGGCGATCCGAATGACATCTTCACCCAGGCAAACATCGCGTGTAACAACGCCAAGAGGAATATGGCCGCGGCCTGCGAAGGCAAGGTTGAGCCGGATGCCGAGTACAAGTTCGAAGAAAAGAAGTGAAACCGCAGGTTTTGGCCGGGCGCCAACTTCCGGCTTGAGTCTGCTTCATGCAGTCGTGTCGAAAGTTCAGCGTGACCTAATATCAACGTAACACCCAGCAAGGAGGAGTCATGACAATACAAAGACATATTGGCGTGCATATGAGCGACGAGGAGATGAAACTCGTGGCGCCGGCGGACGAGGTGGCGTTTCGTTCCCCGGTTCCCACTCAGGTCGTCTCCAACGGCGAGTACAACCCGCTACCCCAAACTGAAGACCAGAGGAAAGTCGAAGGCCTCATCAAGGAAATCGCTGATACCCAGGCCCAGCGCCACAATTTAAGCCGTCGGCAGTTCCTGGCCACCAGCGCCGGGATGGCCGCGGCGTTCCTGGCGATGAACAAGGTGTTTGGTCCGATCTTTGATGTCTCCGAAGCCGAGGCGGGCGACATGGAAATGTCAGCCTACCGTTCCGCGCAGCTTGCCAATCAATTCATCTTCGACGACCAGACCCACTTCATTCGCGACGACTTCAAGCAGGAAGGTCTGCTGGGTCTGACCAAGTGGGCGGTCGGCGCCAAGGTCAACCCGGACATCATGTCGGTGCCGCTGACCCTGTCGCGCTACAAGATGGACAACTACTTGAAGGAGATCTTTCTCGACAGCGACACCAAGATCGCGTTGCTTTCGGGCGCGCCTTTCGACGATCCGACCTGGTGGCTGCTGTCCAACGACGCCATCCAGAACGCCTGTCGCGCGGTGAACAAGATGGCTGGCGGCACTCGTATGCTTGGCCACACGATCATCACGCCCAAGTACCCGAACTGGATGGACGAAGTGGATCGCGCCATTGACACGCTTCATCCGGCGTCCTGGAAGTCCTACACCATCGGGGACCCCTTCGGACCTTCCAAGTACGCTTGGCGCCTGGACGACGAAAAGCTGATGTACCCGTTCTACGAGAAGGCAATCAAGGCCGGCATCAACACCATCTGTATCCACAAGGGTCTGATGCCTCGCGACTACGAGAAGGCGTTTGCCGGGACCTGGGAGAGCGCCACCGTGAACGACCTTGGCAAGGCCGCCAAGGACTGGCCGGGAATGAATTTCGTCATTTACCACTCGGCGCTGCGCCCCTGGCTGGCCGATCAGCCGGACAAGGATCTGCAGGCATTCCTCGACACGGGCTACGTCCAGTGGGCCACTGACCTGGCGCGCATCCCGGACAAATTCGGTGTGAACAACGTGTATGGCGAAATTGGCAGCACGTTTGCAAGCACCGCCATCACCAACCCGCGTTTCTGCGCCGCGTTTATCGGCCAGCTGGTGAACCTGATGGGGCCGGAACGGGTAGTGTGGGGATCCGACTCGGTGTGGTACGGCAGCCCGCAGTGGCAGATCGAAGCCATGCGCCGGCTGGAGATTCCGGACGACATCATGAAGAAGTTCAGTTGGAAAACCCACCTTGGCGGGCCGAACAGCGAGGTCAAACAAAAGATCTTCGGCCTGAACTCCGCGCACCTCTATGGCCTGGATATAAAGATCGGCCAAGGCAAGCCTTTCAGCCAGGACCAGATCGCCCAGATCAAGGCGGACTACATAGCCATGGGAGGCGAGCGCAGCAACGCCGCTTACGGTTATGTCGCCAAGAGCAACACCAACTACAGCGGTATCCCTGCTGTCTGAGAAATCGACCGACAATTCAAGCCGGGGCTCGTCCCCGGCTTTTTTATTGTCGACTCTCCTGAACTATGCCGGCGGCAATCCAGGCGCCTGCAATGGGCGCTCCTTGAAACCCGCCTGCCGTTTCAGCGAAAGCACCCTAGGTGCGCGCGGCTGATCAATCCCGCGTGGCCATTCATTCTCCAGGCTACCATTCGTACTCCTTTGCCAATTCCGGCTTATTGTCCAGTTCACCTCGTTGCAGCGTAAGCAACCAGGCGAGCAAGTTACCTTTCTCGATGGCCGTACAGGACCGCTTGAGCACATAGTTGCAGTTCAACCGGAACCACTCCTCCACAACATCGTGATCGCTGAACCTGCGCGGGTTAGCGACAGGTGCAAACGCGTCAATTTCCCGTTTCTTGGCGTTCACTGGGTCCACATGTTCGGCGTCGTCGATGACATGGCATGCCCGGCAGGGAATCTTTGTGCGGTGGCGAACGACAGACCGGCGAGGATCCTGGAGATGGCAAGAGACGCAGCCGACTTCGCCTATGACAGGCGCCGGATACTTCCGAAAATAGAGGATTCGTCCTTCTTCCACGGAAAAGCCACGAAACGCCGCCGATTCGGCCTGTGCTTCCGCGTGATAACGGCTGAGCAGCTCTTCCGCCGTATCGGCTTCGACGGCATGCGGCGCGGACAATCCCGAGAGCAGGAGAAAAACCCAGAACCAACCGCCATGCCCGCCATCACCACCGCCGATTGGCCGCATTCGGTCCTTTTCCCGCTCAGATCGACGACAGGAACTTCAGCAGCGCCTCGCGATCGGCTTTAGGCATGTTCCGAAATGCCTCGCGCGAAGCCAACGCTTCTCCGTCATGCCAAAGAATGGCTTCGATCAGGTTGCGGGCGCGCCCGTCATGCAACATCGCCGTGCTGCCGTTCACGGTCTCCGACAGACCCATGCCCCAAAGAGGTTGCGTGCGCCAGTCGCGCCCACCCGCCCGGAACTCGGGACGATGATCCGCGAGGTCCTCCCCCATGTCGTGCAGCAGCAAGTCGGTGTAGGGATGAAAAACCTGGTCCTTGATTTGCGGCAGCCCGGGCAGAGATCCGGCCTTCAGCTCCGGGACATGGCATGCCGCGCATCGCGCCTCGACGAACAGGCGCGAGCCGCTCTGGAAGTCGGCATCACCTACGTTGCGGCGCGCCGGCACGGCAAGCGCCTGGGTCCAGAATTCCAGTTCGTCCCAGTTGACCTCGACGAGTTCCGGCTGGTTGCCAGGCGGCTGATAGGCGCAATCTGCCTGCACCGGCGGGCAGTTTTCCTTGTCGAAAAGCGGCGAGGTCACCCCGAGATCGCCGTGAAATGCCGCGGCGATCTGCTGCCTGATCGATGGTTGATTCGATTTCCAACCAAATCGGCCGAGCGCCACCCGCTTGCCGATCGCGTCCCAGACATAATTCGGGCGCCCGTTCACGCCTTGCGCTTTTTGCCTCTCGGCAATGGCGAGAATATCGGCCTCGTTCACCGACTCCAGCAGTCCCAAGCCGAAAGTGGGCTGGGCGATACGCAACGAGTACATCACCTCCGGGCCGAGTGGCCCGAAATTGAGTTTGTCCACGCGCAGCCGCGGCTTGCGCAGCATGACTCTTTCGCCGTCCGCGAACGTGGCAGGCACTTCCTCCCAGTCGACGTACAGTTGCGCCTCTGGCTTCACGCGTTCGCCCAGGTAGGTCGCATCGCGGTCCTGCCCCATCAATCCCTGGTTCTGGATCTGGTCGCCATAAGTTGGATGGGGCTTCGGCCCGCCGTGCTCGTCTTCGCCCGGGATCGAAATGCGCACCAGAATCGACAACAATTGCTGGTCCGCGGACTTCGGGG
>JBQTIV010000127.1:0-2005 GCA_052387775.1 Betaproteobacteria bacterium
ATCCAACCCACCAGCGCCAACGCAAAGCGAATGATGCGCGCCGCGATGCCGCCTTCGGTGAGCAGGGTTCCAGATAGCACGAAGAACGGCACCGCCATAATTGCGAAACTTTCCAGCCCGGTGAACAGGCGCTGCGACACGATGTCCACGGTGCCCATCTCGAAGGACGAAAACAGCGCAAGGAACGTGAGCACCGTCATCCCCAGCGCGATCGAAATCGGCGTCCCGGTCAACAGCAGCAACAGCAGGATCAGCAGAATGAGGGTTACGTTCACGCACCCTCCTGCGTGGCGGACCCGTGCGTCGGAACCGGCAGTCCGCCGGTTCTGACGAAGCGCGCCATCACCTGCAGAAAGCGATAGCACATCAGCGCCGAACCCAGCGGGATGCACAGATACACCACCCACATCGGCCACTCCAGGTCCGGCGATACCTGCCCGGTGCCATGGATGAACCACACCCAGCGCGATCCCATGATGGCGATGGTCGCGGTGAAAAACGCTCCCAGCGAAAGGGCCACGACTACCAGCGCGCGCTTCGGCCACCCGCGCGCGGCGTTGACCAGGACATCGACGCCGATGTGGATGCCGGTGCGCACCCCGTAGGCAGCGCCGAATTTCGCCATCCAGATGAACAGATAGATACAAAGTTCCTGTGCCCAGGAAAAGTTCAGCGCCCCGGTGTAGTCCCACAACCAGGGGATCGCAGACGACTGCCGGTGCAGAACCGCGGCGAATATGATTAGCGTGGCCGCCGCCATGAACGAGGCGATCAGCCATTCCTCGAGGCGATCGAGGACGCGATTGAAAATGCGGCCCACAGCGTCTATTTCTTCTTGGCTTTCTCGGCTTCGACTTCCGCGGCGATTCGGTAGATCGCCGCAAGATTGTCCCTGCCGACGGTCTGCTCGAATTTCGCGTGTACCGGCAGCAGCGCTTCGCGCCAGCGTTTGCGTTCCGCCTCGCTGAGCACGTAGACCTCGGTCTTTTTCGATGCCCTCACCGCCGCGAGCGCATCCTCATTTTCCTTTTTGGCGATGTCACGCTCGTAAACGGTGGTTTCCCGCATTGCTTTTTCCAACTGGGTGCGAACATCGGCCGGCAGTCCCTCCCAGAATTTCTTGTTCACGATCACCGCGTAAATCAGGCAGCCGTGGTCGGAAATCGTCAGGTGCGACTGCACCTCGTGCATCTTCTGCGTATAGAGGTTGGATACCGGGTTCTCGGTGCCGTCCACCACGCGCTGTTGAAGCGCGGAATAGACCTCGGAGAACGCCATCACCTGCGGCAGCGCGCCGAGCTGGCGCATCGTCGCCTCCAGCACCTTGGACGACTGGATGCGCATCTTCAGGCCGCGGAAGTCCCCGGGTTCCCGCAGCCTCCGGTTGGCCGAGAACTGCTTGAAGCCGTTATCCCAATACGCCAGGCCCTTGATGCCGCGCGGTTCGAGCTTGGCGAACAGCGCCTTGCCGATCTCGCCGTCGGTGACGCGATCCACGGTTTCGGCGTCGGAGACCAGATAAGGAAGGTCGAACACCTCGAATTCGCGCACGCCCAGCGGTCCGAACTTCGATACCGATGGCGCCAGCATCTGCACGGCGCCGAGCTGCAGCGCCTCCATCTCCTCGCGATCCTTGTACAACTGGCTATTGGGATAGAGCTCGACCTTGACCCGTCCCGAGGTGTACTTTTCAGCGAGTTGTCTGAATTTATCCGCGGCCTTGCCCTTGGGCGTATCGTTAGCCACCACGTGGCTGAACTTGATGACGATCGGATCGGCTGCGAAGGCGGGAACGGTGGCGGTAAACAGCAGCGCGGCGAGAACCAGTCTGGTCATTTTCCTGTGCGAGGCCCGCAATCCCGGCTTTTCTCCTTGACGGATTCTATCAGCGCTTCCACTCCGGCACGATGCCCTGCTCGTCGCTTGCAGCCCGAAACTCCGCAGCCACGCCGATGCCGGGCACCCATACCAGCGCGTCGCCGATGAACAGCAGCGGCATGCGTTC
>JBQTIV010000128.1:0-21432 GCA_052387775.1 Betaproteobacteria bacterium
TCGGTTCACCTGGGGGGACTTCACCATCCTGCTGCGATCCAAGAACGTCCGGATCAGCCGGGACGGCACGGGGCTTGACTACTTGATGCCGGATGAGGGGTATTTCGGAAAAATTGAAATGAGGCGGGCGGCGTGACCCCGAACAGGGTCGCCTGCCGCGCCGCGCGCCGCAACCTGGGCAGAGCCGCGTGCGGCCCCGCCGCCAAATCTTCTTGCGGCTCAGCGTTTATTGCCTACCATATTCTGTCCAGTCAACCGGTGCCACCGCTATGGTCTTAGCAATCGTATTGGTTTTGTTGGTCCTGGGCTCGCTGCTGTTCCATTTCCTGAGCCCGTGGTATTTCACACCGATTGCCTCCAATTGGGGCATGATCGATGACACGGTATCGATCACCTTCTGGGTCACGGGGATCGTCTTCGTCGCCGTCAATTTGTTCATGGTCTACGCCGTGATCCGCTACCGTTACCGCAAGGGACGACGGGCGGATTACGAACCAGAAAGCAAGAAGCTGGAGGCGTGGCTTGTCGTAGTGACCACAGTGGGCGTAGTTGCGATGTTGGCCCCCGGCTTGTTTGTATGGGCGAAATTTGTCGAGGTCCCGCAAGACGCGGCGGTGTTCGAGGCCCTGGGCAAGCAATGGCACTGGAGCTATCGTTTCCCCGGGGACGACGGCGTGATGGGCACCGTCAATGCCAAGTATGTCAGCGACGAAAACCCGTTTGGTATGAATCCCAACGATCCCAACGGACAGGACGATGTCCTGGTGGAAAGCCCGGAGTTGCATCTCCCCATGGGCAGGCCGTTCAAGGCGCTGCTTCGCTCCATAGACGTCCTGCACAATTTCGCAGTACCACAATTCCGGGTAAAAATGGATCTGGTGCCAGGACTGGTCACTTACATCTGGTTCACCCCCACCCGGACCGGGAAATTCGACCTCCTCTGCAACGAGTTATGCGGTGTCGGGCACTTCGTCATGCGCGGCAAAGTCGTAGTGGAGGAAGAGAGCGCGTTTCAGGCGTGGCTAAGCAGCTATCCGACCTTCGCGCAAACGTCGTCGCAAGCACCCGGCGATGTTGCCGCAGGCAAACAACTCTATGCAGTGTGTGCGACCTGCCATGGAATGCAGGCAGAAGGTAATCCTGCGCTGCATGCGCCGAAATTAAGCGGGCAGG
This sequence comes from Betaproteobacteria bacterium, assembly GCA_052387775.1. GTDB lineage: Bacteria > Pseudomonadota > Gammaproteobacteria > Burkholderiales > JACQAP01 > JACQAP01. The sequence goes on from JBQTIV010000128.1 coordinate 1,174, forward strand.
GAGACTGGTATCTGAAGAGGCAATTGAAATACTTCAAAGAAGGCGCCCGGGGCACACACGACAAGGATGTCTTTGGAAAAATGATGGCGCCGATGGCGGCGATACTGAGCGACGACGACGCCATCGCTAATGTCAGCGCTTACATCGAGACGCTCCCCGACAATCCTGCCCCGGACACAGTCGACGGGAATACGAAGAACGGTCAGAAAATTTATTTGACCTGCGCTGCCTGTCACGGTTCCGATGGACGTGGCAGCCAGGCGATGAATGCGCCGCGGCTGGCAGGTATGAGCGATTGGTATCTGATCACTCAATTGAATAATTTCAAGCACGGCATTCGCGGCGCCCATCCGAAAGACATGCACGGACCGCAGATGGTGTCGATGGCCGCAATTCTGGCCGACGACCAGGCAATCGATAACCTTGTTTCCTACATCAATACCTTCTGATTACCTGCCCGTTGCTACGGCAGCGTGATGAGACAATAGCGAATGGAACACGATGAAGAATCAGCGAACAGGAGGCAGTAATGAGTTACGTTGCGCATGACGAATCGGCTTTCGTCGGGCCTGCCGAAGTCGAGGAGCCGGAACTCTATCATCCGAAAACTTTTGTCGGAAAGTACATCTGGAGCCAGGACGCCAAAGTTATCGCCATTCAGTACGCGATCACCGCGATGGCTGTGGGATTGGTGGCTTTGGTGTTATCGGGATTTATGCGGCTGCACCTGGGTTTCCCCCATACCTTCTCCTTCATCGATCCCGGCGCCTACATTCAGTTTGTCACCATGCACGGCATGATCATGGTGATCTACCTGCTCACCGCGCTGTTCCTTGGGGGGTTTGGCAACTACCTGATCCCGCTGATGGTCGGCGCCCGCGATATGGTTTTCCCCTATGTAAACATGCTCAGTTACTGGGTGTATCTGGCCGCGGTGCTGTTGCTGGTGGCGAGCTTCTTCGTGCCCGGCGGGCCCACGGGCGCTGGCTGGACCCTGTACCCGCCGCAGGCCATCCTCGAAGGCACTCCGGGGGCCGATTGGGGAATCATATTGATGCTCGTCTCCCTGGCCTTCTTCATCATCGGCTTCACCTTGGGCGGACTGAACTATGTGGTAACCGTATTGCAGGCGCGCACGCGCGGGATGACGCTGATGCGTCTGCCCTTGACGATTTGGGGCATCTTCATGGCCACTGTCCTGGCGCTGTTGGCGTTTCCGGCCTTGTTCGTCAGTGCCGTGATGATGACTTTGGACCTGACACTGGGCACGAGTTTCTTCATGCCCGCCATCGTTGCGCAAGGACAACAGCTCGAATACTCAGGCGGGAGCCCGGTGTTGTTTCAACACCTGTTCTGGTTCTTCGGCCATCCCGAGGTCTACATCGTCGCGCTGCCGGCCTTCGGCATCGTCTCCGAGCTGATCAGCGTTCATGCGAGGAAAAACATCTTCGGTTATCGCATGATGGTGTGGGCAATCGTGGCCATCGGCGGTCTTAGCTTCATCGTGTGGGCGCACCACATGTACGTGAGCGGGATGAATCCGTACTTCGGCTTCTTTTTCGCCACCACCACGTTGATTATCGCGGTGCCCACGGCGCTGAAGGTCTACAACTGGGTTCTCACGCTGTGGCGGGGCAACATCCACCTTACCGTGCCCATGCTGTTTGCCATCGCCTTTGTCTTCACGTTCATCAACGGTGGCTTGACGGGCATATTCCTCGGTAACGTGACCGTGGATCTCCCGCTTTCCGACACCATGTTCGTAGTGGCCCATTTCCATATGGTGATGGCCGTATCGCCGGTCCTGGCCATGTTCGGGGCGATCTACCACTGGTACCCCAAGATCACCGGGCGAATGATGGACGATTCTCTAGGCAAGGTTCACTTCTGGTTCACCTTCATCGGGACCTATGCGATTTACTATCCCATGCATTACCTGGGGATCATGGGCGTACCGCGCCGCTATTACGCCGTCCAAAACATCGACTTCATTCCCCAGTCCGCGCATTCCCTGAACGTCGCGATAACCATCGCGGCATTGATCGTCGCCGTGGCCCAACTGGTGTTTCTGTACAACCTGTTCTGGAGCTATTTCAATGGCAAGCCATCCGGTGGCAACCCCTGGCAGGCCACCACGTTGGAGTGGCAAACTCCCGACACCCCGCCGAAGCACGGCAACTTTGGCAAGACCTTGCCATCGGTCTATCGCTGGGCTTACGACTATAGCGTGCCGGGCGTCGAGCAGGACTTCATCCCGCAGAACGTTCCGCCCGACAAGGTCATTACCAGTTCCAAGGGCAAGGCATAGGCGCACGGAGATCTGCCATGGGCCTTGTCCTTTTGTTTTCGTCAGTCTTGATGGCCGGCGCCGTGTGGTGGCTGGTAAAGCAATCCGTTAACGTCCAGCCCTGGGTTGCGCAAGGTTCCGTCGAGGAGGTTCACGACGGCGTAGCGTCCTGGCCGGCGGCGAAGATCGGCCTGTGGGTGTTTCTTGCCGTAGTCGCAATGCTTTTCCTGCTGTTGATAACCGCCTATGCAGGTCGGATGGCGTATGAGATCTGGCGCCCGGTACCTCAACTAAGTCTGCTGTGGGCGAATACCTTCGTGCTGATCCTTTGCAGCTTCGCCTTGCAATGGGCGCGGATTTCAGTGCGCCGCGGGCAGATGGACGGCATGCGAGTCGGCCTGCTTGCCGGCGGCGCCTTGACCGTTGTCTTTCTGCTCGGACAGATTGTGGCCTGGCGGCAACTGGCGACGATGGATTATTTCGAAGTGACGAACCCCGCGATCGCGTTCTTTTATCTGATCACGGGCTTGCACGGACTGCATCTGTTGGGCGGTTTGGTGGCCTGGGGCAGGACCGCCGCCAGAGTGTGGGGTCATTTCGACGTGGCGAGCGTCAAGCAGAGCGTAGAGCTGTGCGCCGTCTACTGGCACTTCCTGCTGGTGGTGTGGTTAGCACTTTTTGGCCTGCTGTTTGCAGGAAACAATTTGGACCTCTTGTTGACAATTTGTGGGATCAGATAAATAAGCCCAACGCACATGACTCAAACTACACACGCAAGTACCGCAGCACCGCTGCCGCTGGCTGAAGGCCTGCGCGGCGTCGTCGCCGACTGGTCCTCGGACCAACTCGCGTTCAAGAAGGTGCCATGGGGCAAGGCGATGATGTGGATCTTCCTGCTCAGCGACACCTTCATCTTCAGCTGTTTCCTGATTTCGTACATGACGGTGCGAGCCTCCACTACCGAGCCCTGGCCCAATGCCAGCGAGGTCTTTGCCTTGACGCTCTTTGGAAACAAAATTCCCCTCATCCTGATCGCCATCATGACCTTCGTGCTGATCAGCAGCAGCGGGACGATGGCCATGGCCGTCAAATTCGGTTATGAGAAAAACAAGAAGATGACTTTTATCCTGCTGCTGATCACCGCGGCATTGGGCGCAACCTTCGTCGGGATGCAGGCCTTCGAATGGACCAAGCTGATTTTCGAAGAAGGAGTGCGTCCCTGGGGCAATCCCATGGGCGCGGCCCAGTTCGGCTCGACCTTTTTCATGATCACGGGTTTCCATGGCACGCACGTATCCATCGGCGTGATTTTCCTTGTCATCGTGGCAATAAAAGTCATGCGCGGAGATTTGGATAAGGAGAGGCCGGGCTTTTTGACCGGCAGGAAAGGAAACTACGAGATCGTCGAAACCATGGGGCTTTACTGGCACTTCGTCGATCTGGTGTGGGTATTCATCTTCGCATTCTTCTATCTTTGGTGAGGGGAATCATGGCGCACGCCCAAGGGCAGCAACATCCGATCGGCATTTATCTCAAGATCTGGGGATTGCTGTTTGTTCTCAGCACGGCGTCCTATCTTGTCGACTACTTCCACATCCAGGGATACATGAGGTGGTTTCTGATCATCGTCTTCATGCTGTTGAAGGCCGGGCTGATCGTTGCCGTCTTCATGCACATGGTTTGGGAGCGGCTGGCGTTGATGTATGCCATCCTGGTCCCGCCGCTGTTGTTGATGGTCCTTTTAGCCATCGGCGCGCTGGAAGCGGACTACACCTTCTTTACGCGGGGCACATTCTTCGGACAGCCCTCCGAGGTGGCCACGGATCATAGGTAACGGCCAAACAAGAGGTTTGGGTGTAGAGCAGGTTAGTAACCGACCTCTTGAGTTCACGCCCAGGGGCCGTCGGTAAGATCGGGGCGGCAAGACACCCGGCACGAGCGGTGAGGGGTGAGGGGTAAGAGCAAACCCCTCAACGCGGCTTGATGTCGATAACCGGGCGGCCGCCGGGACTCAAACGCGGCTCGGGTTTCCAGGCATGCCCGTACACGACTTCAAAGGTCGCCGGCAGCCGGCCATCTTTTCGCAGTTCCTCGTAACGCCGCCGCAGGTCGTCGAGCGCGCGCCGGCCGGTAAGCCCACGGCTGCGTCCCGTCGCAACATTGTGCGCACCGGCCGCCTTCAACTCGCGCATCAGCGACTCGACATCGGCATAGGTCAGCGTGACCTGCTCCATATCCATGACCGGATCGGCAAATCCGGCCTGCACCAGCATGTCGCCGATGTCGTGCATATCGTAAAAGTGGTTGACGTGCACGCCGCCCACATCGCCCGCAAAGGCCTGGCGCAGTTCTTTAAGAGTGTCGGGGCCGAAGGTGGTGAAGCTCAGCAGCCCGCCGGGCTGAAGGACGCGCTGTGACTCGGAGAATACCCGAGGCAGATCGTTCGCCCACTGGAACGCGAGGTTCGACCAGAACATTCCGATCGCTCCGGAACGGATGGGTAACTGTTCATTGTCCCCGCAGACGAACAATTCGCGCTGCCGGCCTATCCACATTTTCCAGCGCGGCAGGCGCGCGCGCGCGGTCTGCAGCATTGCCGGCGCAATGTCGAACTCGACCACGGTTGCGCCTGGATAACGTCGTGCCAGCGCCTTTGCCGCGAATCCGGTGCCGCTGCCGGCATCGAGGATGACTAACGGGGAGAGCTTGACCAGATCGAGCCGCTCCAGCGCCCGCCCGCAGATTTCCCGCTGCAGCACCGCCGCCCGGTCGTAGGTCGGCGCGGCGCGTTCGAAAGAACGCCGCAACTGACGCTTGTCCAGAGTGAAAGCGGAGCTCACGCCGATGCCTGCTCAGCGCGCCTCAATGCACCCATCGGGGGAGCAACGTCTTCCCGGGCGTGACCGACGCAAAGGCAGACGCACCGCCGCGCCACTCCGGCAAATCCAGCCTGACCAATTCAGCCAAATCGGCGGCCACTCAAAAGCAAAAACTCAACGCTGCAGCGCACTGAGCCCAAGCTTTGCAAACAGGGCCCGGTCCGCCTCCACATCGGGGTTGCCGGTGGTGAGCAGCTTGTCGCCGTAAAAAATGGAATTGGCACCGGCGAGGAAGCACAGTGCCTGCAATTCCTCGGACATGTCTTCGCGGCCCGCGGAAAGCCGCACCATCGATTTCGGCATGGTGATGCGCGCCGCTGCGACGGTGCGCACGAACTCAAAGGCGTCGAGTTTCGGCGTTCCGTACAGCGGCGTGCCCTCGACCTGGACCAGATTATTGATGGGCACGCTCTCCGGTTGCGGCTCGAACCCGGCCAGCTGCGCGATCAACGCTGCGCGGCTGGCGCGCGACTCGCCCATGCCGACGATCCCGCCGCAACAGACGTGAATGCCGGCCGCGCGTACTTTCTCGAGCGTGTCCAGCCGCTCGCCCTGGTTGCGGGTGGTGACGATCTCGCCGTAGAAATCGGCATCGGTATCGATATTGTGGTTGTAGTAGTCGAGGCCGGCATCCCTGAGCTGCTCGGCCTGCCCGTCCTTGAGCATTCCCAGGGTGGCGCAGGTCTCCAGCCCCAGCGCCTTAACCGCCCGCACCATCTGCGTGACTTTCTCCAGATCGCGCTGTTTCGGTCCGCGCCATGCCGCGCCCATGCAAAAACGCGACGCCCCGTGTTCTTGCGCCGTTCGCGCCGCCCGCACCACTTCCTCTACGGTCAGCAGCGCCTGATTCTCCACCCCGGTGTGGTAACGGGCGGCTTGCGGACAATAGCCGCAGTCTTCAGGACAGCCGCCGGTCTTGATCGACAGCAGCGTCGATAACTGCACTTCATTGGCGGCGAAATGTTGGCGATGAACCTGCTGGGCACGAAAGATCAGATCTGCAAACGGGGCATCGAACAACGCCTCTACCGCAGCCATGGTCCAGTGCTGGGCGTCGTGCTCGATGGGACTTCGCCTGTTCTGTTTTGCGGACTGGGGCATCATGGTGGCAGGTTGGCTAAGGAAAAATCCCGGCCGCTCGCGGCCTTGGGGGATGTTCGGGGAAGCGTGAACCCTTGTCAAATGTAGCCTACAGAGTTTTTGACGACTGCCTGTCACTTGTCCGTGGATTGTTGCCACCGGCGTGCCTTCTGTGCGCCGGGCACGGCGCCGCCGACGGGCTGTGTGAGGGTTGCCGCGAAGCGCTGCCGCGGTTGCCGGCGGCGCGCTGCCCGATTTGCGCGGCGCCGGGTGCAGCCGCTGAAGTTTGCGGACGCTGCCTGAACCGGCATCCGGCTTTTGACCGCGTGGTCGCGGCGCTGGCTTACGCCTTTCCCGCCGACGCGCTGGTGCGCTCGTTCAAGTATCGGGGCGGCCTTGCGTGCGCGCGCCCGCTCGCCGCCGCGTTGACCGACGCGCTCGATGCCGAGCCCTATCCCGATCTGGTGATACCGATGCCATTGGCGCCGCGGCGACTGCGCGAGCGCGGATTCAATCAGTCGATGGAGATCGCGAGGCTGGTCGGCGCCCAGTTCGGTCTGCGGATCAGCGCCAATATTTGCAGCCGCAGCCGCGAAAGCGTGCCGCAGGCATCGCTGCCGTGGAAAGAGAGAACCGCCAACGTGCGCAACGCCTTTGTCTGCGAACTCAATCTGCAAGGAAAGAGCATCGCGGTGGTGGATGATGTGCTGACCACCGGTGCGACGCTGAACGAACTCGCGGCAACGCTCAAGCGCCGCGGCGCCCGTGAAGTGGTGGGTTGGATCGCGGCGCGTACGCCGCAGCGGTAAGTCACTCCCGGTGAATCACTTCTTCGGCGACAGTTCCCGCAATTGGCGCTCGACCAAGGCCTGCAGCTCGGGGTTGAGCTGTTTGGAGTCGGCGGCGCGCTGGAAGGCTTCGCGCGCATCGGCAAACTGTTCGGTGGCGCGCAGGGACATGCCCAGCCCCATCAGCCACACCACATTGCCCGGCGACGACTGCAGCGCGGTGCGATAGTAATTCACCGCGTCGCGGTGGCGGCCGTCACGCTGCAGCACGGCCGCCAGAAACGCGTAGTACTCGGGGTTGGATTGCACGTAAGGCAGCGCGGCGACCAGCGTGTTGATGGCGCCGCTGACCTCGCCGCGATCGACCTCGAGCCGGGCCAGCACCATGGCATGACGCGGCTGGCGCGGATTCAGCTCGAGCGCCTGGCGCAGCAACTTCTCCGCTTCGTCATTGCGGCCGCCATCCAGCAGCAGCCCGAGCAGAGCCTGGCGGGCGCTGACGTGCGTGGGGTCCACTTTCAAGGCTTCGCGAAAACTCACCTCGGCCGCGATGGCCCTGCCGTCCTGCAACTGCGCGACACCGCTGCGAAAGGCCGCTTCGGCGCGCTGCTGCGCGGTCATCTCGCGCATCTTCTTGTCGATCGAGGACGGGCTCTCCGCGGCAGCAGGTTGCGCCGCGGCAACCGTGGCGGAATCGGCCGTAGCCGCAGGGGCCGGCGGATCGGCGGCGATGGGCGCGGCGATGGGCGCGGCGACCGGCGGGGCGACTGGCGCAGCAATCGGCGCAGCAACTGGCGCGGCGAGTGGAACCGGTTCGGGTGGCGGGGAAGCGGCGGCAGACCTGGCCGGCAGGGGTTTTCCTACTCGCGCCACTGTCTTGGGCCTCGCCGCCCGTGTCGCCGGCGCGCCCACATCGGGGCTGAAACTCAACTCTGCGGAAAGCCTGGACACCGGCGCAAGCAGCACCGCCTGCACCGCCGGATCGATCGGGGCCGGAGCCGGCGCCGAAATCTGCTTTTGGACCGGGTTGGCCGGCGGCGGAACGGCTGCCTGCGGAGTCGCCGCAGGGGGCCGCGCGTCGCTGAGGTAAACGAACGCGCCAACTACCGCCAACACGACAATCAACGCAATCGCGAACGTATGCATTGCCGCCGGCGGCACGGTGCGTACTGCACGCACTTGCGGCGGCAGCGAGATCAACTCGGCGTCGGCCGCGTGCCGTTTTTCGAGTTCCTGCAGAACCTGGTTGATCAGACTCATCGAGTGCCGTACCAATAGGCGGCCGCGGCGACGGCGATCGCCGCCGCCGCCCCTGCCGCGATCAGTGATGGGCGAGCCGAGCTCGCTGACGGCGTATCCCGCGCCGCCTTGCGCACGTGCGCTGCCGATACATAGTGTCTTCCTTCACCGTACGCCGCCAGCATCGCCTTGTCGGCGAGCACATTAACCAGCCGCGGTACGCCGGCGCTGGCACGGTAGAGCGCAGCCGCGGCGGAGCGCTGAAACAGGCGATCGCCCAGATAGCCGGCAACGCGCAATCGGTGGGCGACGTAATACTCCATCTCGCGCCGCGACAGCGGCGAAAGATGATATTGGTAGGTGATACGCTGCTGCAGCTGGCGCACCGACTCGTGTCTCAGGCGGACGTCCAGCTCCGGCTGCCCGAACAGCACCACCTGGAACAACTTGCGCTTTTCCGTCTCCAGGTTGGACAGCAGGCGCAGCGACTCCAGCGTTTCCAACGGCATCGCCTGCGCTTCGTCGAGACAGACCACCACGCGCTTGCCGCCACGTGCGTGTTCGAGCAGCGCATGATTCAGTGTCTTCAGCAGATGGTGCTGGTCATTGTCGCGGTCAAGCACAATTCGCAGCTCGTCGGCAAGCGCCAGCAACAGCCCAAGCGGATCGAGATAGGGATTGGGAATATAGGCAGTGATGAATTCGCCGTCGAGCTCCGCGAGGAAGCGCCGGCACAACAGCGTTTTTCCGGTGCCGACCTCGCCGGTGATCTTCATGAAGCCTTCGCCGTTGGCCAGCGCGACCAGCAGTGTATTCAGCGCCTCCTGATGCGGCGTGCAGGCAAAGGCAAAAGCGGTATCCGGGGTCAGCCCGAAGGGCGGCTCGCGCAGCGCGAAGTGGGTCAGGTACATGATCAGCCGCTGGGTCGCCCAATTCCGGCGACCCGCTCGGATGCAAGACTCTGGCCGGCGGCTGCGCTACTGCGCAGGCTTGGCAGGGGGGGGAGACAATAAACTGGGCAACTTGGGGCCACTGCGTTGGTAGGCGTCGATGCGTTCCTTGGAGTCCAGTATATCCTGACGCCAAGATGCGTCGCCCTCGATCACGGTGGGCTTGAGCAGGATCACCAGCTCGCTCTTCACTACCGAGCGCGCCTTGCTGCCAAACAGATTGCCAATGACCGGCAAGCTGCCCACCCCCGGGACCTGGCCGACATTGCGCGCCTGGGTCTCCCGCATCAGGCCGCCTATGGCGACGATGTTGCCGTCGTTGACGCGCACGATGGTATCGCTCTCGCTGACCGAACTGGAAGCCAGCGGCAGGCGGAAGAAGCCGGAGGTGCCCAAGTCGATGTTCTTGGTCTTTTCGGTCACGCTCGATACCGACGGATGGATGTGCAGGATGATCTGGTTGTTCTGGTCGATCTGCGGCGTGACATCGAGGGCCACGCCGGAGAAGAACGGCGCCAGCGAAATGGTTGGGGACTGGGTGCTGGTAAGGCCGGTGGTGGTGGTATTGGTGGTGATGTTGGTAACGAAGAAATCGTCAGTGCCGACCTTGAGCACGGCCTTCTGGTTATTGATCGTCGCAATTCTCGGGCTGGAAAGAACCTGCAGATCGCCTTGGGTCTCGAGGAAGGAAATGAGCGCGGCGAAACTGCCGGTCTGGAACGCCAGTCCGAACAGGGTTCCCGGGGCCCCGGGGCCCACGCCAATGCTGCCCGGTGCCGCCGGATCGGACGTGAGCTGGGAAGTGGCGGCGACCGAGCCGTCGGCGTTGCGCGCGGTAAACGCGCTGACCGGCCCGCTCGGGGTCAACTGCGCGCCGGGAGTCAACACCCCGCCGGCGAAACGGCTGCTGTTCCCCTGGATAAACGCCGCCCAGTTGACCCCGCTCTGGTGGCCGTCCGAGAGTTGGACTTCGATGATTTTCGCTTCCAGCATCACCTGGCGCTCGACCACCACCTGCATGGCTTTGAGGAAGTCCTCGACGCCGCGCAGTTCGGCGGGGAAGGCGCGCACCACGACAATTCCCGACTGCCGGCTCATCACCACGGTGCGGCCGCCTTCGGATCCGATGATCGCGCGCACGGCGGCGCCGATATCGGCCCAGAAATCGTTGTCCGACGTCGTCGTCACCCTGCTGCTCTCCAGCGACTGCCCGCCCCCCGCGCCGACGGTCTGCCCCGGCACGCCGGCCGCGCCCTGGGTGCCGGCGCCGGGCGCATCCGAAATCGCACCAGAGGTCACGCGCACTTCGGTGCGGCCCTTGCGCTGGCTCATCAGGTAATTGATCTGGAACACCCGCGTCTGCAATCCGAGGGGCTGGATCAGGATACGGGTTCCTTGCAGCCTGTATTCGTAGCCGTACATCTCGCGGATGGTGTCGAGCGCCTCGAACACGGTGACATCCTTGAGATTGATGGAAATCGCGTCCCTGATGCTCGGGTGCACCACCATGCTGTAACGCGTACCGGAGACGATAGCCATGAAAACCTGGTTAGCGGGCGCGCCGTTCACGACCAGATCGAAGCGGGGTTCGATCGGCCGGCCGTCCACCTTCGGCATCTCGACGCTGACCGAGGGCATCAGCGCCTTGCTCACCTCGTCCGGCTGCGCCGGCGCGGGCCGCTGGCGCGAGGCTTTCGCCATCTCCGCCTTGGAGTTGCGATAGGACATGCCCGTTTGCACGGCGCACGCACTTAGCGCAACGATCAGCAGCAGGGGGAGAAGCTTTTTCATTACGTTTTTTCTTTTCCTCCGTCGTGTACGTTATCGGGTCCGCTCGTCAGCCGTGCCGGCCCGGGGCTCTGCGGCGTCTGGCCTCACCGCGTCCTGCTTGCGTTGCTGCGCCCGCGGCGCGGCCAGGCCGCGCATGTCCACGTCGGGAAACAGCCGCACCGTGCGCAGCACGCCGCCCGCTCGCAGCATCACCTCGCCCTCACGGATGGCGACGAGTTCCGCACCGGCCACCGTTCCGCCGGGCGCCAAAACCTCGCCGTTGATGATGGCGTAGCGCCGCTCGCGTGCCAGCAGCACCGACTGCAGCACCCACTCGCCATCGCGGCTGCGGCCCGCTGTTATCGCCCCTGGTGCGCCTGTCGCACCTGTCCCGCCATCTCCTGTTCTGCCGAATCCGGCCGGCGGCCGCGTCGGGTCACGCAGCGGCGGCGCCGCCGCTAGCGGCGCGCAGGCAGCCAAGGCGGCGCAGAGCGCCAGCCATTTCGCTATCCATCCGCTCAGCGGTCTGTTCATACGACCAGCCACGCCTGATCGAGGCTCAATGTGTAAAGCATCACCGTCATCTGCACCCGCGGATACTTCGTGGCGTCGATCCGCGTCCTGGCCCAGAACATCTGCCAGCGTAGTTTTTCCAGGCGCGTCAGGTAGTCCAGCAGATCCAGATAGCCACCTTCGAGGGTGAGTTCCATGCCGTGTTTGTAGACCAGGCGGTCGGCCTGGCCCGGCGCGGCCGCCGTCACCGGCTCTCCTTTCGCTTCGCGGTCCACCAGCGGCGTCACCGGCAGTGTCTTGAGCTTTACCAGTTGCACCCGGCTGTTGCGCGTCAGCATGTCCTCCAGCACCCGGGTCATGCGCGTAGGCGGCACCAGTCCCTGCTGCACGCCGCGCAGCTCGGCGTCGAACTGCGCGAGTTGTGCCTTGAGCGCGGCGATGCGCGCGCGGCCTGCGTCGTCCGGATCCTGTGCGGCCGTACGCCTCAATTCGGCAGTCTGGGTCTGCAACTGTGCGAGTGTGGCCTGGTGGCGCGACATCTCGGCGCCGAGCCGCTTGTAGCGCGTCAATTCATTGTCGATGGCTATTGCGAAGGCCAGCCAGCCGATTACCGCTGCCCCGGCCACGAATACCATTGCGCGCTCACGGGGCTTGAGCGCGTCGAACCGGGCCATGACTTTGCGCAGGGTTTCGGTCATTGTGCGGCCGCTTTCGCAGGCATTTCGGCCTCGGTCGCCAGCCGGAACTCGATGTAAGGCGCTCGCGCGCCGCTCTTGTCGTCCGGCTTGGGAGCGGGTGCCTGCATCAGCAGTTCCGAGAATGGATGGCCCTGCATGACGCTCTCCGAATTGAGCCGCCGCAGATAATTCGGCACCTGCTCCGCGTGCAGCGCACGGCCCTCCACCGCGACGTCCTGGCCACTGGAAGCGATGTGCAGCCCGGTCAGCCAGACGCCTTCAAAAGACTGCCGGGCAAACGCGCGCAGGTGTTCCGAGAAACCCCTGGTATCGCCAAGCGCGCCACCCTTGAGCACTTCCATAACCTCGTCGCGTCCCTTGAGTTCGGACTCCAGGCGCGAAATCTCCGCGGCGATCTGCGCATCCTGCTTGCGAGCCGCGACCTGCCCCGCCAGCCGCTGCAATTCCGCCTGCGCCGTTGTCACTTTGGCCGCCACCTCGCGCTCCTGTTGTGCCAACAGGCGATTACGCATGCCGGCGTAACCGGCGAACGCCACCGATAGCAGCGCAATCGCCAGCCACCCCAACAGTGCCGCCTTCAGCGACAGCGGGCCACGCCTGTCCAGAAAGGCCGGGTTGAAAAGATTGATCTGTTGCGGCACGGTCAATCCAATCCACTAGTGCAGGCCGCTGCGCAGCGCAGCTCCCAGCGTCTGCCAACGTTGCATTTGCTCGCCGGGTTCGCGCAGCTTCGGAACCCTGTGGAAATCCAGTACCTCGCCGAGATCCACGGAATCGACCTGCGCGGAAAGATTTTCTGCGATGTACTGCCGCAACCCGATCTCGGCCGGCACAGGCCCGAGCAGCAGGCGCGCCACCGGCAGGTTGCTGAACTGCCGCTCGAAGTGGTCGAGAGAACGCTGCAGTTCCAGCGTGATGCGCTCGAACATTTGTGTGCGCAAGGCGCCGGCCGCATGGGCCAGTTGATCGAGGCTCACTTCGATTCTGCGCGACAGGTAGAGCTCGCCGCGCGCGCTGAAAGTCAACAGACCGCCTTCGTCGCCAAAGCTCAGCACGGCGAGCGCACGTTGATCGGTCTCCAGAAGTGCGGCAAGGTTGCGTTGGGCCATTTCGGGAATCTCGATCACCCGCAGCGGGATCTTTGCCTGGGCAAAGAGCTTCATGCGCTCCTCGATGACAGCGTTGCGCGCGGAAACGGCGTACACCGAACGCCCGCGCGTGGGTCCGCCGGCATCAGGCGGAATCTGTACCACGTCGACGGTCGCTGATTCGACCGGATAGTCGAGGGAGTCCTTGAGCTTCCAGCGCACTGCGGATTTCAGTTCCGCATCCGGCACATTGGGCGCGTCCAGCAACTGCAACTGGTATTGCGGTGCCGGCAGTAGCGTCGCGCAGCGGAAGCGCTCAAGGTGACGTTCGCGGCGCAGCCGCTGCAGCATTTCGCCCACGTCCTTTCCGCAAGGGTGCGCCGAACAGAACTCCACGATCGGCAGCCCGGCTCCGTTGCGGCGCACGCTGGCGATTTCGACGCGGCCGGCGCAGAGGTTCACGGCGGCAAGTTCCCCGGATTCGCGTCTGGAGAAAATTGAGCGCAACCTGGGCAGATTAAGAATCAACGCAGGCGCTATGAAAAAGAGGCGTGCAATTGAAAAAGGTGGCGTCTATTTTTGGTCGGAAGCCTGACTTCAGCCGACTACGGGTGAGCGCCGCACCTGAAGCAGGCGCCGCCCATGAAAAAGAAGAGTGCGAGTACCGAGTCGGCGTCAAGGGTTCGCTACGAAACGGTGGAAAAAATGCTAAGCGGAGTGGCCGCGGTCGGATGGGTGGCAAGTTGCATTTCTTCTCCCTCGAATATTCTTGTCGCCTGGAAGCAACAAGCGGATGTACGCTTGTCTGAAACCGCCGTTGGTCTGAATACCACTATATGTTGTACCTCGGCTATGCCGACAGGGCTAATTCTAGTAGTACCACACCCCCTGTCAAGAATTTTTTACGTTTGAAAAACAGATTACTCGGCCGCGCAGTTGAAGTGCGCGCGAAGAATTGAAACGCGAAGGAAAGCTAAAGCTACTCGAGGGGAAAAGCAGGGGAGGTGGATATTCATGCCACCACGATATTTCAGCGCGGTGGGGCAGACCGGAATTCCTACGCTTTTTGACACGCTCCGTTTGGTTTTCTCTGCGTTTCCTCTGCGCCTTTGCGCCTCTGCGGTGAAGGTCTGGATCCTATCAATAGAGTTCCCGGAAATAGAGGAACTTGTCGGCATTCTTGAAGATGCCGAAGGTTGCCCTGCCGGTTGGATCTTCGGTGTAGGTGCCACCACTCCAGTTGCCCTGCAGCCAGGGCTTGTTCGCGTTGGTCGCCGCCGGTCCCGCCGCGCCAACCGCGGTACACCTGTTTCCTGAGAGTCCGTTCAGGTTGATCCCGATGTCCACGGCTCCATCGTTGCCGCTGCCGGGCTTGGCAAGCTTGATGGGTGTCAGCGTGGGCGACGCCGTTGCCGACGCTTTGCCGCCAACGAAGTAGATGGTGCCGCTCGGAATTATCGCGGTCTCGCACGCCACCAGGTTGGGAGTCGAACCGAGGAAGCCAAAGCGCAGATCGCTGCCGAGCAGAGTTGTGCAACTGTCAGCCGTATTGGTTACAAAGAAGGTACCGTCGTAGTACTGGGTCGTAAGCGGCAGGGGCAAATCCAGCAGGCTGCTGCCGGAGGCGTTGTTCAGCCGCAGGCGGCCAAAGCGCATCGCCTTGCCGGAATTGAACGCGATGCCGTTGCCGGCGGTTGCCGTACCGAAACGCGCAGGATTCGACGCGTAGGCCACGCCATCCGCATCGATTACGTTTATCGCCAGGCTGAGGTCGGCATCGAACGGGGCGACCGGCGTTGTTCGTGTGAAGAATATTCCGGTGCCGGAGCCGAAGCTAAGTGTTCCCACGCCCGCGCCTGAGGAGGCAATGACCGGGTCGGTACCCGGCAGTCCGCTCGTGTCCAGCGTGCCGGTGGCTGCGGTGTAGGCCTTGCCGGTCAGACTCGCACCGGTGATGCGGAACCAGCTGCCGATGGTGTTGTAGCGCGTGGTCGTATTGTTCGCGGCGTCCTGCGCCGTCACCGTGATCAGCGGCTGGGTCGTGTAGCTGAAAGTCTGGCCGATATAGCTGAAGTTGCCGGCCGCACAGACTGTGCCGAACGCCGGTGTATTGAGCGCGACCGCGAAGTGATCGGGCACGAAGCGGCCGACGTTGATCACGGCTGAGGTGATGTTGCGCTCGGTGCTTGTCGAACCGTCGCTCGCATCCACACTCGCAAAGGCGCTGTCCGTGAGCTGCAGACTGAACGAGCCGACGTCGTTATAGGAGGCCACGTCGGTAGTGAGCTGTCCTGCCGCGAAAGCCGTGCTCAACGTCAGCGTGCCGAAAGTCGCAGTGCAGGCGGCACTGCCGCAAGTGGTGAGCGTCGCGGTCGGCGCGCCAGTGTAGTTGGTCGTCGTCGCCGGCGAGCCGGCCGCGTTGACCGCGGTCGCGCGCACGCTGAACGGCTGTCCTGCTTTGTGCGTGGGCGTGGTCGCCGCGAAGGTGAGCAGGTTGAGGGTGCGCCCGGTCCCGGCCGTCAGCCAGTCGGTGTCGGTAACGGCGAAGCTGGCAAGCGTATTGGGTCGGATCGCGAAGTTATCGGTCGAGCAGCTCGTCACCGTCGGTGAGGACGCCGGCCAGCGCACCCGCGCCCGCACGTCGCGCCACGAATTCGCGACCGCAGCAAAATTCACGGTCGAGCGCCCTGCGGTAATAGTCGGATTAGGCGAGACCGTCTGCACCAGCGTGGAGGTGGTAGGACAGTTGTTGGCGTCGAGCGACACCCCCAGGGTGTTGTTGCCGAGAAGATCGACACTCACTTGGTCTGTGAACGTGACATCCTTCGCGCCGCTTGTGATCGCGACGACGTCAAGGCTGAACGCGCTGCCCGCGACCCTGGTCTTGATGACACCGGTGATCGCGGCCGCTGCAGTTGTGGACTCGAAGACGTTAAAGGCGCCCGGCGGCGATGGCCCACCTCCCGGTGTGGGCTTGATGGAGACGCCGATGACCGCCCACGGTTGAGCGGCGCTCAGGCTGTTATCCTGGCCTAATTCCGTTGGCCCAGGTGTGGCGACAATCTCCCGCCACATATGGCCGCGCACCCGGTCCCCGCTTGTGCCGCAGTCGGCGCCGGACTCGACGATGATCGTCTCGCCCGCGGGGACAGTGAGCGTCCCCGAGCCCCGCTGTCCGCCCCACGCGAGGGCCCAGGCGTTCGGCGTCACCGTCGTCACGGTGACTTTCATATTGGCATCGTCTACACCCGCGGGACCCGACGCGGTGGCGATGGCTTCGATACCCTGATTGGCAGCGGCTGTATCCACATTCGACAAGCGCACCGCGACGGCAAAGGCCGGTTTGGTGTTTCCGGTCAGGGTAATCACGACCGAGCCGGCCGTCGGCGACGGCCCTGACGCCCGATACAGGGCAACCCCCATCTGACCCCGGTCATTGTCCTCGTCTGCGACCAGCGTCCAAATCAAGCCATTGACTGTAACCGAATGCGTGATGGCTTCGTCGCGCATCGAGATCCCTACCAGCAAGAGCTCGTTTGCCTGCGGTGTCCACGAGGGCAGGGTCAGACTCGTCGCCGACCCGGCCGCGGGCTTGAGCGGCACCGCGACGATGGCCCATTCTTCCGTGACCCCACCCGTCCAACTCATCACAACCGAGGCTGCACCGGCGTTTGTAGAGCCTGCACCATCCGCGTCACCACTGAAACCGTCCCAGATTTCGGACTGACCCGCACCGGCGGTCTTATTGCCTGTCGTTTCTTTAGTTCCCATCGCGTCGATGACGAGTTCACCCGTTGCAGAAGTGACGGTGACCGTCGGAGTCGTCGCCACCGCGCCGGTCGCCGTAGCGGGTGTCCCGAGCGGCGTCGTCTGATCGACGCCCGTGAAGGAAGAAACCGCTACGAACGTCCCGCCGCCATCCCCGGCTGAGAGGGTGACGCGCATCGTCGCGGTCTTGGCTGTGGGGTTGACCAGGCCATAGAGCACGGTACGAACGTTCGTTCCCTGGGTAGCTGTGCCTATTACACTAAGCGCTTCATTGACTCCCGCCGGATCCCAGACAACCGAGCTGATCGTCGGCCAACTGTTGCCATTGACGACCTGGACAAAGACGTAGCGGTTTCCCCCGCTGATCGTGTGGGTGACGTCAATCGTGCTAAGCGTGCCTCCCCCTTGGGTTGCCGCATCAAGCACGACGCCAGTGACCACAGGGTCAGCGCACCCGCTGACGGATTCCTCCGTGGTGATCACACCCCCGCCCGCGCCCGCAGCAGTGGTGATTTGAGGAATGACGATATAGCTGTCGAGCACCGCTCCGGTATCCTTGACCAAGCGGAAGCAGTAAGCGGTGCTGGCTGGTGCACCGTTATCCTTCAGAGCAAAGTCCCACTTGCCGTCCTGGCCGGCGTTAATGGCCGCGGGGTTGGTGAAGTTATTCAGTTCCTCGTAGGTCTGGTTGACCACGGTATCGGCACCGTGGGTGGGGTCATTGGCATTGGCGGTCAGGGTCGCGCCGTCGGCCGGCGTGGCATTGTTGTTGTAGGCAATGACGCTCGCCGCGGTGACATCAGCATAAGTCTCGCCGGAGAACGCCGTATCGCAACTGCCGGAGCGGGCAGCGAACTGGAGCTTGAAGGCCTGACCGCTTATGCCGAGATTCAAGTCCGATACATGGACTAGCGTGCGCAGCCGGAAGGCAGCGCCGGTTGCGCCCAGGGCGGCGGCGGTGTTCTGCGCGGCCAGGGCCACCCCCACATCGGTGGCATCCGCATTGTTGAACAGGCGGTAGGCAGACTGGTGTGTCGTTCTTTGAAAGGTAATGGCGGCCGGCGCCTGCAAGAACGCCGCATTCGATGTAGTGGAACCCTCGGTAGTGCCATCGTAAAAAATGGTATTCGTGCTGACGGTGGCGCTGCAGCAATTTTGAGCCCACAACTCCGCCACGAGAATATCGCCATCGTTGACGGCGACGCCGTTGATCGAGGCGGTTAACTTGGAAACATTCGTTTCAGTCGTGCCCGGCTCCACTGTCCCCAGCACGGGATCGTCCAGAAGAGTTGCCACGACGGTTCCTGTGGAAGGCCGCCATACCTTGATGACGGCTCCCCATACCAGCATATTGGATCCAGTGGCCGATTCGGAAGCACCCCCCTGAATTTGCCAGACACCGGTTGGCAGGGTCTGGGCCGCCAACGGCCTTGAGAGGAAACGCCGGAACCAATTTTGCTGGGTGGTCGTTATGGCGGCGGTACTTATAGCTTGGCTGACCTGGGTCGCCCCGATTGTCTGGTTCATGTCACGATTGGTTCCCGCGCCCGCTGCCGTGACATCGGGAGTCGTTCCGCTCAACGTTGTTCCTCCCGGTAGCGTTCCAAAATTCGGCGTGGCGGCATCATGGAAATAAAATATAGTGCCGCGCGGCGCGGTGGTGATTTCAGGGACGACGGTATAGGTGTCGAGCAGCGTTCCGCTGACATCCTGGACCACGCGGAAGCAATACGTGGTGCCGGCCGGCGCGCTGAGATCAATCAGGGAGAAATCCCACTTGCCGTCCTGGCCCACGTTGATGGCCGCCACGGTGTTGTCGAAGGGATTCAACTCCTCGTAGTCCTGGTTGACCACGGTATCGGCGCCATGGGTGGGGTCGCTCGCATTGGCGGTCAAATTCGCACCGTCGGCCGGGGTGGCATTGTTGTTGTAGGCAATGGCGGTGGCCGCGGTGACATCGGCATAGGCCTCGCCGGTGAACGCGGTATCGCAGGTGCCGGAGCGCACCGCAAACTGCAGCTTGAAAGCCTGGCCGTTTAACACGAGGTTGGCGCCAGCGACATGGAGCAGCATGCGCAGCCGGAAGGCCGCCCCGGATGTGCCCAGGGTGGCGGCGGTGTCCTGGGCGGCCAGGGCGGTGCCTACATTGGTGGAATCCGCGTTGTTGAACAGGCGGTAGGCGGATTGAGCAAAAACCGGTAACGCCGGCCGGAGCGCCAGGATGTGCGCGTTGCCGAAGTCGGCGGCGTCACCGCCCAAGTCGGTCGCCGTCTTCGTACCGGTAGCCCCCGCGGCCGGCTGGAGAACCGTGCTCACTTGAATCATCTCGCCGCCGCTTGTCCTTTGGAAGGCCTGCGTCATGCCGGACGGCGGCGCAACCTGCCATGTGTTGGCGTTAGCGATGGCGTGCGAGGTGATCAGCATCGTGTTGGCCACCGTGGTGACGACGCTGGGTGTCGCAGGAGTGGTCGTCGCGACCGCAGTTGGCGCCCCGTTCCCCACATCAACGGGGGCCGTGTTTTCCACGCCAGAGAAACTCACGATCCCGCCCGCGGCCGCGTTGAAGCCGTTGGTGACGCAAGTTGCAATGCACGTAAAGGTCCAGGTGTAATTGGCGGGCTCGCCGACCCCCGCCACCTTCGTGTACACCGCGAGCGCGCTACTGGTCGAGTTCAGGTTGTCGACCCGGCCGACGGGCGCGAGAGCCCAGCCGTCCGGGCGAGTGATCAAGATGTCGGTCGAGTTCAGGCCAGGCGAGTTGCTGCGGAAGCCGATGCTGGCGACCATTACGTCGTTCTGGACCGTGCCGGCCGGCATTGCGATGGTGAGCGCCGAGGTCGTCGGCCGGAGCGCTAGAACGATGCCGCCAAAGCCGATCGGGACAGCGGTATCCCAGTTAACGGAAACGTTGCCGGTGGCTCCAGCTGTGGTTCTCGCGAACTCGGAGAAGGTTATAACGCCGTCTGAGCCCGTGGATGATTCAACATAGTGCTCGGTATATGCGGCTGGGTCAGTCCCCGTCGTGATGATTGAGCCGTTGTTATTGTCCTCGCCGGCGACGGCCACAACCACCAATGCGTTAGCGGTGAGTGTGGTGATCCCCGTGATTACTGACGGGTCTGTGGTTCCGGTCACAACCGGCCCTTTGACCTCCCACGGGTCACCGGACGCAAACGCCCCTCGATAAACGTTAACAGCG